>NZ_JBIJDC010000008.1:0-72183 GCF_044344315.1 Zoogloea sp. | reverse complement strand
GCAAACAGGTCCGTCTTGATGGCACTACGCTGTTTCATCGCGATAAGCTGCAGCAGGGTTCAGGACGATGTAATTTTACCAAGGGTGGGCGAGCTGAGGTTTTTCGAGGCGCCCGTTAGTTTGTTGCCTTCGCGTCAACGAATGCTTAACATACTGAGTAAATTTACTCAGTATTTGAAAATGACCTTCGAGCGCAAGCAAATCAACACCTTACGCCAACGCCTTCACGAACCTCCAAGATTCATGGTGGTGGTGAGCGGGCCTCGCCAAGTGGGCAAGACGACCTTGGTCAGACAGGTGTTGACTGACTATCAGGGGGCGTCCCGCTTCATCGCGGCAGATCGCCCAGTACAGGAGGTGGGTGATCCCTTTGATACTCAAAGTGCGACAGCCTCGACCCAGCTCCTGGCATCAGCACCGGCGAATGCGGAATGGCTTATCCAACAGTGGATGCAGGTACGCGCCAGGGCGAGGCTGTTGCCGGAGGGGTCTCACTACGTTCTTGCTATCGATGAGATCCAGAAAATTCCGCGTTGGTCCGAGATCGTAAAAGGATTGTGGGATGCCGATCGCGCCGAGAATCTACCCCTGCATGTCATCTTGCTCGGCTCCTCTCCGTGGTTGATGCAGAAGGGACTGACCGAAAGTCTGGCAGGGCGTTATGAGCCCATCAGCATGACGCACTGGTCGTATGAGGAGATGCAGGCCGCTTTCGATCTTTCACTCGACGAATTCATCTATTTCGGCGGCTACCCCGGCAGCGCGAGCATGATCCGTGACGAGTCGCGCTGGAGACACTACGTTCGGACGGCCCTCATCCAACCGAACATCCAGAAAGACATCCTGCAGATCACAAGGGTGGACAAGCCTGCGCTATTGAAAGCCCTGTTCGAGTTGGGGTGCGGTGCCTATTCGGGGCAAATCATTGCTTATGACAAGCTCCGCGGGCAGTTGGCCGATGCAGGGAATACCACGACGCTGGCGCACTACCTGGAATTGCTGTCCCAGGCAGGGCTCTTGAGCGGCTTGTCGAAATTTGCCATACAAGCTTTCCGCAAGCGTGCATCCAGTCCCAAGCTGAATGTCCACAACACCGCGTTGGTTTCCGCCCTGGCGGGATATTCCTTCGCCGAGGCATATGGTGACCGCAGCTATTGGGGCAGGCTGGTGGAGAGCGCCGTTGGCGCCCACTTGATCAACACCGCGTCGGAAGACTCGATGGTTCAGTATTGGCGGGAAAGCCCCCATGAAGTCGATTTCGTGCTCACGAATGGCAGAAGAATTCTGGGCATTGAAGTGAAGAGCGGTGCCCGGTACGCCGTACCAAGGGGGCTCGAGACCTTTGCCGAAAAGTTCAAGGGCGCCAGAACCATGATCGTTGGCGAGGGCGGCGTCTCCCTTGCCGAATTCCTGCTACAACCTGCCGAGCATTGGCTGGAGTAGGACCATGGTGTTCGTGCCTCGTCGCGCCATCAAGTACTCGGATGTTCAAGTAGACGCCGGGGAATATGGGCCGGTCCGCCTGGAAGAACTGCGTGGGCTGGCGGCCTGGGTCTTGTTGGGGGAGCCCGGGGCAGGAAAGTCCAAAGCCTTCGAGATGGAAGCCCTGGCGACGGAAGGGGTCTTCATGTCAATCGCCCGGTTTCTGAGTGATGAGCCTGACCCAGCATGGCATGGAAAGACGCTCTACCTGGACGGCCTGGACGAAACGCGAGCCGGCGGAGGGGATACCTCCACCTTGCTCAACCTACGAGCACATCTAAGAAAACTCGGCAGCCCCCGCTTTCGCATTGCGTGCCGCGCCGCCGATTGGTTTGGTTCGACGGACAGCCAGGCCATTAGTGATCTTTCTCAAGACGGCCAACTAGGCGTCTACGTGCTCGACCCCCTGACCAAAAGCGATGTTGAAGCGATTCTGCGCGAGAACCACGGGGTAGCCGACCCGGATGCGTTTGTCGAGAACGCGCGCCTGCGCGGAGTCGAAGGCCTGTTGGATAACCCCCAGACTTTGGGCCTTCTCGCCGAGGCAATTCGTGACGGTCAATGGCCGACGACTCGACTGGAAACATTCCGGCTTGCCTGTCGCAAGCTCGCGGACGAAGACTCCAAGCAACATCGTGCGCACGCCCGCGCAACGCCTACGCTTGTTGACGAGATCCTGGCGGCAGCGGGGCAGCTTTTCGCCGTAATGCTGCTTTCCGATAAATCGGGAATCGCGCTGGATCGGGAAAGTGCCAATGAGCACTATCCGACTGTTGATGATTTTGCTCCTGCCGATCTTTCCGTCGCCCGGGTGGCGACGACCCGAAAACTGTTCCGTCCGGCCCCCGATGTACCTGAGCGCCTTGTTCCCGGCCATCGGAGCATCGCCGAATTTCTTGCCGCCCAGTGGCTGGCGGAACGGATCGACCGCCAAGGCTTGCCCTTGGGGCGCGTCTTGAATCTATTTCTGGGATTGGATAAACGGACAGTGTCCGGTCTGCGGGGCCTGTATGGATGGTTGGCCTTGCATTGCCAAGCAGCACGACAGCGTTTAATCGACGCCGATCCGCTTACCGTCATCCTCTATGGCGATGTGAAGCCAATGTCTGCAATCGATAAGCGCGGCTTGCTTATCGGTTTGCAGCGGGAGGCAGAAGCGCAGATCTACTATCGTTGGGAGATTCCGTCGGTCAGACAACTCGGTGCGCTGGCGGACGAGGGACTGACGAATGACTTCGCCGCCATCCTGGGACGACAGAAACGGGACGATGCCAGTCAGTCGATGACAGCCTGTGTATTGGATGTTCTAGGCGAAGCTGAACCGATTCCCGGGTTGGGGCCGGCGCTCAAGGCGATTGTCCTTGACCCTGGCCGGTGGCCCGGAATTCGACGGCAAGCACTCGAAACCTGGTTGAGGCACTCGCCTTCAGCCGACGAATCAATCGCTTTGCTGGATACGCTTCGCTTCGGACAGGGTAGCGAGGCCGACGACGAACTGACCGGCGTTCTGTTGGCTGCGCTGTATCCGGGGCAAATCCCCGCGAAAGAACTACTTGGCTACTTGCATCCACCGAAGGAGCGCAAGCTCGTCGGGGGCCGTTACGCAACATTCTGGCGATACATCCTTCCGAGGTCGGCCCCGGAAGCCGACTTGCCGATTCTGCTCGACCAACTTGCCGGACGTACCGACTTGGTGGTGTCCGATGAAATGGCTTTGCGCTTCGATTGGTATCGAATGCTCGGAGCCCTCCTCAGCCGAGCGCTCCAGATCCATGGCGACCATATTGGTGACGAACGGCTGTATGCGTGGCTGGGTATAGGCGCCGACCGGGATGGAGAAAGCCGGTGGGAGAGCGAACACCGGCAGTCGATTTCCTCCTGGCTTGGCGCTCGTCCCCAGCGCTACAAGGCGATCCTCGGACTCTGCTATCGGCACTGCGAATCAGCGGAGCACATCAGGCTCTGTTTGTTCAATCAAGAGCACCGGCTCCACGGTGCACCACCACCTGACGACATCGGCTTGTGGCATCTTGAGCAGGCATCTCTGACAATCCATGATGGATTGGCTGAGCAACATCTATATGAAGCCGTTCGCGCCTTGATGTTCGGAATCGGTTGCGCTGACTTATCGCTGGAGAAGATCGAGGCCTGGGGCGAGGCCAATCCCGGACGCAGGCATTGGCTGGATTCGATGCTGGCTTGGGAGATTCCCGAATGGCGTCAGGAAGAGGCAGTCAGAGCGAAAACACGCAAACTTGAAAGCGCGGGGCAAAAACGCGGCAAGGCCATCGCCATATCCAGGCACCTGGAAACAATTCAAAACGGCACCGCACCGCCGGGCGTCATGCACGAGTTAGCAGGGGTGTGGCTGGATCACTACTTCAATACGCATGGCAGCACGGTGCAGGAGAGATTCGACAGCTATTGCGACAACGGCCGAGAGGTACTGGAGGCCGCCGAGGCCGGATTCTTCCATTGCCCAGAGCGCAGTGATCTCCCTACCGTGGAGGAAATCGTCGATCTCAGCACCAAGCGGACTGAACATTACATCCGCAATCCCTGTCTGGTTGGCATGGAGTTGCGTTGGCGCGCTGGGGAATCATTCGTCGATTGCCTGAGCGAAGAGCAACTGCGTCTTATGCTGGCTTTCCGCCTGACCTATGGCGCCGGAAATGAGCCGGCATGGTTCTCATATCTCGTGCGCACCCGCCCAGCCTTGGTGGCGGAGGTGTTGGTCATCTATGCCGCCGCAACCCTCAAGGCCAGGCAAGACTACGTCTACGGTCTGTATGTGCTCGCCAACGACGCCGACTATCAGGCGGTGGCAGAGCTGGCGGTCATCCCCTTGCTGACGAGCTTTCCGGTTCGCATTAAATCCGTTCAGTTGTCGTATCTCGATAATCTCCTGAAGGCTGCCTTGCGTTACGTCCCCACACAGCTGAAGGGACTTCTGGGGCGGAAGTTGGCTTCGAAAGCGATGGACGTTCCCCAAAAGGTCTATTGGCTGACCGCCGGCATGTTGATTGATCCGCCGCAGTATGAATCCGAGCTTTGGCAATACATCGGCAAGGCTTGGGTCCGTGCCAGTCACCTGTGCGCCTTTGTCAGCGATCGGTACAGTGGTTTGAACAATGACTACCAATTGTCAGCGGTCACACTAAGCAGGCTAATCGAATTGCTTGCACCGCACGCCGAACTGGAACGTCGTTCAGGCCTTGTCACGGGGCCCATGCAGTTGGGGGAAAATGTCCACGCGATGGTGACTCGTCTCGGAGCCCTGGCTACCCAGGAGGCGGCACGGGAGATTGATCGCTTGCTCGCCGTTCCCGCGTTGGGAAAACTGAAATATGCGCTGGACAATGCTAGGTATCAGCTTCAACTGAAGCAGCGTGAAGGTGCTTTCCGTTTTCCGTCCCTGCAAAGCGTGGCCAGCGTGCTGGCCAATCAGGGGCCGGCTAATATGACCGACTTGGCCGCTCTGACGCTCGATGTCCTAGACCAGATCGCTAACAAAATCCGGCGTGACAACGACGATGGCTTTCGCGCTTTCTGGAATGTCGAAAGCGGCAAGCCGACCGGCAAGCGCGAAGAGAATCTCTGCCGCGACGTATTGCTGACGCGACTTCGCTTCGCATTGGGGCCTTTCGGTATCGATTGCCAACCGGAAGGCGATTGTGCCAATGACAAGCGAGCCGACATCCTCATTTCTTATCGAAATGAGTTCCAACTACCTTTGGAGATCAAGCGCGACGACAACCGGGAGCTATGGGCTGCAGTGCGAACGCAATTGATGGCTCAGTATGCGAGCACGACCAAAGCCGCGGGTTACGGGGTTTATCTGGTTCTTTGGTTTGGCAAGGGTGATTTGCCCGCAAGCAGGGACGGAGGCAAGAAGCCTGTTTCGCCGGATGAGTTTCAGACCCGCCTTGAGGCGCTGCTCAATCCGGAAGAGAGGCGGCGCATATTTATTCGGGTTCTGGACGTCAGTTGGCCTGCAAGCAGGTAGAGACCGTTTCGGAGATGCGGACTCTTACTCGCCAAGGCCCTCATCTTCCCCGCCTTCGACAACCGGAAGTCGAGCCCGAGTTCGGGCCGGTTAGCTGACGCCAACCATGACTGTGCTGTATTGGCCGAGGGATCCCGGGTTCGTGAATGGCCCTGTTCAGGGCCGTTGAGTCCCCTCACCGCCGCCGGCGTACCTCGTCCGCAAACACCAGCGCATCCGGAAAGAAATCCAGAAAATCCGCCTCAAACCCCGGGTAAGCCGCCAGCAACTCCTCACCAGCGCCGGCCAGGGGGTTGGGTTGGCGGGCCCGGTGGTGGGCCATGCGGTCGAGGGCGAGGGCCACGTTGGCGGTGTCGCGGTAGCTGCCCAGCCAGTCGTGGGCGGCCATGCGCGCAAAGACTGGTGCGAAGGGGGCGGGCAGGGCGTCGAGCCGGGTGGCGAGCAGGCGGTAGGTTTCGGCGGTGAAGTCGGTCAGGGGGTCGGGGCTGTAGTGGTGCCAGTGCACGGCCAGGAAGTGGTCGTAGAACATGTCCACCAGTACGCCGCCAAAGCGCTTTCTTGTGTCGCTCACCCGTGCCCGGCTGCGCCGGAAGGCGGGGTGGGTGTCGGCGAAGCTGTCGATGCGTCGGTGCAGTCGCACGCCCTCGGCCAGGGCCGGGTCCAGCCACGCGGGGCAGGGTTGCAACAGGCCCTTCACGAAGTCGCCGGCCACCCCGCCGACACGATCGGTGGCGAGGGGGCCGGCGAGGAGGGCGTGGGCGAGGTAGTTCATGGAGGCTTGGGGGGGCGCTGTCGTGTCGGGATGCGGTCGGAAAGAGGCGGGTGTCTCCGGGTGAGTTTCCTCTCCTCTGCGTGTTGCTGGCCAGGTGTCGGCCTTTGCGCAGATTCTTCCGCCCACTCCTGCGAGGATCACCAGGGGCTTTGAAGGTGATACCACATCTTGACCTGCCGGAGGGGTGATGGGGGGCTCCATGTGTCGGCAGACTCCGATCAACGCCCGAAGGGTGACGGACGTCTCCCACAATCAACGATCTTCGTTCGCCAACCCGTGCACCGAGATTGGGTACGGGGGCATGACGTTCAAGAAATCCCTTTCGACTGCTCAAGGTCTTCGTGGCTATGCCGCTATCAAGAGGAATTTTTTCACGGTTTTTCACCCGGCTGGGACAAGAGGAGAACGTATGACTTTGAATCGGTGTATCCCCCTGACGCTTGCCCTTGCGGCAGCGTTTTCTATCAGCAGCGCCTATGGCGCGACGGCCAGCTTCTCGACTCCGGGAGCGACCACGTGGACGGTACCGGCCGGGGTGACATCGGTAACCGTCGTCGCCACCGGCGGGGGCGGGGCGGGCAGCAGTTTCAACGGATTTGCCGCCGGTGGTGCTGGTGCGGTGGTCACCAAGGTGCTCACCACGACCGGCGGGGAAACGCTCACGCTGTTTGTCGGCGGTGGCGGCGGTGCGGGCGCCAACGGCGGTGCGGGCGGCGGTTCTACCAACATCACGGGCACGGCGGGTGGTAGTCCGGTCCTGATCATCGCGGGTGGCGGTGGTGGCGCGGGCGATCTCGGTGCCGGTGGAGCCGGTGCCGCCGGCGGGACTGCAGCAGGTGGCTCGGGCGGTGGCGGGGCTGCCGGTGGTGCGGGCGGCAATGGCGGTATTGGTGGCGCTCCTGGGGCTGGCGCCCCGGGGGGGACTGCGGGCGGCAGTGGTGACGGCGGTGCCGGGGCCAGTACCGCTTTCGCTCCCGTTGCAGGCATCGGCAGCGGGAGTGGTACCGGTGGCGCAGGCGGTTCGACTGGCGGCGGTGGCGGTGGTGGCTACGGCGGCGGTGGCGGCGGCGGTGACCCCGGTGCTTTTGGCGGTGGCGGGGGTGGTGCCGGCGGTTCGACCGGCGGTGACAGCTACGCGGCCGGCACCAACGGTGGCCCGGGTGGGGTTGGCGGCGGAAACGGCTCGGTGAGCTTCACGTGGCCCGACGCGACGGTTGCTGTTCCCTCCCTCAATCAGTGGGGCATGATGATTCTGTCGGGCCTGATGGCGGCTGGCACGCTGGTCGTCATGCGACGTCGCGGGCAGGATTGACCCGCAGCTCGACGCTGGATTCTCGAAACCAACAACGACCCTCGATAGAGGGTCGTTGCACTTTCTGGTCCATGGCCCTTTTGTCGGCTCAGCGCAAGCCCGGCAGCGGGAGCTGAAACTGAGCGGCATGCCCGGGCATGGATTGCTCCTTGACCCATGACGGGACGGGGCATATACGGCAGATTCGCTGCAAGGATTGCGGGTGGAATGCCGTGGGTTCCGCCCTGGCGCGTAGCCCCGTCGCCTGCCTTGTGCGGATCACGTCCGTTCGAGCACCAGGGCGATGCCTTGCCCCACGCCGATGCCGCCGGCCGTCGCTGGGGTTTCAGACGCTGGCCAGGGTGAAGGGGTGGGGACCTTCGCCGGTGCGACCAAAGTCGGCGAGCAGGTGCTGGCCGGCAGGGGCGCGTCGTGGGCGTTGATCAGTCGGTAGGTTTCGGTGGTGAAGGCGACCAGCGGCTCGGCGCTGAAGCGCTGCCAATGCACGGCCAGGAAGTGGTCGTAGAACATGTCCACCATGATTCCGCCGAAGCGCCGGCGCACTTCGCTCACCCGTGCCCGGCTGCGCCGGAAGGCCGGGTGGGTGTCGGCGAAGCTGTCGATGCGCCGGAGCAGCATCACCCCGTCGGCCAGCGCGGCACCCAGCCAGGCCGGTCGGGCTTGCAGCGGGCCCTTCACGGAATTGCCGATTAAGGCGGGGGCGCGGCAGGCCGAATTCCAGGCAGTCAGCGTCCATGAGTCTGCGGCGAGGGCTGAAGTCCTCTCTGAAACGGTCGCTTACCCGATGCTGGCGGTGGCCTGGTTTCCCTCGGCCGGATCGCCCACTGGGTGAAGCTGACGGGGTCTATTGGAGGCGCTGAGGGCGGCTGGAGGGACTGTGGGGGCGACTTCAGTCGCCCGCGGACTTTGACAGACGGCATGCCTGTGATCGACGCGTGGTGGGCGACTGAAGTCGCCCCTACAAGTCGCCCCTACAAGTCGCCCCTACGAGTCGCCCCCTGCGGAGAGGCCGCATCGACCGTCAGGCGATGCATCAGACGGAGGCGATCCGGTTAAAGGGCGGCGGCTGCGCTGCGCTCCAGGTCGCCGCCGCCCAGCACCTTGTAGAGGGTGACGGCGCTGGCGGCGGCCGACAGCTTCAGGCTGACCAGGCCCTGGCGCGCCGCGTACAGGCTGCGCTGGGCGTCGAGGGCGCTGAGGTAGCTGTCCACGCCCTTCTGATAGCGGGCTTCCGACAGGCGGTAGCTGGCGGCGCTGGCGTCCACCAGCTTCTGCTGGGCGTCCAGGCGGGCGTCCAGGGTGGCGCGCTGGGCGAGGGCGTCGGCCACCTCCCGGAAGGCGCTCTGGATGGTCTTTTCGTAGCTGGCCAGGGCGATGTCCCGGTCGGCCTCGGCGGCCTGCAGGTTGGCGCGGTTGGCGCCGGCGTTGAAGAGGGGCAGGCTCACCTGGGGGATGAAAGTCCAGGCGCCCGAGCCCGCCGCAAACAGCCCGCCCAGGCTGGTACTGGCGGTGCCGGCGGTGGCGGTCAGGCTGATGCTCGGAAAGAAGGCCGCCCGGGCGGCGCCGATGCTGGCGTTGGCGGCGCGCAGCTGGCGTTCGGCGGCGAGCACGTCCGGGCGTTCCTGCAGCACGGCGGAGGGCAGGCCGGCGGGCAGGGCGCGCAGGGCCGTCACGCTGTCCAGCCCGGCGGGCGGGAGCAGGGTGTCCGGCACCGAGGCGCCCACCAGCAGCACCAGCGCGTTGCGGTCGATGGTGACCTGGGCGGTGTAGGCGGCCACGTCACGGCGGGCGGTCTCGACGCTGGTCTCGATCTGGCGCAGGTCCAGTTCGGTGCCCACGCCGAGCTCGACGCGCTTCTGGGTGAGGCTGTAGCTGCGCTGCTGGCTGGTCAGGGTTTCCTGTGCCAGCTGCAGCAGGGCCGTGTCGGCCGACAGGGTCAGGTAGGCGCCGGCCACTTCGGCGACCAGGCTGATGCGCGTGCTGCGCAGGGTTTCCTCGCTGGCCAGGTAGGTTTCCAGGGCCTGGTCGCGCAGGCTCTGGAGGCGCCCGAAAAGGTCGATCTCCCAGTTGGCGATGCCCAGGTCCACGTTGTGGCTGCGGCTGGTGACGGCCTGGCCGTTGCCCGACAGCTCGCCCGGCGTGCGGCGGGCGGTGGTGCCCGCGTCGGCGCTCACCGCCGGAAACAGCTCGGCGCGCTGGATGCGGTACTGGGCGCGGGCCTTGACGATGGCCAGGGCGGTGGCCCGCAGGTCGCGGTTGTTGGCCAGGGCCATGCCGATCAGCTGGTGCAGGCGGGTATCGACGAAGAAGTCACGCCAGCCGATATCTGCCACGCCCGGCTGGTCGGCGGCGGTGGTGGTGGTTGGCCAGCGCATGTCCACCGGGGCGGCCGGGCGCGTGTAGTCGGGGGCAAGGGTGGCGCAGCCGCCAAGCAGGCCGGCCAGCAGCAGGGTGAGGCTTAGGGTACGCAGATTCATCATTGCGCTCCTTGGGAGGTGATGGCGGGCGTGGTGGGAGTGGTGGGCGTGGGGGCCGGGCGGGCGAACAGCCGGCGCACCGCCACGAAGGCCAGCGGGATGAAGAAGAGGCCGAGCACGGTGGCGCTGATCATGCCGCCGAGCACGCCGGTGCCGATGGCGACACGACTCGCTGAACCGGCGCCGGTGCTGATGGCCAGGGGCAGCACGCCCAGGGCGAAGGCCAGGGAGGTCATCAGGATGGGGCGCAGGCGCAGGCGCACGGCCTGCAGGGTGGCGTCGATGAGGCCGGCGCCCTCGTCCTGCAACTGCTTGGCAAACTCCACGATCAGGATCGCGTTCTTGGCCGACAGGCCCACGGTGGTCAGCAGGCCGACCTGGAAATACACGTCGTTGGACAGGCCGCGCAGGCTGGCTGCCAGCACCGCGCCGAGCACGCCCAGGGGCACCACCAGCATCACCGAGAAGGGGATGGACCAGCTCTCGTACAGCGCCGCCAGGCACAGGAAGACCACCAGCACCGAGATGGCGTAGAGCAGCGGGGCCTGGGCGCCGGACAGGCGCTCCTGGAAGGATTGACCCGTCCATTCGAAGCCGATGCCCTCGGGCAGTTGCTTGATGATCTTCTCGATGGCGTCCATGGCAGTGCCGGAGCTGACGCCCTCGGCCGGCTCGCCGACGATCTCGAAGGCCGACATGCCGTTGTAGCGCTCAAGCACGGGTGAGCCCATGGTCCAGTGGCTGGCCGAGAAGGCCGAGAAGGGCACCATGCCGCCGTCGCCGTTGCGCACGTACCAGCTGGCCAGGTCCTCGCCCATGGCACGGGCGGGGGCGTCGCCCTGCAGATACACCCGCTTCACGCGGCCCTTGTTGATGAAGTCATTCACGTAGGTGCCGCCGCTGGCGGTGGAGAGGGTGTCGTTGATGTCCGCCATGGCCAGGCCGAAGGCGCCGGCCTTCTGGTCGTCGATGGCGAGGTGGAAGCGCGGCGTGTCGTCGAGGCCGTTCTTGCGCACCTTGCTGAGGGCCGGGTCCCTGGCGGCGAGGGCCAGGAACTGCTCGCGGGCCTCCACCAGCCTGTCGTGGCCGATGCCGCCCAGGTCCTGCAGCTCCACGTCGAAGCCGCTGCTGCTGCCCAGGCCGCGGATGGCCGGCGGCAGGATCACGAAGATCTGCGCATCGCGCACCGCCGACAGGTCGCGGGTGGCGCGGCGGGCAAAGGCGGCCGCGGCGCTGGCCGGGTCTTCGCGCTCGCTCCAGTCCTTCAGCTTGATGAAGGCCCGGCCCGAGTTCTGGGCGTTGCCGCCGTTGCCCATGCCGTTGATGCTGACCAGGCCGGCCACCTCGGGCTGCTGCAGCATGTACTGCTCCAGGGCGCTGACGGCTGCCGTGGTGCGCTCCTTGGTGGCGCCGGCTGGCAGCTGGACCATGGCGATCACGAAGCCCTGGTCCTCTTCCGGCAGGAAGGAGGTGGGCAGGCGCATGAACAGTACCGAAAGGGCGCCCAGCAGCAGGGCATACACCACCGCCGCGCGGCCGCCGCGCTTCAGCAGGCCACCCACGCCGCCCTCGTAGCGCCGGCTGTTGCGGTCGAAGCCGCGGTTGAACCAGGCAAAGAAGCCCGTGCGATGCACGTGGCCGGGCTTGAGCAGGGTGGCGCACAGGGCCGGGGTGAGGGTCAGGGCCACGAGCACCGACAGCAGCATGGCCGCCACGATGGTGATGGAGAACTGACGGTAGATCACCCCCGTCGAGCCGCCGAAGAAGGCCATGGGCACGAACACCGCCGACAGCACCAGGGCAATGCCCACCAGCGCGCCGGTGATCTCGCCCATGGACTTGCGGGTGGCCTCCCGGGGCGACAGGCCCTCCTCGCTCATGATGCGTTCGACGTTCTCGACCACCACGATGGCGTCATCCACCAGCAGGCCGATGGCCAGCACCATGCCGAACATGGTCAGCGTGTTGATGGAGTAACCGAAGGCCGCCAGCACCCCGAAGGTGCCCAGCAGCACTACCGGCACGGCGATGGCCGGAATCAGCGTGGCGCGCAGGTTCTGCAGGAAGAGGTACATGATCAGCACCACCAGCACGATGGCTTCGATCAGGGTCTTGACCACCTCCTCGATGGAGATGCGCACGAAGGGCGTGGTGTCGTAGGCCACCACGGTCTTCATCTGCATCTCGGCCGGAAAGAAGCGCGACAGCTCGTCGAGCTTGGTCTTCACCCGGTCGGCGGTCTGCAGCGCGTTGGCGCCGGCGGCCAGCTTGATGCCGATGGCGGCAGAGGGCTTGCCGTTGTACTGCACGCTGACGTCGTAGCTCTCGCCGCCCAGTTCGATGCGGGCCACGTCAGAGAGATGCACCACCGCGCCGTCGGTGCCGGTTTTGAGGACGATGGCGCCGAACTGCTCGGGCGTCTGCAGTTTGCTGCGGGCGGTGATGGTGGCGTTGATCTGCTGGCCGCCGCGGGCCGGCAGGCCGCCGATCTGGCCGGCGGTGACTTCGGTGTTCTGGGCCTGGATGGCGCTCTTCACGTCGGCGGGCATCAGGGCGTACTTCTGCAGCCGGGCCGGGTCGAGCCAGATGCGCATGGCGTAGCCGGAACCCAGGGCCTGCACGTCGCCCACGCCCTCGACCCGGCTCACCGGATCGAGCAGGCTGGTGGCGATGTAGTCGCCGATGTCGATGGCCGTGGTGCGCGGGTTGTCCGACACCATGGACACGATCATCAGGAAGTCGGTGCCGGTCTTGGCCACCGACACACCCAGGTTCTGCACGATCTGGGGCAGGCGCGACTCGGCTTGCTTGAGCTTGTTCTGCACCTGCACCTGGGCCACGTCCGGGTCGGTGCCGGCCTCGAAGGTCAGGGTGATCTGGGCACTGCCCGCCGAGCTGCTGTTCGACGACATGTAGCTCAGGTGGTCCAGGCCCTTCATCTGCTGCTCGATGACCTGCACCACCGAGTTCTCGATGGTCTCGGCCGAGGCGCCGGTGTAGTTGGCGGAGATGGTGATCTTGGGCGGGGCGATGTCGGGGTATTGCTCCAGGGACAGGCGGCTGATGGACAGGGCACCGGCCAGCATCACCACGATGGCGATGACCCAGGCGAAGATCGGGCGGTCAATGAAGAAGCGGGCCATGATTTACGCTCCCGGCTTGGTGTTGCCGGCCGGTACGGCCGGGCGGGCGGCGACCTTGGCGTCAATCGAAACCGGCGTCACCACCGCGTCGGGGCGGGCCTTCTGGCTGCCCTCGACGATGACTTTTTCGCCCGCGGCCAGGCCGTCATTCACCAGCCAGCTGTCGCCGACCGGGCGACCGACGGCAAGCACCCGCTGTTCCACCTTGTTGCCGGCGCCCACCACCAGCGCGGTGGCCTCGCCCTTCACGTTGCGCGACACGCCGCGCTGGGGCACCAGCACGGCCTTCTCGGCCACGCCTTCTTCCAGTACGGCGCGCACGTACATGCCGGGCAGCAGATCGCCCTTCGGGTTGGGGAACACCGCGCGCAGGCCCACGGTGCCGGTGCCCTCATTCACCGTGATGTCGGTGAATTGCAGGCGGCCTTCCCGGCCGTAGCGGCTGCCATCCTCGAGGATCAGGGTGACGGCCGCCTGGTTGCGCCCGGCCTGGCGGATCTGCCCGGCCTCGAAGGCGCGCTTGAGGCGCAGGGCGTCGGCGCTGGATTGGGTGAGGTCCACGTAGATCGGGTCCACCTGCTGCACGGTGGCCAGGGCGGTGGCCTGGCCGGCGGTGACCAGGGCCCCCGGCGTGACCGCCGACTTGCCGATGCGCCCCGAGACCGGCGCGGTGACCCGGGTGTAGGCGAGGTTGATGGCGGCGCTGTCGAGGGCGGCCCGGGCCGAGGCCACATCCGCCTCGGCCTGCCGCAGGGCGGCCAGGGCGTCGTCGGTGTCCTGCTGGGCGACGGCCTTGATGTCGGCCAGCTCCGCGTAGCGGGCGGCCTTGGGGCGCAGGGTGTCCACGTTGGCCCGGGCCTTGGCGAGGGCGGCCCTGGCGCTATCCACGGCAGCCTGGTAACTGGCCGGGTCGATGCGGTACAGCAGCTGCCCGGCCTTCACCTCGGCGCCTTCGGTGAACAGGCGCTCGCGGACGATGCCGCCGACCTGGGGCCGCACTTCGGCAACGACGGTGGACACCGTGCGGCCGGGCAGTTCGGATGTGAGGGTGACGGGCCTGGCCTGCACCGTGACCACGCCGACCTCGGCGGGGCCGGCGGGCGGTTTGCCGGTGTCGGTGGGCGCTGCGGAAGGGTTGCAGCCAGCCAGCAGGGCGGCCACGACGGCCGCCGCGGTGGCGCTGAGCATGGGGTGGCGCCGGGCGTGGGGGAGGGGAGGCATCTGGAATCCTTTCAGCGGAGTGCCGATTTCTGATGCCCCGATTGTGGAAACCAAATGTGCAGGGAAATGGGAGACATTGTGGAGATGCTCCCGCCCCCGTTGATCTTGCCCCGCCGCGGGGGCTTAATGGCGTCCCCGGCGCGGTCTTTCCGTTTCCTTCCTTTTCCCCATCCCTCGCCTGAACGCATGAAACTTGGCATCACCACCAAAGCCTTCCTTGCCGTCCTGCTGGTGGCCCTCGCGGTGCTGCTGGCCATGGGCGTGGCCGGGCGCTGGAGCTTCACCCGCGGTTTTGTGGGCTACATGGACGAACTGGCCCTGCAGCGGGTCGAGGACGTGACGCCCAAGTTCGTCAGCGCCTACACACGGGAAGGCAGCTGGGACTTCCTGCGCAACAATCGGCGCGTGTGGTTTCACCTTACCCGCCCCCGGGGGGGGGAGGAGGACCCGGAGCGCGAGAAGGCGGACCGGGCATCCCGCAACCTGCCGCTGGACGCGCCCCCCGAGTCCGATCTCACCGGCGCGGTCTTCCGCCTCAGCCTGATCGATGCCGAGCAGCGCTTCGTGATGGGCAACCCGCGCATCGTCGCTGGCGACAGCGTGGTGCGGCGCCCGGTGGTGGTGGAGGGCAGAACCGTGGGCTGGCTGCTGATGGGGCCCTTCCAGAGCGTCAGCGACACCGGCGCCCGGCGCTTCTACGACGAGCAGCTCCACGCCACCCTGCTGGTCGGGGGCATTGCGGCCCTGTTCGCGGTGGCCATCTCCCTGTGGATCGCCCGCACGCTGGTGGCGCCCATCAAGCAGGTGGCGGCCGCCACCCATCGCCTGGCGGCCGGCGACTACGCCGAAAGGGTGGTGCCCAGCTCCGGCGACGAGGTGGGCCAGCTGGCCCGGGATTTCAACAGCCTGGCCCGGGCCCTGGAGGCCAATGAGCGCATGCGCCGCGATTTCATGGCCGACGTGTCCCACGAGCTGCGCACCCCGCTGAGCGTGCTGCGCGGTGAGCTGGAGGCCATGGAGGATGGCGTGCGCCGCCTGGATGCCGAGGCCCTGCAGTCCCTCAAGGCTGAGGTGATGACCCTGACCCGGCTGGTCAATGACCTCAACGAGCTGGCCCTCGCCGATCTGGGCGCGCTGGTCTATCGCAAGACCCCGGTGGCGGTTGGCGAGGTGCTGGCGCGTACCGTTGGTGCCTTTCGCGACCGCCTGGCCGGCGCCGGGCTGGGCCTGGTGCTGGAGCTGGCCCCCGGGCTGCGCATGGCGGCCGACGAGGCCCGCCTTGAGCAGCTGTTCCGCAACCTGGTGGAGAACACCCTGCGCTACACCGACCCCGGTGGCAGCCTGAAGGTGGTCACCCGCCGCGAGGGGGAGGATCTGTGCATCGATTTCCTGGATTCGGCCCCCGGCGTGCCCGACACCCTGCTACCCAGGCTGTTCGAGCGCTTCTTCCGCGGCGAGGCCTCGCGCAACCGGGCCACCGGCGGTTCCGGCCTCGGGCTGGCCATCTGCCGCAGCATCGTCGAGGCCCACGACGGCACCATCACGGCCCTGGCCTCACCCCTGGGTGGCGTGTGGGTGGCGCTGCGTTTTCCGGCCGTGGAGCCCTGAACCATGGACAGCGTGTCCGCCTACATCCTCATCGTCGAAGACGAGCCCAAGCTTGCCGCCCTGCTGGGCGACTACCTCAAGGCCGCCGGCCACGAGACGGCCTGGATCGCCAATGGCCTCGACGTCATTTCCGCCATCCGCGCCCGCGAGCCCGATCTCGTGCTGCTCGATCTGATGCTGCCCGGCCGCGACGGCCTGGACATCTGCCGTGAGCTGCGCAGCTTCAGCGAGCTGCCGGTGATCATGACCACCGCCCGCGTCGAGGAGATCGACCGCCTGCTGGGGCTGGAGCTGGGCGCCGATGACTACATCTGCAAGCCCTACAGCCCGCGGGAGGTGGTGGCCCGCTGCAAGGCCGTGCTGCGCCGCAACCGGCGCACCCCGCCCCCCGAGCGGGCGCCGCTGCAGATCGACGAAGCCGGCTGGCGCGCCAGCTTTCACGGCATCGAGCTGGATCTCACCCCGGTCGAGTTCCGCCTGTTGCGCACCCTGTCGGCGGCGCCGGGGCGGGTCTTCTCCCGCGAGCAGCTCCTCGACGGCCTCTACGACGACCACCGGGTGGTGACGGACCGCACCGTGGACAGCCACATCAAGAACCTGCGCCGCAAGCTGGAGCAGATCGCCCCGGAGGCACCGCTGATCCGCTCGATTTACGGGGTGGGTTACCGCTTCGAAGGAGAGTGAGGCTGGAGGTTCGGGTGAGGTGCCAGGCGTGTCTCAGTCATCGATCTCGCGCTTGCCGTGGCGGGCCCGGCAGGCGGGGTCGGAGCACACGCCGTAAAGGGACAGGGCATGGTCCCGCAGCTGGAACCCCCGTCGCTCCGCCACCAGGTGCTGCAGGCGCTCGATCTCCGGATCGCAGAACTCCTCTACGCGGCCGCATAGCACGCACACGAGATGGTCATGGTGGTGGCCCTCGTTCAGTTCATACACGGCCTTGCCGGATTCGAAATGCAGGCGCGACAGCAGCCGGGCCTGCTCGAACTGGGTGAGGACGCGGTAGATGGTGGCCAGGCCGATCTCCTCACCGTCGGCCAGAAGGGTGCGGTAGACGTCCTCGGCGCTCAGGTGGTGCTGGGTGGCTTCCTGAAACAGGCGGAGGATGCGGATTCGCGGCCAGGTGGCCTTGAGACCGCTGGAGTGGATGTCGCTGGCGTTGTCTGAGGCGGGTCGGGTCATGGGGCCGCTCGATGGAGTGGAAGAATTGGGCGTGAGCGCCCAGTGGTTCCGAAGGAAGTGGAGCCGCGGGCGTGGACCGCTCGCCCCCTGAAGTGCAAGGCGGGGCGCCTGGCAGGCTGCATCCGATCAGGCACCCACGAAGCTTCCTGATAGTAATGATAATACTTATCATTAATTGACTCCAGCCCCGAGCCGGCTTTCAGACCTCATTGACCTCTTTCTCGCAGCCATGGCAGGACACGACGATCTCGATGTGCTCGTTCCCGATGGCGAGGCCGTTGTCGATCGCGAGCCTTGAGAGCGGGGCCGCAATGGCGCTGTCGTGCAGTGGAATGCGCTTGCCGCACTGTCGGCACACCAGGCAGGTGACCATTCCGGGGATATGGATGGGGGGCATGCCAGCCGCCGCCCAGGGCCTTGTAAAGATCGAGGCTGGCCTGAAGGCGGGCCTGCACGAGTTGCAGGGCCGTGTCCCGTGCTGCGAACTCGTTTCTTTGGGCATCCAGCAGGACGATGAGGCTGTCCGCTCCGGCCCGATAGCGTGCTTCGGAGAGGACGGTCGCGCGCCGGGCCGCAGCGAGCTCTTGCGCCTGGGCCAGACGCTGCCGTTCGATGCCGGCGAGCGCTGCGAGGCTGCGCTCCACGTCCCCCAGGGCAGCGATCACCGTTCTGCGGTAGCTCGCCAGCAGTGCCGCCTGATCGGCGACCGCGGCATCCCGTCCGGCGGCGAGGCGGCCCCCGTTGAACACCGGGGCAAGGAGGGTTCCGGCGAGCCCGTATAGCGGTGCGTCGAAGAGACGGGAGGGGTTCTCGAAAGCCGATGTCAGGCTTGCCGTGAGTGAGAGCCCGGGCTGTAGCGGCAGCCGACGCGTTGCCGATGCGTCGCCACAGGTCCAACTCGTAGCTGGTCTGGAGCCCCAGGGCGTGGAGGCTGCGGGATTCGCTTTCCCCATTGCTCAGGATGCTGCGGCTGCGTGATAGGCCCAGGCTGGCATCGACACTTGGCAACAAGGCGGAGCGGGTCTGCCGTGCCAGGGCTTCAGCCTGTTGCAGGCGGGCCACGGCTGCATCCATCTCGGGGTTGTCATGAAGGGTCAGGTGCACGACCCGAGTGAGTTCCGGGCTGCCAAATTGCGCCCACCAGCCTGCCGTCGGCCAATCCTGCGTGGTGGACGACGGGGCGTTGTGCCAGACGGATGAGGGTGGGGCGGGAGGCTGGATCGAAGAGGGCGGGGCAGTGGTACAGGCGCTGCAGGCCAGACTGAGCAATGCTGTCAGGACGGCGTGCGGCGGGAAGGTGAAAGTGGCTGGGCGGGACATGTGAGGGCTGGATGACGGTTCCGGGTTACATATCGGGAGCCGTTTCAGCACCACCGGAAGTGCACTTCCAGGGTGTCGCAGTGTTTTTCCCCCGGGGGCGGGGAGGCTGAATCCCAGTCAGATCCTGCCTTCCGGCCGGAATCGCAGTTGAGATTCACTCACAATCGACGTGCCTGAGCTTGATCCCGGCGACAAGTGATGCCAGCCTTGAAGCCTGAGTCATTTGGAGAAGCCCCATGAAAGGCGATAAAAAGATCATTGGTATCCTCAACACCCTCCTTGCAGGCGAGCTGACCGCGGTGGACCAGTACCTGATCCATGGAGAGATGTATTCGGACATGGGCTTTGGCCGCCTGGCCGAGAAGGCCCTGCACGAGTCCGAGCATGAACGTGAGCATGCCCGCGCCCTGATCCAGCGCATCCAGTTCCTGGAGGGCGTGGCGGTCGTGGACAAGCGCAACCCGCTGCATGTGGGCGATACGGTGCCGGCCATGCTCAAGTCCGACCTGAACCTGGAATACCACGTGGTGGGCGAGCTCAAAAAGGCCATTGCCGCCTGTGAGAAGGCCGGAGACTATGTGAGCCGCGACATGCTGCTGGTCCAGCTCGAAGACACCGAGATGGATCACGCCTACTACCTGGAAAAACAGCTGCGCCTGATCGATGCGGTCGGCCTGCCCAACTACCTCCAGAGCCAGATGGGCTCCGGGGCTGCTGCGGCTTGAGAGGGAGATAGACCATGAAGGGCGACAAGAAGGTCATCGGCATCCTCAACAAGGTGCTGTTCAACGAGCTGACTTCGATCAACCAGTATTTCCTGCATGCCAGGATGTTCCGCAACTGGGGTTTCGAGCGGCTCAACGACTACAACTACAAGCAGTCCATCCGCGTCATGAAGGAAGCGGACGAGATCATCGAGCGGGTGCTGTTCCTGGAGGGCCTGCCCAACCTGCAGAACCTGGGCAAGCTGATGATCGGCGAGAACGTGGCTGAATGCCTGCAGTACGACCTCCAGTACGAACGGGATGTGCAACGCCCCTTGTTGGTCGAGGCGGTGGCCCTGGCGGAAAGCGAGTCCGATTTTGTCAGCCGCGACCTGCTCCAGGAATTGCTGGAGGCTTGCGAAGAAGCCATCGACTGGCTGGAAACGCAGCGCTCGCTGATCGACGTGGTGACGCTGCCCAACTATCTGCAGTCGCAGATCGACGACTGAGCCCGCGGAGCAGGCAGGCCGGTTTCAGTCCGGCCGGCTGACCCAGATGTGGCGCGCCACACTGTGCTCCAGGGCCAGCTCCACTTCATCAGCGAGGATCACGGTCATCGGGCGCTGCTGCAGGACCCGGATCGGTCGGTTCTCGGCCAGGCCGTAGGCGGTGAGCTGCTCCCGCTGGTGAGGGGCAATCCCTTCGCCCAGGGCGGCCAGGCGTACCTCGGTGCCCGGGGCAATGAAGGCCAGCGGTACGAGGGCCAGGTGGGCAGGCAACGGGGCGGGCGGGGCGGATGTGTGGCTCATGCTCTCACCAGAGGGCGCGCAGGGCGATATTGAACAGCCCGCCCACCAGGAAGGCGAAAGGCACGATCAGCGCCACCATCGTGGCGGCCGTCTTTAGGCCCTGTTCCTTGACCATCATCATCAGGCTGGCGAAGCAGGGAATGAACAGGGTGATGGTGATCATTCCCACCACCGCTTGTATCGGACTGAGGCTGTCAGCCATGGCGAACAGGCCGGTGGCGCCGAAGTCGCGGCGCAGGAAGCCCATCACGAAGGCTGCACTGGCCTCCGGCGGCAGGCCCAGCCAGCCCGACACCAGCGGTTCGCCGGCGCGGATGATGGCCGGCAGCACGCCGAGCTTGTCCAGGCTGAACATCAGGAAGGTACCCACCAGGAACAGGGGGATCACCTCCACCAGATACCACTTGAGGCGTCCGGCGGTCTTTTTCAGCACATTGCCGAAGATGGGCAGGCGCATGGGCGGCAGCTCGGTGACCAGCGGGATGCGCCGTCCGGGGATCAGCCGCGAGGCCAGGAAGCCGGTGAGCATCAGGATGCCGACCATGGCCAGGGCCCACACCAGCACGGCCTTGAAGGACAGGCTGCCGAGCATGCCCAGCACCACGCCCAGCTGCGCCGAGCAGGGGATGGCCAGAGCCAGCAGGAAGGTGGTGATCAGGCGCTCCCGCGGGCTGTGCAGGATGCGCGTGGTGAGGGTGGCCATGGTGACGCAGCCCAGGCCCAGCACCATCGGCAGCACCGCCCGGCCGTTGAGGCCGATGAGGGCGAACAGGCGGTTGGCGATGACCGACAGGCGTGGCAGGTAGCCCGAATCCTCAAGCACGCCGAAGGCCAGGAAGAAGGTGGTGACAATGGGCAGGATCAGGGCCAGGGCGTAGGTCATGCCCATGGTCCATAGGCCGTACTGGCCGACCAGCAGCTCGGTCACCCAGCTGGCCGGGGCGACGGCCTCAATGAACTGGGTCACCGCAGGGTTGAGCACGCCTTCAAAGAGGTCTTCCTCCAGCAGGCCGACCAGCGTAGTGGCACCAAAGACACCAACAAACTCGTAGATCAGGTAAAGCACGGCCAGCAGGATGGGCAGGCCCCACACGGGGTGCACCACCGCCTGGCCGACCCGCTGGCTGAGTAGCGGGCTGCTTTTCACGCTGCGGCTGACCACGCTGGCGGCCAGCACATCGGCGGCCTCGGTGCGCTCCCTGGCCAGCAGGGTGGGCAGGTCGCCCTCCACCCGGGCCCGGGCTTCCTGGCGCAGGGCCAGGATGTGGGAGAAGTTCGGACCGGCCTTGTCGCGCATCCAGGCGGCCACCTCATCGTCGCCACCGAGAAAGAGGATGGCCAGACCGCGGGCGGCCAGCACGGGGTGGGGGCAGTGCTGGGTGATGGCGGCGGCGACCCGTTCGATGTCCGCGTCGATGGCCTTGTCGTAGTGCAGGATGCACCGCGGCGGCCGGGCGTCGGCCAGGTGCCGGGTGAGGGCGCCGATGCCTTTGCCGTCGGTGGCCACGGTGGCCTCGACGGGTACGCCGAGCGCTTTGGCCAGCGCCTCCATGTCGATGGTCACGCCCCGGGCGGCGGCCTCGTCGTGCATGTTGAGGGCCAGCACCAGGGGCACATTCAGCTCGGCCAGCAAGGCTGTCAGGGTGAGGGTGCGACGCAGGTTCTTGGCGTCGCCCACCTGCAGCAGGGCCCGGGTCGGTTCGTTGAGCAGGGCCCTTACGGTGGTGCGTTCATCGTCACTGCGGGAAGGCAGGGACAGCACGCCCGGCGTGTCCAGGAGGGCCGCGTCCCGGTCGAAGCGGGCGCTGGCCCGGGTGACTTCGACGGTGGTGCCCGGGTAATTCGACACATTGACGTAGGCGCCGGTCAGGCGATGGAACAGGACCGACTTGCCCACGTTGGGGTGGCCGACCAGCAGGAAGGTGCCGGGAATGCTGAGGGTTCCGCTCATGCTCTGCAGGGAAGGGGTGAAATCGTGGCTCGGGAGGCACGATCATACCTCAATTTGCAAACGAAAATCATTCGCGTTATTGCGTAATAGCAAACAGTGGACAGCATGGCCCTGCTGCAGGGCGTAGGTTTGACGCTCATCATGGAATTAAAGATAATGAGAACCATTATCAAAAATTAGCCAGCCATGCCCGTCTGCGGCTAGCCAGCGAGCCCGTTGCCTGGAGGCTCCCGTGAGTACCGTTACACAAACCGAAGCTGTCACCGAGCTTTACCGTGTGCACCATGGCTGGCTGAATGGCTGGCTGCGACGCAAGCTGGGCAACGCCAGTGATGCGGCCGATCTGGCCCAGGACGCCTTTGTGCGGGTGATTCGTGCGCGTAACGCCGATCTGATCGCCGAGCCGCGTCATTACCTGGTCACCATTGCCAAGGGGCTGGTCGTCGATCTGTTCCGGCGGCGCAGCCTGGAGAGCCAGTATCTTGAGCTGCTGGCGCAGCAGCCGGAGCAGGAATGGCCCTCTCCCGAGACGCGTGCGCTGGTGATCGAGGCCTTGATGGACATCGACCGGATGCTCGACGGGCTCGGCCCCCGGGTGAAGCAAGCCTTTCTGCTGGCCCAGTGCGATGGCTTGACCTACCCGGAGATCGCCGCCCGGCTTGAGATCTCCCTGCGTACGGTGAACAACTACATGGCCCGTGCCATGGAGCATTGTTGCCTCTACCAGCTGCAGCAGGTGCGCGAATGACGCCGCAGGCCCCGACCCTGGCCCGCGACGACAGGGAGGCCATCCGCGCCGCAGCCGAATGGTATGCGCGCCTGGGCTCCGGTGCCGCCGGGGATGGCGTGAACGAGGCCTGGCAAGGCTGGCTGGCCGCGTCAGAGCTGCATCGGCGGGCCTGGATGCAGGTGGAGCATGTCTGTGGGCAGTTCAGCCGTGTTCCCGGCCCCCTTGCCGGGCACGCCCTGCGTGGTGGTGGAAGTCATCGACGGGCTGTGCTGTGCAGTCTGCTCCTTGCCGGGGCCGCGATGCCCCTGGCCTGGCAGCTGGGGCACAGTACACCATGGCGGGCCTGGCAGGCCTCCCGCCAGACCCGGGTCGGCGAGCGCCGTCCCTTTACCCTGGATGACGGCAGCCTGCTGGTGATGGATACCGACAGTGCCCTCGACGTCGTCTTCGATGCCCGTCAGCGCCTGATCCATCTCCATCGGGGGCGTGTCCTGATTGCCACCGCCCGGGATGCCGGTGCGGCGGCAGGTGGGGTGGGGCGTCCATTCCGGGTCCGTACCGGGCATGGGCTGGTGGAGGCCCTGGGCACCCGCTTCACGGTGCGTACCCATGCCGATCTGAGTCAGGTGGCTGTGATCGAGGACAGGGTGCGGGTCATGCAGAACGGGACGGCGGGTGACGGAACCCTCGTTGGCGCCGGGCAGCGGCTGGATTTCGGATTGCCCGCCGGCGCCGGCGCCGGCCCTGAGCCCTCGGGGCCGGCCACGGCCGCGTGGGTGACGGGCAGCCTGGTTGCCGTCGACATGCCCCTCGGTGAGTGGGTTGCCGAACTCGGGCGCTACCGCAGAGGTGTCCTGCGCTGCGATCCGGCGGTTGCCGGGTTGCGGGTCTCGGGCGCGTTCCCCCTCGACGATACGGATCGTGCGCTGCAACTGCTGGCGGACACCTTTCCCGTCCGCCACGTCTGGCGCACCCGCTACTGGGTGTCTGTCGAAGCCGCCTGATTTTTTTCACCGGCAGGTGCACTGTTGCGGGGTCTGTTTCGGCCCCCGGGTAGAACCACCCAATCTACTCAAGTGAAACCCATGCCGAATCGCCTTCAAGCCCAACCCCGCGCGGCGTCCCGCGCCTCCCGCCGTGTCCCCGCCAGGGTACTGCGTGGCACCGTACTTGGCCTGATGGCCATCGGATTCGTTCCTGCTCCCCAGGCCTTTGCAGCAGAGGGCCAGGTGCCGGTGGTCAAAGGGCAGCCCCGGGAGTTCGACATTCCTGCAGGCTCCCTGAGCGCCGTGCTGGCGCGCTTCGCCGCCGACGCGGGTGTCGCCCTGTCCTTCGATGCCGCCGGTCTGCGCCAACGTCAATCCCCCGGGCTCAAGGGGCGCCATACCGTCCAGCAAGGCTTCGACAAGCTGCTTGCCGAGTCCGGCCTGCATGCTGTCAGCCAAGGGAGTGGCGACTACCGGCTTGAAGCGCTGCCCAGGCCAGTCACCGACGGCACCACCCTCCAGCCTGTCACCGTGCGGGCAAATGCGCTGGCCGATGCGGTGACCGAGGGCAGCGGCTCCTACACCAGCAGCGGTCCGATGCAGACGGCCACCCGGCTCCCCCTGTCGATCCGCGAAACGCCCCAGTCGGTGTCGGTGATCACCCGCCAGCAGATGGACGACCAGGGGCTGATCCAGCTCGCCGACGTGGTGCGCCAGACGGCGGGCCTGACCCTCAGCCAGGCCGGCAACCTGGGCTCCGACTCCAGCCCCATCTACTCCCGTGGCTTCGAGGTGGAGAACTACCTGGTGGATGGCATCGGCCACCTGAACAGCAACTACAGCAGCATCTACCAGAGCAATGACATGGTGCTGTACGACCGGGTTGAAGTGGTACGCGGGGCCACCGGGCTGATGAACGGTATCGGCCTGCCCAGTGCCACCATCAACCTGATCCGCAAGCGTCCCACCCGGGAGATGCAGGGCAGCGTGCGGGTCGAGGCCGGTTCGTGGGAGCATCGCCGCGCCGAGGCGGACGTTTCGCTGCCCATCGAAGAGGGTGGGCGCCTGCGCAGCCGCTTTGTCGCCGCGATGCAGGAAAACGGCTCCCACATCGATCGGCTGCAGGAGCGAAAGAAGATCCTGTATGGCGTCTTCGAGGCGGATCTGACGCCCACCACGCTGGCGGCCTTCGGGCTGACCTACCAGGAGCACGAGGCCACCGGCCACACCCGGGGCGGGCTGCCACTGTTTTACTCCGACGGTACGCGGACCCGCTGGAAACGCTCCGATTCGGCCGCCGCCGACTGGGCCTATTCCAGCCGCGAGAGCGTGGCCCTGTTCGCCTCCCTGGAGCATCGTCTCGATAACGAGTGGGTGCTCAAGGGTGTCTACTCCCACGACCGCACCCGCTTCGATGAGCAGCTCGGCTATGCGGCTGGCGGCTCCCCCGACAAGATCACCGGAGTGGGCATCAACCTCTATGGCGGGCGCTGGGCTGGTCAGCCCAACCAGAACAGCCTCGATCTGAGTGCCCGTGGCCCCTTCACTGCGTTCGGGCGCAAGCACGACGTGGCACTGGGGGCCACCGTGTCCCACACCCTGCAGGATTCCGAGTCCTATCACCTGTGGTACATCCTGCCGATTGGAGACATCCGCCGCTGGAATGGCAGTACCCCGGGCCGGCCCGACAACTCCGTCAAGGGCGATTTCAACTACAGCGAATACACCCGCAGCGCCTATGCCACTGCGCGCCTGCGCATCACCGACCCCCTGTCCCTGATCATCGGCGGGCGCACCACCAGCTGGGGCGACAAGAAGTTCAACAGCAACTACGCCACGGGGGTGAGTTCCACCGAGCGGCGCGAATGGGGTGACCGCTTTACACCCTACGCGGCACTGGTCCATGAGATTGACCGCCAATGGTCGGTCTATGGCAGCTTCACCAACATCTTCAAGCCCCAGAGCAACAAGACCGTCACCGGTGCGTCCCTGGATCCGCTGCTGGGCGATGCCTACGAACTGGGGATGAAGGGGGAGCTCCAGGGTGGCCGGCTCAATGTGGCCGCTGCGGTGTACAAGATCCAGCAGGACAATTTTGCCGTGGCACTGCCCGGTGTGCTGGCGCCGGACGGCTCCCAGGCTTACCGGGCGGCGTCCGGTACCCGCACGCGCGGCTTCGAGGTGGAGGCCAACGGCCAGATTGCCCGTAACTGGCAGGCCGCCTTCGGCTTCTCGCGCAACATGACCCAGGATCGCAATGGCGCCCTGCTCAACACCAACGTGCCCCAGAACACCCTGAAACTGTTCACCACCTACCGCATGCCCAGCGTCGGCAACGGCCTGCGTGTCGGCGGCGGGGTGCGCTGGCAGAACCGGACCTGGTCCGACTTCAGCTGGGTGCCGGGTTCGCCCCGGGTGATCCAGGGCAGCTACGCGCTGGTGGACCTGACGGCCCACTACACCATCGCGAAACAGCTCACTGCGTCGATCAATCTCTACAACCTGTTCGACAAGACCTACCAGACCACGTCCTCGTCGTCCTACTACGGTGAACCGCGCAGCCTGCGGGTCGGCCTGACCTACCTGTTCTGACCCGGGAGTGCCCATGAATTCCTCTTCTCCTGCCCCCCGGGCCGAGCCGGCCGTGCTGTCGCGGGTCTTGGCGGCGATCTTCGGAGGCTATCTGATGGCCTCCACGGCGGTCGTCCTGCTCAGCCACCTGCTGCCTTCATCGGTGCCGGAGGCGGTGCTCGGGGCGACCCTGTTCGGCTTCGCCTTCCATGTGGCCGCCGTGATCGGCGTATTTGCCGCCGCCAGCGCCCGGCGGGCCTGGGCCCTCCTGCTGGGTTCGAGTGCCTTGATGGGCGCGCTGGCGGGGCTTTTCGAACTGCTGGGAGCGCAGCCATGAAGGCCGGTTTCCGCCAGTCCATGGCCTGGCTGCACACCTGGGGAGGCCTGTGGTTCACCTGGATCCTGTTCGCCATTTTCCTGACCGGTACCCTGGGCGTGTTCGACGACGCCATCTCCCACTGGATGCGTGACAAGGGGCGGGCCGAGGCCGTGGCGCCACTCAGTGCCGAGGCGCGTGCACAGGCCGTGCGCACCGCCCAGGCCTTCCTGGCCGGCAAGGCGCCCCGAGCCGACTTCTGGAGCATCGGCCTGCCCGCCGAAGATGACCCGGCGCTGCGCGTGTCCTGGCGTGAGCATGACGACGGGCCGGTGCAGCGTCATCGCCTTGACCCGGCCAGCGGCGAGCTGATGCCGGCATCCCAGGTGCGCGAGACGGAGGGCGGGCATCACTTCGTGCACATGCACTTCGAGTTTCATGCGGGGACGGCGGGCATCTGGGTGGTCGGCATCGCCACCCTGGCCATGCTGGTGGCCCTGGTTTCGGGCATCGTCGTGCACAAGAAGATCTTCACCGACTTCTTCACCTTCCGGCCCGGCAAGGGCCAGCGCTCCTGGCTGGATGGGCACAACGCCCTGGGGGTGCTGACCTTGCCATTCCTGTTCATGATCACCTACACCGGCCTGACCATCTTCTGGGCAACCTACATGCCGGCCGGCATCCTGGCCCGCTATGACGGCGACCAGGAAGCCTTCTTCAGCGCCCTCACCGAAGGGCCGGCGCCGCGCCCCGAACTGCATGTGGCCGCTGATGTGGCCCCCATGGCGCCCTTGCTCGCCAAGGCCGAGCAGGCCCTGGCCCGGGAAGCGGCTTTCGTCACTGTCAGTCACCCTGGCGATCGCAGCGCGGCCGTGCGGGTGTTCGGGCGTTTTGATCCTGATGCCGACACTGATCGCCTGGTGGGCCGCAGCAGTGGCCGGGTGCAGTTTGATGCCGTCACCGGCGAGGTGCTGGACGTGCAGCGTCCCAACACCACCCGGGGCGGTCAGGTGCTGGCGGTTCAGCGCACCATGAACGCCCTGCACTTCGTGCGCTTCGGCGGCGACCCGATGAAGTGGCTGTATTTCATCAGCGGCATGGCCGGCTCGGCAATGCTGGCCACGGGCGCGATCCTCTTCATGGTCAAGCGCCGGCGCCACAGTGGCGACGCGTTCGGCACCGCCACGCCGCGGGTCCTGCAGATCATCGAGGCCCTCAACGTGGCCGGCATCGTCGGCCTGGGCCTGAGCTGCGTGGCCTATCTGTGGATCAACCGCCTGCTGCCCCTCGGGATCGAGGCGCGGGCCGCCTGGGAGATCCGCCTGTTCTTCGCCGTGTGGCTCCTCACCCTGGTCCATGCCAGCCTGCGCCCACCGATGCGGGCCTGGCGCGAGCAACTGGCAGCCGCCGCAGTGCTCTGCCTCGGGCTGCCCCTGGTGAACGCCCTGAGTACGGGAGACCACCTGCTTGCGGCCCTGTTGCGGGGCGATGGGGAGAGTGCCGGCGTCGAGCTGACGAGCCTCGCCTTCGGCGCCATGTTTGCCCTGGCGTGGATGCGTCTCGGCGCAAGGCTGCGTACCAACGCCGGTGCCGCTGGCCGGCAGGCCCCCGGTCACGCGGTGGAGGGGCTCTGACATGGTGAGCGGTGTTTCCATCGTGACGAGCCTGTTGCTGTGTCATGCCGCCCTGACCGGGCTGTGCCTGGCCATGGATCGGCATCACGCCCAGGCTCTCGGCCGCAGGCCTGGAGCCCCGCTATCCGGCACGCTGCGTGCTGCCGGCTGGGGGCTGCTCGGTCTGGCCCTGTGGTACTGCGGGCGCAGCTGGGGCTGGGCCATCGGGCCGGTGGCCTGGTTCGGGCTGCTTTCCGTGGCGGCGCTGATCCTGGTGTTCTCGCTGCCCTATGCGCCCCGCGCCCAGGCCCGGCTGGCCCTGTTCAGTCTGACGGGCGCCGTGGTGCTGATGTTGTCCTGACCTGGAACGATTTCCAAATGATCTTATTCAAGCATGCGGCACGGGTCGCGGCGGCTACGCTCGCCCTCCTGGCAGCGTCCGGCGCCCGGGCCGACTACGTGTGGATCGAGCCCGCCGGTGCGGGCGTGCGGATCCTCGCCGGCGAGATCGGGGCGCCCCGGCCGCTTTCCCTGTATGGCGCCAAGATCCTGGCCGCATCCGGCAAGCCGGTGGACGCACCCGCCCAGGGCGTGCGCTGGGATCTTCCCGTCGTCCCGCCCGGTGATCTGCGCTTCTCAGCCCGGGCTGAAACCGCCGCGGGCACCCTCGAGTTCCTTCACGCCCGCAGTGGCCGTCACGAAACCCGCGCCGGAAGCGATCTGGAACTGGTGCCCACCCAAAGTGGAGGCTCGACCTTCCGCCTGTTCTGGAAAGGCGAGGCCGTCAGCGCCTCCCAGGTCCGGGTGAGTACCGCCACCGGTTGGCACAAGACACTGCGCCCCGCCGGGGATGGCAGCGTGACCCTGGATACGCCCATCCCCGGGTTGTATGTGCTGGTGGTCTCCGCCCGGATGGACGGCGGGGCTGCCGTGGTGGATGGCAAGCGCTACAACGAGGTCCGGCATACCGCGACCCTGAGCTTCCGGGAGGGCGAATGACAGGCGCCAAGGTGCGCAGGCACCTGCCATCGCGCCGGCTGGTGGGCATGGTTGCCGTGCTTGCGGCGCTGGCGGCAGGCGTATGGTGGGCGTCGCGTCCGGAGGTGGGGTACGAGACCATGGGCGTGACTCGGGGCGACATCGAAGCCACGGTCACCGCCATCGGCACCCTCGAACCCCGCCGCTACGTGGATATCGGTGCCCAGGTGTCGGGGCGGATCACCCGCTTGCACGTACAGCCCGGCAGTGCGGTGGGCAAGGGCGATCTGCTGGTCGAGATCGACCCCAGCGTGCAACGGGCCACCGTCGAGGCGGGTCGGGCGGCGCTGGCCGGTCTGCACGCCCAGCTGGCCGAGCAGCAGGCCCAGCTGCAACTGGCGACCCGGCAGCAGGCACGCCAGCAGCAACTCGTCCGCGATGAGGCGACCCGCCAGGAGGATGTGGACAACGCAGATGCCAGCCTGGCGATGGCGCGGGCGCGGGTAGACAGCCTGAGGGCGCAGATCCGCCAGACCCAGGCCACCCTGCAGGCCGACGAAGCCCGCCTGGGCTACACCCGCATCGATGCCCCCATGGCCGGCACGGTGGTGAGCATCGAGGCCCGGGAGGGGCAGACCCTCAACGCCACTTACCAGACGCCCCACATCCTGCGCATCGCCGACCTGTCTGGCATGACCGTATGGACCGAGGTGTCGGAGGCGGACGTGCGTCAGGTCAAGCCCGGGCAGGCGGTCTATTTCACCACCCTGGGGGGGCACGGCGCCGCGCAGCCCCGGCGCTGGAGCGGCTCGGTGCGTCAGATCCTGCCGGCGCCACGTCCCGCCGCGGTGACGCAGGGGGCGTCGGCCCAGCCGGCGGCCAGCAAGGCGGTGGCCTACACCGTGCTGTTCGATGTGGACAACGCCGATGGCGAGCTGATGCCCCAGATGACCGCCCAGGTCAGCATCGTGACGGCCGCCGCCAGGGGCCGCCTGCATGCGCCCCTGGCCGCCCTGGAGCCGGTGCCTGGGGTGGCCGACCGATTCACGGCCCGGGTCCGCCTGCCCGGCGGCACGATCGAGCGGCGTGAAGTGGTGGCCGGCGTGCGCAATCGCCATCAGGTCGAGGTGCGCACAGGGCTTGCCGAAGGGGAGGCCCTGGTGCTTGCCGAGCGTCGGCGCGACGGTGGCGTGCGGAGATTCACCTGGTGAGCGCTGTGCCTATTCCCCTGATCACCCTGAGTGGCCTGTGCAAGACCTACGGCGGCGGCGAGCAGCCCCTGGTGGACGTGCTCCGCGGCATCTCGCTGGACATCCACGCCGGGGAGTTCGTCGCCATCGTCGGCGCCTCGGGCTCGGGCAAATCCACGCTGATGCACATCCTGGGCTGCCTGGACCGGCCCACCTCCGGCCGCTATCTCTTCTCCGGGCAGGACGTGGACGGCTTCGATGCCGATCGCCTGGCCTGGCTGCGCCGTGAGGCCTTCGGCTTCGTCTTCCAGGGTTACCACCTGATTCCCAGCGAGACCGCCCGGGAGAACGTCGAAGTCCCCGCCGTCTATGCTGGCATGAGTGAAGCTGAGCGGTCGGCGCGGGCCACCGCCCTGCTCGAACGCCTCGGCCTCGGCGAGCGCCTGGACAACCGTCCCCGGCAGTTGTCCGGCGGCCAGCAGCAGCGGGTGTCGATTGCCCGGGCCCTGGTCAATGGCGGGCGCATCATCCTGGCCGATGAGCCCACCGGCGCCCTCGACTCCCGCAGCGGCGCCGAGGTCATGACCCTGCTGGCCGAACTGGCGGAGGCCGGGCACACCGTCATCCTCATCACCCACGATCACCGGGTGGCGGCCCAGGCCCGCCGGGTGATCGAGATCCAGGATGGACGGATCGTTGCCGATTCGGGCGTACCGGCACCATCTGCCCGGGGCCATGCCCCGGCAGGGCTGCCCGACACGCCGCCGGGCAGGGCGGGCGCCGGGGTCTGGCGTGCCGAACTGCGCGAGGCCGCCCGCAGCGCCTGGCGTGGCATGCGCATGAACCGCGGGCGCACCGGGCTGACCCTGCTCGGTATCGTCATCGGTGTGGCATCGGTGATCGCCATGCTGGCCATCGGCGAAGGGGCACGGCAAAAGGTGGCCACCCAGATGGGCAGCATGGGCGCCACCATCATGTACATGGGCAGCCGGCCTCCGCCTGCCGGCGGCCCTGGCGGGGTCGTCACCGAGGAGGACCTCGCTGCCCTTGCGGCCCTGCCCGAGGTGGCCAGGGTGATGCCGGTGATCGGTGATCCGATCTCGGTCCGCCGTGGCAACGTGGAGCGCAATCTGTACGTCTTTGCCGGCACCGAAGCCATGCCTCGCATGCACCGCTGGCCCGTCGCCGTCGGGCGTTTCTTCAATGCCCAGGAAGACCGCGATCTGGCGCCCCTGGTGGTGCTTGGCCACAAGGCGCGGGAGAACTTCTTCCCCGATGGGGCCTACCCCACCGGCCAGCACTTGCTGATCGGTACAGCCCCCTTCGAGGTGATAGGCGTGATGGCCGAGCGCGGTGCCGAATCCGGCAGCCAGGACTACGACGACATGGTCTTCATCCCCTATCGCGCCGGTCGTGCCCGGGTCTATCGGGCCCAGACCCAGCCTGACTACACGGTCATCGAGGCGGCTGGGGCAGAGCAGGTGATGGCGGCCGAGCAGGCCATCCGCCGGCTCATGCTGGAGCGGCACGGGCGGGAGGACTTCGGCATCGGCAACGCCGCGGCCAAGCTGCAGGCGGAGATGGAGACCCGCGAGGCGATGACCATGATGCTGGGCCTGATCGCCGCCGTGTCCCTGGTGGTGGGTGGCATCGGCGTGATGAACGTGATGCTGATGACGGTGCGTGAGCGGACTCGCGAGATCGGGATCCGGATGGCCACGGGGGCTCGCCAGCGCGACATCCTGCGCCAGTTTCTGACCGAGTCGGTACTGCTGACGGTGGTGGGTGGGGCGCTGGGGGTGGCGGCGGGTTTGAGCGTCGGAGCACTCCTCATCCTCTGGCAGGTGCCAGTGATCTTTTCGGTGACTGCAATGCTCGGCGCGTTTGCCTGCGCAGTTGCCACCGGCTTGTTGTTCGGCTATCTCCCAGCCCGCCAGGCTGCTCGCCTGGACCCGGTGGTGGCGCTGGCGGGCGAGTAGCGCATGTTGGGTCGGGGGCAAGTGGCGCGCGCGCGGGCCTATCCGTGGAGGCAGACCTCAGTTCAGCCGGAAGCGCCCGATATCCTGTTCCAGGCGCACCGCCAGGTCCTTGAGTTGCTGGGCGGTGCGGGCCGAGGCCTGGGAGCTGGCGCTGTTGTTCTCGGCCATCTGGGCGATCCCTTCCACCTGTCGGGCGATTTCGGTGCTGGCGGCGCTCTGTTCGCCGAGGGCGTCGCTGATTTCGTTGATGGCATTGACGGTGCGCCCGGCGCCGGCACGGATGTGGGCGATGGCGGTGCCGGCCTGGCCGGCCCGGTCCACGCCCTCGCTGACCCGCTCGACCCCTTCTTCCATGGCCCGCACGGCATGCTGGGCGCCTTCCTGGATGCCACCGATCATGCCGGCGATCTCCTGGGTGGACTGGGTGGTGCGCTCGGCCAGCTTGCGTACCTCGTCGGCCACCACCGCAAAGCCACGCCCCTGCTCGCCGGCACGGGCGGCTTCGATGGCGGCGTTGAGGGCCAGCAGGTTGGTCTGGTCGGCGATCTCCTTGATGGTGCCGACGATGGCCGAGATCTGCGAGGACTGGTCGCCGAGCTTGCGGATGATGCCGGCGGAGCGCTTCACCACTTCGGAGATGCGGCCGATGTCATCCACGGTCTGGCGCACCACTTCGCTGCCTTCGGTGGATAGCTGCCCGGCGTGGGTGGCTTCGCTCTGGGCGTCGCGGGCGTTGGAGGCGATGTGGTTGATGCCGACGGTCATCTCTTCGACCGCCGCCGCCATGGCGCTGGCCGCGTCGCTCTGGTGGGCCGAGCCGCGGGCCACGTCGCTGGAGGAGCTGGCCAGGTGATCGGCCGCGGCAGACAGGTCGTCAGCCGTCTTGTGCGCCCCCTGGAGCAGCTGGGCAATGGATTCGCCCATGCGGTTGAAGGCGCTGGCGACGCGCTGCAGTTCATCCCGGGTGGCGAGCTCGACGTGCACGGTCAGGTCGCCGTCGGCCACCTTCTCGGCATTGCCGGCCAGGCTGGCCACGGCGCCGCCGATGGCCGAGGCGACGGCGGCGAGGAGGTAGGTCACCAGCAGGGCGATGCCGATGGCCGCCGTTGCTGACAGGGTGAAGGTGCGCATCAGGCGGGACTCGCGATCGGCGAGCAGGCCTTGGAGTTCGGGGATGAAATGCTCGAAGGCGCTCTCGTAGAGGGCGTCGATGGCCGCGGTGGAGCGCTGCACCCACTCAGCCGCCGGGGTCTCGTAGCGCCCGGGGATGATGTCGCTGCGGGCCACCCCGGTCAGCTAGGCCAGGTGGGGGCCGGTCCCGGATTCCAGGGCTGCGATGCTGGTGACGATCTCCGGGTGGCCCTCGCTGGCGCGGCGGAGCTTCTGGATGACTTTCCGGTACTCGGCTTCGGCCGTGGCCATCAGCACGGTCAGGTCTTCCCGTTCCTGATCGCTGCCGGTTTTCCTGCTGAGCAGCAGGTTGCCGGTGGCGCGCATTTTGCCGATCCGTTCGATGAGCTCGGGCAGGGCATCGAGGGTCGCGTCGATCATGTAGAAAGAACCGGCTTCGGTGTCCAGCAGCAGGCCGGATGCGCTGATCACCGCTTTCGCGTGGGCCAGCAGGGCTTCGATCACCTTGCGGTGGGCAATCCGGCTGGCGGCGGCATCCAGGCTTCCGCCGGAGATGACCAGATCCTTCCAGTCCTTGCGCACGGCGGTCCATCCGGTTGCGGTGCCGCTGAGGGTGGGGGAGGCAGCCAGGGCCGCGTCGGCCTTGTCCAGCCAGCGGTCGGCCTGGGCGGCGGTCTCGTCGGCCCGGGGCTTCAACTCGGGCTTGCCGGACAGCACGCTGACCATCTGGCCCCGGTGCTGCTGGATCATCTGCACCGCGTGCAGGGTGGGCACCAGGGTGGCGACACCGGCCTGCTCGTTGCGGGTGTGGCGGACTTCACCCCACAGGGCGGCCCCCAGGGAGCCGCCGAGGCCGGCCAGGGCGATGAGCACACAGAGGATGATGATGGTGAACTTGCCGCGGAAACTCAGGCGGTTGAGCAATGCCACGGCGGGGGCAAGGAGCGTGTGCATGGGGGTACCTGCTGGGGAGGGGGCGAGGGCGCTGCGGGCCGCTATCCGTGTCGGGTCTTGTCCCGCAATGGGCCGCAGCGGCGAAGCCGATTGTCGGCGCGTCTCCTGTGCGGGGTCGTTAACCGGCGATAAGAAGCTCGGCCGGTCGTGGGGGCTCAGGCGGCGGGGGGCGCGGCCCGGAGCAGGGCTTCGGCCTCGTGGTGGGGCAGGGGGCGGGAGAAGAAGAAGCCCTGGGTCAGGGGGCAGCCCATGTCGCGGAGCATGTCCACCTGGGCGACGCTCTCGGCGCCCTCGGCGATCACTTCCAGGTGCAGAGCCTTGCCCAGGTTGAGGATGGCCCGCACGATCTCGGCACCCTCGATGGTGTGGGCCATGGCGCCGATGAAGGACTGGTCGATCTTCAGGGTGTCGATGGGGAAGCGCTGCAGGTAGCTGAGGGACGAGTAGCCGGTGCCGAAGTCGTCCATGCTGATGCCGATGCCCATGGCCCGCAGCTGTGCCAGTCGTGTCAGGGCCAGCTGTGCGTTGACCATCAGCACGCTCTCGGTGATCTCGAGTTTGAGGCAGGCGGGGGCCAGCCCCGTTTCCTCGAGTACGTCAGCCACCTGGCCCACCAGGCCTTCATCGGAGAACTGGCGGGCGGACAGGTTGACGCTGATGCTGAGACTGGAAAGGCGCCCGTCGGCGTCCTGCCAGCAGCGCAGCTGGCGGCAGGCCTCGCGCAGGGCCCAGCGGCCGATGGGCAGGATCAGGCTGGTTTCTTCGGCGAGGGGGACGAACTCGGCCGGCGAGATGAGGCCGCGGCTTTCGTGGGGCCAGCGGATCAGGGCTTCGAAAGCGGCGATGCGGCCGCTGCTGAGCTCGATCACCGGCTGGTAGTGGAGCACGAAGCCGTTCCGGTCGATGGCCCGGCGCAGGCTGCTCTCCATGTCCAGGGCCGCCACCGCCCGGTGGTGCATGTCGGCGTCGAAGAGGGCGTAGCATGCCTTGCCGTCGGCCTTGGCCCGGTACATGGCGGTGTCGGCGTCGCGCAGCAGCTCGTCCGGGTGGTGGTATTCGGGGGCCGACAGGGCGATGCCGATGCTGCAGTTCATGAACAGCTCGTAGCCGTCGATCACGAAGGGGGTGGCGAAGTGGCGCTGGATGCGGTCGGCCACGCGGATGGCGTCGGTGGCGTCGTCGATGTCCTCCAGCAGCAGCACGAACTCGTCGCCCCCCAGCCGGGCCAGGGTGTCGTGGGGCCGGCAGCACAGGCCCAGGCGGCGCCCGCATTCGATCAGCAGCTTGTCGCCGGTGGTGTGGCCGAGGCTGTCGTTCACGTTCTTGAAGCGGTCCAGGTCGAGGAACAGCACCGCAAAGCGCCGCTCCGGCTGGCGCTGCATGTGCTCGATGGCCTGGTGCAGGCGGTGGGTCACCAGGTTGCGGTTGGACAGGCCGGTGAGGCCGTCGCGCAGGGAGTCGCGCAGCAGGCGCTCCTCGGCCAGCTTGCGGGCGTGGATGTCGGTCTGGGAGCCCGCCATGCGCAGGGGCTGGCCGTCCCGGTCGCGCACAGCCATGCCCCGGCACAGCATCCAGCGGTAGTCGCCGCCCCGGGTGCGGATGCGGTATTCGACATTGAGGGGCGCGCCGGAGAGGGTCTGTGGGTTGGCGAGCTGGGCGCGCACGGCGGCGATGTCGTCGGCGTGGATCAGGGCCAGCCAGGCCTCCGGGTCGTCGCCGATCTCGTCGTCGGCAAAGCCCAGCATGGACTTCCAGCGTGGCGAGAAGTAGGCCCGGCCGCGCTGCAGGTGCCAGTCCCACAGGCCGTCGTTGGCCCCGGCGGCGGCCAGGGCGTAGCGCTCCTCGCTTTCCCGCAGGGCCCGCTCGACCTCCTTGCGCTCCATGGCATAGCGCATGGCGCGCAGCAGCAGGTTGCTGTTCACCTCGCCCTTGATCAGGTAGTCCTGGGCACCGGTCTTGACCGCGTGCAGGGCCATCACCTCGTCGTCGGTGCCGGTGAGCACGATGATGGGCACCTGAGGGGCGTGGGCAAACATGGTGCAGAAGGTCTCGATGCCCAGGCTGTCGGGCAGCGACAGGTCCAGCAGCACCACGCCAATGTCGCCGCTGGAGAGCATGTCCAGCCCGGCCGACAGGCGGTCGGCCCGCCATAGCCGGAAGCTGTCCCCGTCCCCGTCGGCCAGCATCTCCTGGATCAGGCGGGCATCGCCGGGGTTGTCTTCGACGAGCAGCACATTGGAGTGCGCACTGCTCATGAGCGCGCGCCGCAGGGCAGGGTGACGACGCTCAGCCAGAAGGCGTCGATGAGCTTAACCGCCTGGATGAAGCATTCGAAATCCACCGGCTTGGTGATGAAGCAGGCGGCCTGCAGCAGGTAGGCGCGCTGGACGTCCTGCTCCGCCCGGGAGGTGGTGAGCACCACTACCGGGATGTGCATCAGGGCCGGGTCGGCCTTGATGGCCGCCAGCACCTCGCCGCCGTCCATGCGCGGCAGGTTGAGGTCGAGGAGAATCAGGTCGGGCAGTGGCTTGCCGGCGTGGATACCCTCCTGGCGCAGGTAGGCCAGGGCCTCGACGCCGTCCCGGGCGACATCAAGGGGGGTGTCCACACGGTTGTCCTTGAAGGCTTCGATGGTCAGGCGCACGTCCCCGGGGTTGTCCTCCACGAGGAGGATCCGGATGGGGCGTTGGCGGTCACGCATGGGGGGTCTCCTCCCGATCAGGCAGTGTGAAACTGAAGCTCGTCCCCTCGCCAGGGGTTGATTGCACGCCGATCTGCCCGCCGTGGCGCTCAACGATCTTCTTGCAGATGGCCAGGCCGATGCCGGTGCCCGGGTATTCGGCGGCGGTGTGCAGGCGCTGGAAGATCACGAAGATCCGCTCGGCGTAGCGGGCGTCGATGCCGATGCCGTCATCCTGCACCTCGATGCGCCAGGCCGCGTCCTCGCGCCGGGCGTCGATGTGCACGCGGGGCGCCGGGCCCTTGCGGAACTTGATGGCGTTGCCGATCAGGTTCTGCAGCAGCTGCTCCATCTGGGTGGCGTCGGCGTTGACTACCGGCAGCGTGCCGGTGCTGATCCGGGCGCCACTCTCGTCGATGGCGGCGCGCAAGTTGATGCGCACCTGGGCCACGCTGGTCGCCAGATCCACCGGCTGGAAGCCCTTGCCGCGGCTGCCCACCCGGGAGAAGGTGAGCAGGTCGTTGATGAGGCGCTGCATGCGCAGGGCCCCATCGACGATGAAGCCCATGAACTCGTCGGCGTCTCCGTCGAGGCGGTTGCGGTAGCGCTTGCCCAGGAGCTGGGTGTAGCTGGCCACCATGCGCAGGGGCTCCTGCAGGTCGTGGGAGGCGACGGAGGCAAACTGTTCCAGGTCTGCGTTGGAGCGGGCCAGCTCACGGGCCTGCTCGGCCAGCAGCTTCTCGGCGCGGCGGCGCTCATGGATTTCCTGCTGCAGCTGGGCGTTGCGCTCTTCGAGCTCGGCGGTGCGTTCGCGCACGCGCCTGTCCAGCTCGTCATGGGCGCCGCGCAGGATCAGCTCGGCGGCGCGCCTTTCAGTGATGTCGCGCAGGATCACCGTGAACACCAGCCCATCCGGCCCCCGGAACTTGGAGATCGAGGCTTCGGCCGGAAACTCGCTGCCATCGCGCCGGCGTCCGTAGATCTCGCCGCGCTGAGCCATCATCCGCGAGGCCTCCGGGGCCGCCGAAAAATCCCGCACCTGGCCGCCATGGCGGGCGACGAAGCGTTCGGGAATCAGCCGATCCAGGGGCTGGCCGATGATGTCGGCGGCGCTGTAGCCGAAGATGCGCTCGGCACCCCGGTTGAACAGGGTGATGACGTGGGATTCGTCGATGGAGATGATCGCGTCGTTGGCGCTGGCGAGAATCTCGTCGAAGCGCGGGTCGGCGACACGCATGCTCCGTGACCCGGCGGTGGTGCTGGGTGGGGCATGGGGTGAGGCGATGCGGGTCGTGCTCTTCGCGCTCACGGGACACTCCGGAGAGGGGGTGTTTCAAGTCTGGTCGCTTGGCGCGGTGACTTCAACCCTGTGCTGAGTAGGGTTTCCGCAGCCCTGGTGGCCGGCGTCAGCCTGGCCGCGACGCCAGGTGGCGCGTTGCTCCTGCTTGCCTCTGCTGTCGCTCTGAAACCGGGGCGAGCGCCAATGGCGGCGCGCTGTTGTGGGGTCGAATTCATTCGACCGTGGACTTCCGGCCACCGACTTGCCTGTGAATCAACGCGCGGAGGTCGTATGAATTCGAACCCACAGGATTGGGGGCACGGACTGTATTCCGGTGGCTGGAAATCAACACCTGGCAGGTCATTGGTGATGATTGCCCAGCAAAAGGCTTTTTTAGTTATTTCAATAGCTTGGATGAATTCATGGAATGCCGTCTATTTCATTCCGGCATGGAATGCATATCGGAACAATTTGGTTTGGTGCGCTGCATCGGGCCCACACACTGCACTCCGTCAGCGCTATCGGCGCATTCATGAAATGGAGCTTCCCCATGCAGGCCGTCATCGTCGGCGCGGATCGCATCGAGGGCATCCGCAGCGAGATCCTCAGGGTGGCCGACCAGTTCGGCATCAAGGACATCGACCACTGGACCGGTCGAAAGGCGTCCGAAAACCGCCGTCAGCTGTCGCGGCGCACCGGGCTGGTGGTGTTCATGTGCGACCGGGCCAATCACATGCTGATGCGCAATGTGCGCAAGCAGGCCGAGGATCTGGGTATTCCCATGGTGTTCTGCCGCCACTCGGCCACCGAAGTGCGGGAGCGCCTGGATGAACTGGGTTGCAGCCGCTGTGCCAGCAGCGGCCGGGCCGAACTGAGGCACAAGTCCTGAGCTGGTGCGGCTTCCCGGGCAGCAATTGCCCTTACGTCACCTGAAAAGCATTGCAGCGGGAGCCTGCAAAGCAACGAAAAATTGATTGGTTTGGGGGGTGGTGGGCCGGCGCTACAGTCGGTGCATCGCTGTTTTTGCTGCAAGGCATCATGTCCCAGACCGCTTCCTCCCCCTTGTCCCCGACCCCCGCCATCGAACTGCGCGGCGTTTCACGCCGCTTTGCCGATCCCGGTGGCCGTCTGGTGGGCGTGCAGCCCACCAGCCTGAGCATTCCCACCGGCGAGATCCACGGCATCATCGGTTTTTCCGGTGCCGGCAAGTCCACCCTGCTGCGCATCGTCAATCTGCTGGAGCGCCCCGATGCCGGCGAGGTCATCGTCCATGGTCAGGACCTGACCCGCCTGTCCGCCGCTGGGCTGCGTCAGGCCCGGCACCGCATCGGCATGATCTTCCAGCACTTCAACCTGCTGCATAACCAGACCGTCGCCGACAACGTGGCCCTGCCCATGCGCATCGCCGGTGAAGACCCGGCGCGCATCCGCGAGCGGGTGAAGGTGTGCCTGGATTTCGTGGGCTTGGCCGAGAAGGCCGACGTCTATCCCGGGCGCCTCTCCGGCGGCCAGAAGCAGCGCGTCGCCATTGCCCGCGCCCTGGCCCCAGAGCCCCACGTGCTGCTGGCCGACGAGCCCACCTCGGCCCTCGACCCGCGCACCACCCTGGATCTGCTCGGCGTGCTGGCCGATGCCAACCGGAAGTTCGGCGTCAGCATCCTGCTGGTCAGCCACGAGATGGAGGTCATCCGCCGCCTGTGCCACCGGGTGTCGGTGATGGAGGGCGGGCGCATCGTCGAGCAGCTCGACATCGCCGACGGGCGCATCCCCGAAGGTTCGCGCCTGGCCCGCTGGCTCAGCGACTTCGGCGCCGGCCCGGCGGCCAGCCCGTCCCCCGCTGCCCGGCCCGATGCCGGCACCGGACACCACCTTGCCCTGGAGGCCGCCCATGCCTGAAACCACGTCCCTGCTCGACACCCTCAACGAGCTGTTGCCCGAGATCCTCAAGGCCACCGGCGAGACCCTGCTGATGATGGCCATCTGCCTGTCGGCGGCCATCGTCATCGGCGGTGCGCTGGGCCTGCTGGTCTTCCTCACCAGCCGGGGCCAGTCGCTGGCGCGCTTCCGCAGCTTCAACCTGGTGGCCAACGGGGTCATCAACGTGGTGCGGAGCTTCCCCTTCATCATCCTGCTGGTGGCCATCTCGCCCTTCACCCGGGTCATCGCCGGCACCTCCATCGGCCCTCTGGCGGCCAGCGTGCCCCTGTCCATCGCCGCCATCTTCTATTTCGCCCGGCTCATCGAGCAGACCCTGCGCGACGTGCCCCGGGGCGTCATCGAGGCCGCCGAGGCCATGGGCGCCTCGCCCCTGCAGATCGTCCGCCATGTGCTGCTGGTGGAGGCCCGCTCCGGCCTGGTGCTGGCCGTCACTGTGCTGGCGGTGAGCTTCCTGTCCTACTCGGCGGTGGCCGGGGTGGTGGGCGGCGGCGGCATTGGCGACCTGGCCATCCGCTACGGCTACTACCGCTTCCAGACCGACGTCATGCTCATCACCATCGTGCTGCTGGTGGTGCTGGTGCAGAGCATTCAGTTTCTTGGCCAGTGGGCTGCCCGCCACGTGGACAAGCGTTGAACCCCTTACAACAAGACCACAACCCGAATCGTTCCAGGAGAACATCACCATGAATACCCGTCGCCATTTCGCCCTGCGTCTGCTCTCCGTGGCCGGCCTCGTCGCCGCCATCGGCCTGGGTGCCGCCACCGCCCAGGCCCAGGAAAAGAAGACCCTGACCATCGGCGCCACCGCCGGCTCCAACTTCGATCAGCTCAAGCTCGGCATCAAGCCCGTGCTCGAAAAGAAGGGCTACACCGTCAAGCTCGTCGAGTTCAACGATTACGTGCAGCCCAACCTGGCCCTGGCCCAGGGCTCTCTCGACGCCAACCTGTTCCAGCACATCATCTATCTGAAGAAGTTCAGTGCCGACAAGGGGCTGAACCTGGTGGACATCACCAAGGCGCCCATCGCCCCTCTGGGCCTGTACTCCAAGAAGCGCAAGAGCCTCAACGAGGTGAAGGACGGCGACCGCATCACCCTGCCGAATGACCCCAGCAACCTGGCCCGCGCCCTGGTCTTCCTGGAGCAGCTCAAGCTCCTCAAGGTGAAGGCCGGCGTCGTCCCCCTGAAGGCCACCGAGAAGGACGTGGCCGAGAACCCGCGCAAGCTGGTGCTCACCCCCATCGAGGCCGCCCAGCTGCCGCGCACCCTGGACGACGCCGAGTTCGCCCTCATCAACGGCAACTTCGCCATCTCCTCCGGCCTCAAGCTCACCGAAGCCGTGGCCCTGGAGAAGACCCCCGACCACTACCTGAACGTGGTCGCGGTGAAGGCCGACGACAAGGACAAGCCCTGGGCCAAGGACATCGCCGCCGCATTCCACACCCCGGAATACCGCGCCGCCCTGGACAAGCACTTTGCCGGTTACGCCCGCCCGGCCTTCCTGCAGTGATCTTTGCAGGGCTATAGGGGCGACATGTAGGGGCGACTTCAGTCGCCCATCGAGCGTCGATCAGCGGCATGCCGTTGGTCGGAGTCCGCGGGCGACTGAAGTCGCCCCTACACGCTCCGCCATTTGCCCGCACCAAAGGAATCCCCCAATGACCACCGCCCACCGCCCCTACTGGGACGAAGCCCTGGAAACCCAGCCCCGCGCCGACTGGGACGCCCTCAAGCTGCAGCTGCTGCAAAAGCACCTGCTGCACGCGTATACCCATTCACCCTATTACCGGGCCAGCTTTGATGCGGCCGGGGTGCATCCGGAAGAGGTGCGCAGCCTGGACGACATCCGGCGCTTCCCCTTCATCAACAAGCAGACCCTGCGCGACCGCCAGCTGGCCGTGCCGCCCTTTGGCGACCTGGTGGCGGTGCCCGAGCGGGACATCGTCTACATCTCCGCCTCCAGCGGCTCCACCGGCGTGCCCACCGCCTCGCCCTTCTCGTCCACCGACTTCGACGAGTGGATCGACTACGAGGCGCGCCAGTTCTGGAGCTCCGGCCTGCGCCCGGAAGACCGCTACGCCCACTCGCTGAATTTCTCCCTGTTCGTCGGCGGCCCTTGCGTGCTGGGGGCCCAGAAGCTTGGCGCCCTGTCCATCCACGCCGGCACCGTGCCCTCGGAGCGCCTGCTGGCCATCCTGCGCCAGTTCCAGGTCACTGCCATCTGGACCACCCCGTCCTACGCCTGGTACCTGGGCGAGACAGCCATCAAGGAAGGCATCGATCTGCGCAAGGATCTGGCCGTGCGCCGCATCTTCGTGGCCGGCGAGCCTGGCGGCTCCATCCCCGAGACCCGCCAGCGCATCGAGGACCTGTGGGGCGCCTCGGTGTATGACTACTACGGCCTGTCGGACATCTTCGGCTCCTGCGCCGGCATGTGCGAGGAGAAGGATGGCCTGCACTGGGCCGAGGACCACATCCTGGTCGAGGTGCTGCACCCCGACACCAACGAACCGGTGGAGGAGGGCAGTCGCGGCGAGCTGGTGCTGACCACCCTCAGGAAGACCGCCCGGCCCATGGTGCGCTTCCGCACCGGCGACATTGTCTCCTTCACCGCCGAGCCCTGCGGCTGCGGACGCACCTCCATCCGCCTGCAGGGCGTGCACGGGCGCCTGGACGACATGCTCATCATCAAGGGCGCCAACCTCTTCCCCAGCGACGTGGAAGCCATCGCCCGGCGCGATCACGACTTCACCGGCGAATATCGCCTGATCGTCGAGCGCGAGAACCACCTGGACCGCCTCACCGTGGAGCTGGAGCGAAGCCCGGCCTATGCCGGCAGCGACGAGGAGCTGGCCCACCGCTTCGGCCGCCAGCTCAAGTCCATTACCGGCGTGAGTGCCGAAGTGAAGATCCTTCCCGCCGACACCCTGCCCCGCGCCACCCACAAGGCCAAGCGTGTGGAAGACCGGCGCAGCGGCGTGTGGGGCTGAGACATCCCTGAAACCCGCGAGCAGCTTGAAGCCGCCCCAACATAAAAAAGGAGCATCGCCATGACCGACCGCAAAGCCGCCTACCGCTTCGAAACCCTGCAGGTCCATGCCGGCCAGCAGCCGGCCCCCGGCACCAACGCCCGTGCCGTGCCGATCTACCAGACTACCTCCTACACCTTCAACGACGCCGACCACGGCGCGCGCCTGTTTGCGCTGAAGGAGTTCGGCAACATCTACACCCGCATCATGAACCCCACCACCGACGTCTTCGAGCAGCGCATCGCCGCGCTCGAAGGCGGGGTGGCGGCGGTGGCCACCAGCTCCGGCCAGGCTGCCCAGTTCCTGGCCATCACCACCATCGCCCAGGCCGGCGACAACATCGTGTCCACCAGCTATGTGTATGGCGGCACCTACAACCAGTTCAAGGTCACCCTGCCGCGCCTGGGCATCAACGTGAAGTTTGTCGAGGGCGACGACCCGGAGGATTTCCGCCAGGCCATCGATGCCAACACCAAGGCCATCTATGTGGAGACCATCGGCAACCCGCGCTTCAACATCCCCGATTTTGAAGCCCTGGCCAGGGTGGCCCACGAGGCCGGCATTCCGCTGATCGTGGACAACACCTTCGGCGCCGGCGGTTATATCGCCCGGCCCATCGACCACGGCGCCGACATCGTCGTCGAGTCGGCCACCAAGTGGATCGGCGGCCACGGCACCTCCATCGGCGGCGTCATCATCGACTCCGGCCGGTTCGACTGGGGCAACGGCAAGTTCCCCCTGTTCACCGATCCGGCGCCGGGCTACCACGGCCTCAACTTCTGGGAGGTGTTCGGCAGCGGCGGACCCTTCGGCAACATCGCCTTCGCCATCCGCGCCCGGGTTGAAGGCCTGCGCGACATCGGCCCCAGCCTGTCGCCCTTCAACGCCTTCCAGCTGCTGCAGGGCGTCGAGACCCTGTCCCTGCGTGTTCAGCGCCACCTGGACAACACCCTCGAGCTGGCCCGCTGGCTGAAGGCCCATCCGCAGGTGGCGTGGGTCGAGTACAACGGCCTCGAAGACAGCCCCTATCACGCGCTGGCAAAGAAGTACCTGCGCAACGGCTTCGGTGCGGTGCTCAACTTCGGCATCAAGGGTGGCGCCAACGCAGCCCGCACCTTCATCGACAACGTGGAGCTGGCCAGCCACCTGGCCAACGTGGGCGATGCCAAGACCCTGGTCATCAACCCGGCCTCCACCACCCACCAGCAGCTCTCCGAAGCGGAACAGAAGAGCGCCGGCGTGCGCCCCGACCTGATCCGCGTGTCGGTGGGCATCGAGCACATCGACGACATCAAGGCCGACTTCGACCACGCCCTGCGTCGGGCCGGCCTCGACGTGGCCGCCTGAGGCGACTGGTGTTGCCATGAGCCTTTCCCGCCGTCTGTCCGGGCAGACCCGCCTCTTCACCGCCGGGCAGCCCCTGGCCCTGGAGTCCGGGGGCAGCCTGCCCGGGCTGCAGCTCGCCTTCCGCACTTGGGGCCGTCTCAATGCCCGGGGCGATAACGTCGTCATCGTGTGCCATGCCCTTACTGGCACTGCCGACGCCGATGCCTGGTGGGCGCCCCTTTTCGGGCCGGGCCGGGCCCTCGATCCGGAGCAGCACTTCATCGTCTGCAGCAACGCTCTGGGGAGCTGCTACGGCAGCACCGGCCCCACCTCGCCCGCGCCGGACGGACGCCCGTGGGGGGCGCGCTTTCCCGCCATCACCATCCGCGACCAGGTGCAGGCCCAGATCAGCCTGGCCGACGCCCTGGGCATCCGCCGCATCCGTTTCGTGATCGGCGGTTCCATGGGCGGGCTGCAGGCGCTGGAGTGGGCTCTGCTCGATCCCGACCGGGTGGATGCGGTGGCGTGCATCGCCGCCTCGGGCAAGCACTCGCCCTGGTGCATGGCCTGGAGCGAGGCCCAGCGCCTGGCCCTGGCCGGTGACCCGCGCTACCGGGACGGCGACTACGACCCCGCCGACCCACCCCTGGCCGGGCTGGCTGCGGCCCGGGCCATGGCCATGGTCAGCTACCGCAGCCCCGCCTCCCTGGGCCGGCGTTTCGGACGCAGCCTGGGCGACGAGGTCTTTGGCGCCGCGGCCGCCACCCCGGGCGACTACGCCGTGCGGGGCTGGCTGCGCCACCATGGGGATGCGCTGACCCGGCGCTTCGACCCCCACAGCTACCGCGTGCTGCTGGATGCCATGGACAGCCACGACCTGGGGCGAGGGCGTGGGGGCTGCGCCACGGCCCTGGGGCGCATCCATCAGCCCGTGCTGGTGGGCTCCATCCCCTCGGACGCCCTGTATGTCCCGGAAGACCAGCTCTACCTGGCCAGCCAGCTGCTGCGGGCGCAGCTCATTGCCATCGATTCGGAGCACGGCCACGACGGCTTCCTGATTGATGCGGAGCGTTTCGAGCCGGCCCTGCGCCGTTTCCTGGCCGAGTTCGCGTCTGCTCCCCAGGCGGCGGCGACAGCGCCCGGCCGCCGGCCGGTCTACCACTGAGGCCCAGGCCATGAGCGGACCACGCCCAACCCCGGCAAAGCCACGCCGGCGCCGACGTCCCACCCTGGGGGCGGCGGTGCTGTGCGGGGCCCTGCTGGGCAACCTGCTCGACGATGGCGCCAGCCTGCTCGGCGATCTGTCCGGCGGTGATCCGCAGGCGCTGTTTGCCACCCGCGGCAACCTGGAGCGGGCGCTTGAGCGCCTGGCCTGCATGCGCGAGAGTGCCCTCGCCATGCCTGCCGAGCAGCGCAGTGCCCTGCCCGGCATCGACTGGCAGGCCTGGGAGAGCCTGCCCCTGCAGTCGGCCAGCGGCCCCACCCGGGAATGGCGGGAGCGGCTGTGGCGGCTCGTCGTCGAGCTGGTGCCGGCCACGGTCGAGGAAGCCCGGCGCTACCAGGCACCGACAGAGCGCTGAGGCAGAGGGCCCGGAGCGCTGCCGCAATCAGGGCAGCCGGTGCTGGAAAAACAGCAGGCCCTGCTGGTCCATCAGCAGCGCACCCGCCACCGGCCTCGCCCCGCAAACCCGCGTCTGCGCTCAATTTTGCCCTGAAATCAGGGCCTTCCCGGCGTGGCGTGACGGCCGTCCGGCGCGGGTACGCTTATTGCCCCTCCTGCCCCCAGTGCCCTTCCGGCCGCCCGTTCATCCACAAGGGGGTTCCATGTCTTTCCCGCTTCGTCCCGTTCTTGGCGCCACCGCCATCCTTTCGCTGCTGGCCGCGCTTCCCGCCCAGGCCCAGACCCTGCAATCTGCCGTGCGTGCATTGGATGCCGCCGGCACCCGCAGCATCCAGCTCACCGGCAGCGGCAGCTGGTTCCAGTTCGGTCAGGCGCCCGACCCCAGCCTGCCCTGGCCGCGCTTCGACGTGAGCCGCTATGTGGCCGACATCGATTACGAGAAGGGCAGCGCGCGGGTCCAGATCAACCGCATCCAGGCCCTGGAGGCCGGCCGTGAGCGCCCGGTACCGGTGGAGCAGAAGGTCGATCAGTACGTCAGCGGCCCGGTGGCCTGGAACCTGCCGGTGATTGCCCCGGGGGGAACGCTGGCGGCACCGGTACCGCAGTTTGCGGCGGTCGCCGAGCGCACCGCCGAGATCCTGTCCACACCCCAGGGTTTCCTGCGCGCGGCCCTGGCCAACAAGGCCCGCTCGCGTCCGCTGAAGGGCGGGGGCAGCGAGGTGGCCTTCACCGTCGGCGGCAAGCACCGCTTCGTCGGACACATCAATGCCCGCAATGAAGTAGCCGTGGTGCGCACCTGGGTGGACAACCCGGTGCTGGGCGACACCCTGGTGGAGACGCGCTTCTCCGACTACCGCGATTTCGGGGGCATTCCCTTCCCCAGCCACATCGCGCGCAGCCAGGGGGGCTACCCGGTGCTGGACCTGAAGGTGAACGATGTCCGGATCAATGGCGCCGCGAGCATTGCCGTGCCGCCCGAGGTGGCCAGCGCCACCCCGGTTGCACCGGTGGTCAAGGCCGACAAGCTCGCCGAGGGGGTTTACTACCTCACCGGCGGCACCCACCACAGCGTGCTGATCGAACAGGCCGACCACCTGGTGGTGGTGGAGGCGCCCCTCAACGAGGAGCGCTCCCTGGCGGTGATCGCCAAGGCCAAGGAGACGGTGCCGGGCAAGCCCATCAAGTACCTGATCAACACCCACGCCCACTTCGACCACTCCGGCGGTTTGCGCACCTTTGCCCGGGAGGGGGCCGTGATCGTCACGCCCAAGGCCAACGTGCCCTACTACCGCAAGGTGTGGGCCGCGCCGCGCACCCTCAACCCGGACAGCCTGGCGCGCTCGCGCAAGGGGGCCGTGTTTGCCGAGGTGGATGGCAAGCGGGTGCTGAGTGATGGCAAGCGCAGCATTGAGGTGCACAGCATTGTCGGCAGCGGCCATAGCGACGCCTTTGCCCTGGTCTATCTGCCGGGCGAAAAAATCCTCGTCGAGGGCGACGCCTACACCCCGGCAGCGGCCAATGCGCCTGCGCCGTCCCGCCCCAACCCCTACGCCGTAAACCTCCACGACAACATCCGCCGGCTGGGGCTGGATGTGGCGCAGATCGCCGCGCTGCACGGCCCCCGCGTGGTCACGCTGGCCGACCTGCGCCTTGCCATTGGCGAGCAGAGCGCCTCCCGCTGAACGCGTGTGAATGAATCCATTGCGCGGTCCGGTTTCGCCCGGGCCATCCATTCATGCATAGGTATTCATGCCTCCGCGAATAAGCATAAAAGTTTTTCTTGGTTCGCCATTCCGGCAGCCCTCTCTAGACTCGGTTTCACTTACTTTTAGCCCATAGGAAGTCGTCTCATGAAATCTCGCTTCGCCCGCCGCTCCGTCCTGTCCTTGGCTCTGGTGCTCGGCCTGTCCAGCCTGGCCCATGCCGACGTGACCCTGCTCAACGTCTCCTACGACCCGACCCGTGAGCTCTACCAGGAATACAACGCGGCCTTCGCCAAGTACTGGAAGACCAAGAACAACGAAACCGTCACCATCAAGCAGTCCCATGGTGGCTCTGGCAAGCAGGCCCGCTCGGTGATCGACGGCCTCGAAGCCGACGTGGTGACCCTGGCCCTGGCGGCCGACGTGGATGCGCTGCACGACAACGGCAAGTGGATCCCGGCCGACTGGCAGAAGCGTCTGCCCCACAACGCCTCGCCCTACACCTCCACCATCGTGTTCCTGGTGCGGAAGGGCAACCCGAAGAAGATCAAGGACTGGAATGACCTGGCCAAGCCGGGCATCGAGGTCATCACCCCGAACCCGAAGACCTCCGGCGGGGCCCGCTGGAACTATCTGGCCGCCTGGGGTTACGCCCTCAAGCTGCCGGGCGGCACCGAAGTCACCGCCAAGGATCTGGTCAAGAAGATCTACGGCAACGTGAAGGTGCTCGACTCCGGCGCCCGCGGCTCCCTGACCACCTTCACCGAGCGCGGTATCGGCGACGTGCTGATCTCCTGGGAAAACGAAGCCTACCTGGCCACCAAGGAACTGGGCCCGGACAAGTTCGACATCATCACCCCGTCCCTGTCCATCCTGGCCGAGCCGCCTGTCTCCGTGGTGGACAAGGTGGTGGACAAGCGCGGTACCCGCAAGGTCGCCGAGGAGTACCTGAAGTACCTGTACTCGCCGGAAGGTCAGGACATCGCCGGCAAGAACTACTACCGCCCGATCGATCCGAAGGTGGCTGCCAAGTACGCCAAGACCTTCGCCCCGGTCAAGCTGTTCACCATCGACGAGCTCTTCGGCGGCTGGACCAAGGCCCAGAAGACCCACTTCGCCGACGGCGGCGTGTTCGACCAGATCACCACCGTCAAGTAAGTCCGGCGTGCTCCCGCCCCCGCCCTCGGCGGGAGCGTCCTTTCACACAATGCGCCAGGCTACCGGTCTGGCGCATTTTTCATTGGCATCTTTTGATTGGGGGCGTTCAGGTGCAGCAAACCACCTTGATCGTGCCGGGGCTCAACGACAGCGGCCCCGGGCACTGGCAGAGCTGGCTGGAAACCCGGCTGGCCGATGCCCGCCGGGTTCGTCAGATCGACTGGACCGCGCCGGTGCTGGCGCGCTGGGCCACCGAGGTCCGGCGCGAAATCGACGAGGCGGCCGGCGTGGTGTGGCTGGTGGCCCACAGCTACGGCTGTCTGGCCTCGGTGGTGGCCGCCGCCGACCGCCCCGAACGGGTGGCCGGCCTGCTGCTGGTGGCACCGCCCGACCCCGACCGCTTCAGTGCCTTCGGCCTGCGCGACACCAGCTACGTATCCGACCGGGGCGGGCTGTCCTCATGGATTCCTTCTACTCCCATCGGCGTACCGAGTATGGTCGTGGCCAGCCGCAACGACCCCTGGGCCAGCCTGGAGGGCACGGCCCGCTGGGCGGACTGTTGGGGCAGTCTGTTCATCGACATCGGTGAGGCCGGACACATCAACGTGGACTCCGGGCATGGCCCGTGGCCCCAGGGTCTGGCCCTGCTCAATGCCCTGCGCGACTCCTACACCGGCCTGCCCCTGGGCAGCATCGACGACGCCCGCCTGACCCACAAGGGCAAGCGCGGCGCCCTGGCCCGGCTGCGCCACCGCACCCGGTTCAACTGGGAGGTGTTTACCGAAGTGTCGTCCTGAGGGCGTGGGAATCAAGCTGCGTGCGTCAGCTTGATGTCGTCTGACCGCGCGCGTGCTTCCGTGGGGTCGAGTTCATCCTGTTTTCCTTGGTTGTCCTCCCCGAACCAGACGCAAACCCAATGCTGACGCGGGTTTGCCCTCCACTGGCCGGATCACCCGATGGATGAAGCTGAAGGGGTTTATGGGACGCGCTGAAGGCGGCTGGAGGGACTGTGGGGGCGACTTCAGTCGCCCGCGGACTGAGATCAAGGGCATGCCTGTGATAGACGCGTGGGTGGGCGACTGAAGTCGCCCCTACAAGTCGCCCTTACAAGTCGCCCCTACAGGAGATGTCGGGCGACACCAGGAATTGACCCGAAGGGCTTTCAATTTGCCTATCCGCGATTCCGGGAAAGCTTATCGCTCCGGCATTGGTAACCAATCAAATATATGTTGGTTCGCTGCCCGGCGGGGGGCCGGTATCGTGAGTTCCTGACCTGTCCGTCCATTCGTTTTCAACTCGAGTCCGTCGATTCGACCCCTTGAAGGAGATCTCCATGTCCAGATGGTATGAGGACAACGCATTTTCCATCGGCCACACCCCGCTGGTCCGGCTCAACCGCATCACCGATGGCGCCGGCGCCACCGTGCTGGCCAAGATCGAGGGGCGCAACCCGGCCTATTCGGTGAAGTGCCGCATCGGCGCGGCCCTGGTGTGGGACGCCGAGAAGCGCGGGCTGCTCGGGCCGGGCAAGGAACTGGTCGAACCGACCAGTGGCAACACCGGTATCGCCCTGGCCTTCGTGGCTGCGGCCAAGGGCATTCCCCTGACCCTCACCATGCCCGAGACCATGAGCATCGAACGGCGCAAGTTGCTCCTCGCCTATGGCGCCAGGCTGGTCCTCACCGAGGGCCCCAAGGGCATGAGTGGTGCCGTGGCCAAGGCCGAGGAGATTGCCGCCTCCGATCCGGACAAGTACGTGCTGCTGCAGCAGTTCAAGAACCCCGCCAATCCCCTGATCCACGAAACCACCACCGGCCCGGAGATCTGGGATGACACCGATGGCAAGGTGGATATCTTCGTTTCGGGCGTGGGCACTGGCGGCACCATCACCGGCGTGTCTCGCTACTTCAAGCAGGGCCGCGGCAAGGCCATCCAGTCGGTGGCAGTGGAGCCGGCGGCCAGCCCCATCCTCACCCAGACCCGCGCCGGCGAGCCCCTCAAGCCCGGCCCCCACAAGATCCAGGGTATTGGCGCCGGCTTCGTGCCCGGCGTGCTCGATCTGACCCTGGTGGATGCGGTGGAGCAGGTCACCAACGAGGAGGCCGTCGAGTTCGCCCGTCGCCTGGCCCGGGAGGAGGGCATCCTGTCCGGCATCTCCTGCGGGGCGGCAGCGGCCGTTGCCGTGCGCCTGGCCAAGCTGCCGGAGAACGCCGGCAAGACCATCGTGGTGGTGCTGCCCGACTCCGGCGAGCGTTATCTCAGTTCGGTCCTCTTTGAGGGGGTGTTCGACGCGGCGGGGCTGCCGGCGTGAGCACCGCAGATCCGCTTCAGGGCATCCGCCCGGCGGTGCGCGGGGAGCAGGGCGGGCCCACCGCCTCGCCGGCCCCGGCGCCGGTTGCCGATACAAGTTCCGAACACTGGGACCTGCACGCCGTCGTCGCCGGCCTGCATGCCGTACGCAGCCGCTGGCGGGACGCCCAGGGGCGCAGCCGAGAGACCGGGGGGCGCGAGTTTCCGTCCCGCGAGGCCCTGGCGCGGGTGGTCGAGCAGCTTTGCGCGGCGCTCTTTCCCATGCGTCTGGGGCCTGCCGACCTGCGCCAGGAGTGCGAGGATTTCTACGTCGGCCACACCCTGGATGCGGCCCTGCACCTGCTCCTGGAGCAAGTGCGCCTGGAACTGGGCTATCAGGCCCGGCATGCCGGTGAGAACGAAGAACAGGCAGGCAGCCGGGCCGCGGGCCTGGTGCGCGCCTTCGCTGCCACCCTGCCGGATACCCGGGCTGTGCTCGACACCGATGTGGAAGCCGCCTTCCGCGGCGATCCGGCCGCGCGCAGCGTGGACGAGATCGTGCTGTGCTACCCGGGCATCCACGCGGTGATCTACTACCGCATCGCCCACCGCCTGTATGAGCTGGGCGTGCCCCTGCTGGCGCGCATTGTCTCGGAGCTGGCCCACTCGGCCACCGGAATCGACATTCATCCGGGGGCACGCATCGGCAACAGCTTCTTCATCGATCATGGCACCGGTGTGGTGATCGGCGAGACTGCGGTGATCGGCAACCGGGTGCGCCTGTACCAGGCTGTCACCCTCGGCGCCAAGCGCTTCGAGGTGGGTGAGGGCGGTGGCCTGGCGAAGGGGCTGCCGCGCCATCCGGTGCTGGAGGATGACGTGGTGGTGTATGCCGGTGCCACCATCCTCGGGCGCATTGTCATCGGTGCGGGTTCGAGCATCGGTGGCAACGTGTGGCTCACCCACAGTGTGCCGCCGGGCAGCCACATCTCCCAGGCCTCCCTGCAGCATGCCGAACCGGGCAAGGTGAGGCCTGCCCAATGATCGAGCTGCACAAGCGTTTCGGCGAAGTCATCCGCCGCCGCCGGATCGCCGCAGGCTGGTCCCAGGAGGAGTTTGCCGACCGGGCCGGCCTGAGCCGTTCTTACAGTGGCGAGGTCGAACGGGGCTATTCCATTCCGTCCCTCGCCACATCGCTGAAGATTGCCGCCGCGTTTGGCGTGCCGCTGTCGGAGCTGGTCGAGGAGGCCGAGGATACGCCGGGCAGTGGTCCACGGCCTGGCTTGAGCGCACGCCCATGAGCTCCGATACCGATCGTCTGGCCCACTGGCTTGTCAGCGGGCTGGAGCTGGATACCACGGTCTTTCACGTGGGCCAGTATTGCGGTCCGTGGCGCGCCTCCACGGCCGGCCGGGAGCGAGCCAGCTTTCACCTGGTGCTGCGCGGCGAGTCCTGGCTGCACCTGGAGGGGCAGGCGCCCATCCGCCTGCAGGCGCGGGAAGGGGTCTTCCTGCTCCGCGACATTCCCCACAGCCTGATGCCCGCCGCCGAGGCCGGGCCGGATTTCCAGCCCTGCCCGATGCTGCCCATGAGCCCGCCGGTGGCCGGCGCCTGCGGACTGGCCTGCGGTTTCTTCCAGTTCCGCGGCCTGCTGGGCGAGTTGTTGCGTGGGGCCTTTCCCGACCATGTGCTGATCCGTGCCGGCTCCGGCGCCCTGCACGCGGTGGCACCGCTGTTCGACCTGATCCTCGCCGAGGCGGCCCGGGACGAGGCCGGCGCCTCGCCGCTGATCGAACGTCTCACCGAGCTGCTGTTCTTCTACGTGATCCGCGACGTGGCCCTGCGCAATGACGTGGCCTCGGGGCTGCTGGCCGTGGCCCGGCGGCCCGAGTTTGCGACGCTGCTCGACGACCTGCTGCGGGCCCCCGGCAAGCCCTGGTCCATCGACGACATGGCCCGGGTGGCGTGCATGTCCCGGGCCAGCTTCTGCCGCCATTTCGTCGAGGCCAGCGGTCAGCCGCCAGCGCGCTTCCTGCTGCAGGTGCGCATGAAGATCGCCGCCCGCCGCCTGCAGTGTGGCGACAGCGTGCTGCGGGCGGCCGAGCACGTGGGCTACAACTCCCAGGCGGCGTTTACCCGGGCCTTCAAGAAGGTCATCGGCGAGCAGCCCGGCGCCTTCCAGCGCGCCCGCCGTCCCGGCGCCCCGTCCTTCGCGCACTGAACCCGGCCTCCAGACCGGGGCATCCCTGGCCCCGGGAAAGACGAACGAGCAAAAACCTGCGATGCCCGTGCATAGAGGGCCGCGCGCGCGATGGGGAGAATGAACTCCATTGCCGATACCCGTGGAGAAGCCCATGACCCGCCTGACCGTTCATACCCCCGCCAGCGCCCCCGAGGGCAGCCGCGCTTTCATTGACACCGTGATCACCAACAATGGCTTCCTGCCCAACCTGATCGGCGTGCTGGCCAACGCCCCGGTGGCCCTGGAAACCTACCTCACCGTCTCGGGCATCAATGCCCGCGCCAGCCTCAGCCTGGCCGAGCGGGAGGTGGTGCAGATCACCGCGGCCAGCGTGCATGGCTGCGATTTCTGCGTTGCCGGGCATACCGCCATCGCCTTGAAGAAGGCCGGGCTCGAGCGTGACCTGGTGCGCGCCCTGCAGGAGCGCGCCAGCACCGGCAACGCCCGCTTCGACGCCCTGGTGGCCTTCACCCGGGCGGTCATCCTGAGCCGCGGCAAGGTGGGCACGGGCGAGCTGGCCGATTTTCTGGCGGCGGGTTTCCAGGAGCAGCAGGTGCTGGAGGTGCTGCTGGGCGTGAGCCTGGCGACCCTGTGCAACTTCGCCAACAATCTGGCCGGCTCCGCCATCAATCCCGAACTGCAGCCCTTCGCGCCCGGAGCCCTGGAATCATGAGTACCGCCATCCGCAGCCAGGACGACGCCCTGGCCTGGGCATCGGCCCATGCAGCCTCCCTCAACGAGGGCGCCGCCCACGCCGACGAGGCCATCTCCGTGCTCGGCGCGGCAGGCTTCTTCCGTATTGGCGTGCCGTCTGCGCTGGGTGGCAGCGGCGGCAGCACGGCCGATGCGGTGGATGCCATTGCCCGGGTGGCCCGGCGCTCCCTGACCGCGGCCTTTGTCTTCTGGGGGCAGCGCACTTTCATCGAGTACCTGCTCCAGAGCGACAACGCAGCTTTGCGCGCCCGCCATCTGCCTGCCCTGCTGTCCGGCGAGCTGGCCGGGGCCACCGGCCTGTCGAATGCCATGAAGTTCCTGTCGGGCATCGAGAGCCTGTCCATCGCCGCATCGCCGGCGGGGGAGGGCTGGCGCCTGGATGGTAGCTTGCCGTGGGTCACCAACCTGCGTCGCGCGGGCTTTGCCGTCGCGGCGGCCGTCGAGCCCACTGACGGCCAGCCGCCGGCGGTGGTGGCCTTCCTGTCCGGTACGCCGGGCATCACCCGCACTGACGACCTGGAACTGCTGGCCCTGCGAGGCAGCAATACCGCCGCCATCCGCATCGAGGGGGTGGTCTCCGGGGCGGCCGAGCTGATCCATGCCGATGCCCGCAGCTTCCTGCCCCGGGTGCGGCCGGCCTTCCTGAGTCTGCAGTGCGGCATGTCCATTGGCCTGGCGCGGGCCTGCCTGGCCGCGGCAGGTGCGTCGGGCAGCGCGGTGCGTGCCGGCCTGCAGTCGCGAATCGACGCGCTGGAGGCCAGCCTCGCCCACGAGATCGAGCAACTGCAGGCCGGTCTGGCCAGCGGCAGCTTTGCCACCCAGGCGGCGCCCCTGTTCCGCATCCGCATCCGCCTGGCGGCCATCGTGCGCGAGGCCATGGATCTGGAGCTCGACGCCACCGGCGGCCGGGCCTATCTGGTGGCCACCACCGGCGACTTTGCCCGGCGCTGGCTTGAGGCGGCCTTCGTTCCGGTGGTCACCCCCAGCCTGACCCAACTCCACGGAGAGCTGGAGCGCCATGCCGCCCTGAGGGCCGCATGAACAACCCGGTCGTCGAGCGGGACGTGGTGGCTTCGGCTGCCGCCGGGCCGGCGGTGCTGGAGGCCCACGGCCTGTCCTATGCCCATGCCGGTGTCGGCACGGTCTTCGAGGGGGTGTCCCTGTCCATCCGTCGGCGCGAGATCGTTGCCCTGCTGGGCAGCAGCGGCTGCGGCAAGTCCACCCTGCTGCGGGTACTGGCCGGGCTGGCCCAGCCGGCCAGCGGCGAGGTGCGCTTCCTGGGGGAGCCGCTGGCCGAGCCGCACCCGCGCAGCGCGCTGGTGTTCCAGCAGGCGAGCCTGCTGCCCTGGCTGAAGCTCGCCGACAACGTGGGCTTCGGCCTCGATTTTGCCCACCAGCCCAAGGCCGCCAGGGCCGCCCTCCAGGGGCGCGTGGCCGCCGCCATCGAGGCCGTCGGCCTGGCCGGCCGGGAGGCGGCCTGGCCGGCCCAGCTTTCCGGCGGCATGGCCCAGCGCGCCGCCCTGGCCCGGGCCCTGGCACGGGAACCGGAGCTGCTCTTCGCCGACGAGCCCTTCTCGGCCCTGGACGCCATCACCCGCGCCGAAATGCAGGCCCTGCTGGTGGACGTGGTGCATCGCTGGCATTCGGCGGTGCTGCTCGTCACTCATGACATCGACGAGGCCATCCTGGTGGCCGACCGCATCGTGCTGATGGGCGGTCGCCCCGGCCACCTGGTGCAGGCGTGGGCGGTGGACATTCCCCACCCGCGGGAGGACTTCCCCGAAGCCGTCACCGCCCTGCGTCTCTCCATCCTCGGCGCCCTGCGCCACGCCAGTTAACTGAACCTGCCCCGGAGACCGACTCCCATGGACTACGCCAAACCGTCCCGCTCCCTCCATATCTGCCAGTCGTCCGATTGCGATTGCGGCATGACCCGTCGCGACTTTCTGCGCCTGTCGGCGCTGACCGCCGCCAGTGTGGCCGCCCCCCTGCTGTCTGCCGGCGATGCCCTGGCCCAGGGCAGCGGCAGCGATGTGCCGGTGAAGATCGGCTACCTGCCCATCACCGACGCCACGCCGCTGCTCATCGCCCACGCCCGCAAGCTGTTCGAGGCCGAAGGCCTGCACACCGAAAAGCCGCGCCTGTTCCGCACTTGGGCGCAGATCGTCGAGGCCTTCGTGTCGGGCCAGGTGAACGTGATCCATCTGCTCTCGCCCGCCACCCTGTGGGTGCGCTACGGCACCCGCTTCCCGGCCAAGGTGGTGGCCTGGAACCACGTCAATGGCTCGGCCCTGACCGTGGCGCCAAACATCAACAGCGTGGCCGATCTGGGCGGCAGGACCGTGGCCATCCCGTTCTGGTATTCGATCCACAACGTGATCCTGCAGCAGCTCCTGCAGGCCAACGGGCTCACCGCGGTGACCCGCGCCCGGGATGCCGGCGTGGCCCGCAACGAGGTGAACCTGGTGGTGCTGCCGCCGGCCGAGATGGTGTCGGCCCTGGCCGGCAGATCCATCGCCGGCTTCATCGTGGCCGAGCCCTTCAACGCCGCCGCCGAGACGGCTGGCATCGGCAAGGTGCTGCGCCTGTCGGGCGACGTGTGGAAGAACCACGCCTGCTGCGTCACCTTCCTGGCCGAGCGGGACATCGCCGAGCGCCCCGAGTGGGCCCAGCGCGTCACCAACGCCATCGTCAAGGCCCAGCTGTGGACCCGCAGCAACCAGCTGGAGGCCGCCAAGCTGCTGTCCAGTGCCGACGACAACCGCTACACGCCCCACAGCCCGCAGGTGCTGGCCAAGGTGCTGGCCACCACCGACTACGCCAGCTACGAGGCCAGCGGTGCCGCCCGCAACAAGGGCTGGTACCAGCGCCGCGTCGACTTCCAGCCCTATCCCTTTGCCTCTTACACCGAGGAGCTGGTGCGGGTGCTGCAGAAGACGAAGGTGGAGGGCGACAACGCCTTCCTGAACAAGCTCGATCCGCGCTTTGCCGCCCGCGACCTGGTGGATGACCGCTTCGTGCGCAAGGCCATCAACGCGGTGGGCGGCCCGTCGGCCTTCGGCTTGCCCGCCGATCTGCTGCGCAAGGAAGTGCTGGCGATCTGATGGCGCTGAATCTTCTGCTTCCCTTTATCGGTTTGCTGGCGGCGGCCCTGCTATGGGCTGCCGGCGCCGGCTGGCTGACGGGGGTAACCCCGGTGGCGACCGCCTTCGCACCGCTGGCCACCGGCGAAGCCCTGCTGCAGCTGGTGCAGGGCCGCGACCTGTGGGAGCACGTGCTGATGAGCCTGCAGCGGGTGGCCGTGGGGCTGGTGATTGCCTTGGTGCTGGGCATCCCCCTGGGGGTGCTCACCGGCCTGTCGCCCCTGTTCTCCAGAACCACCACGCCCCTGTTCCAGTTTGCGCGGATGATCTCGCCGCTCTCGTGGATGCCGATTGCGGTGATGGTGCTGGGGGTGGGCGATGCGCCGGTGTACTTCCTGCTGGCCTTTGCGGCGGTGTGGCCGATCCTGCTCAACACGGCGTCCGGGGTGGCCCAGCTCGACCGCAACTGGCTGCTGCTGGCCCGCAGCCTGTCGGCCACCCGGCGCGAGACCATCGTCCACGTGATCCTGCCCGGCATCACCGCCCATATCCTCACCGGGGTGCGCCTGGCCATCGGCATCATCTGGATCGTGCTGGTGCCGGCCGAAATGCTCGGGGTATCAGCGGGGCTGGGCTACTTCATCCTCGATTCCCGCGACCGGCTGGCCTACTCGGATCTGATGGCAGCGATCCTGGTGATCGGCTTCCTTGGCTATCTGCTCGATCACCTTGCGCGCAGCCTGCACCGACGCTGGCTGCACGCCTGAGCGCGTTCAGGGGGAGGGCGTGCTCGACACGCCCTCCTGGCGGCTGCTGATGGCGGCCGATGGGTGCCCGAAGGCGTAACCCTGCAACAGGGATTGACCAATCTGGTGGTCGGCCGAAGGGGTCTCGAGGTGGGTGACAATCAGGGTTGCATCCTCGCGCAGGGCATTCAGCCACTTCAGGCGCTCCTGCGCCTCGTGTCCGTGGCCCAGCTTGCGGCTGTCGATCTTCACGAAATGGGGATGGACGGTGCTGGCAATACTCTGCCACTGGGCTGCGGAGTCCACGTTGACCGCCACCCGGAAGCCGTTGTTGCGGTAATTTCGCAGCACGAAGGCCAGCAGGTCGGGTTGGGCGCTGGCCTCCACCGGGGTTTCAATGACGATGCTGTCCGGGCGCACGCCCAGGGCATCCACCACGCGCCGGAAGGCCCGCCCATGGTCGTCCCCTACGGCCGCCAGCAGGCGCCCATGCACATTCAGGAAGAGCAGCCCGGTATTACCGCCGACCAGGGCGTTGAGCAGGTGCAGGGTGCGGGCCAGGCGGTCCAGGGCAATCAGGCGGGCATCGTCGGTGGCCGCCGCGAACAGGGTCCAGGGCGAAAGCCCCTGGTCGTCGGCGCTGGCGCTGCGCAGAAAGGCCTCGCGCCCGATGATCTGGCCTGCTGCATCGACGATGGGCTGGAAGGCGCTCGACAACTCAAGACCGACCCAGTCCCCCACGACCCGTCCGTCGTCCTGACGGTGTAGCTGCTTGCCCGCTGTCTTGTGGCGCGGTAGGCGCTCCAGGAAGGCAAGGGCCAGGGGATGAAGGGAAAGATCAGCGTCGGCCATGGGGCGCTCCTCGAATGGATGGAAATCACGCCAACCGGCCATCGTGCCGGCGCGCCACCAATCTATTGCCTCGGGCCGGCCGGGGGAACCAAGAAATTCTGGAAACCTTATGCGCCGGGCGGCGTGAGCTCTGCCGGGTCTCGCCCCGGCAGACGCGGCATCTCAGCAGGGGCGACTTGTAGGGGCGACTTCAGTCGCCCATCTGCACGTCGACCACCGGCATGCCCTTGATCCCAGTCCGCGGGCGACTGAAGTCGCCCCCACCGTCCCTCCCGCCGCCCTCAGCGCCTCCAATAGACCCCTTCAGCTTGAACCGGCCGTTGGAAGCGTCTCAGTCGGCGTACTTGATGGAGCAGCCGTAGGGCTTGGTGCTGGCGTGGGCCACCTTGCGGCCAGCGGCGAGGTCGGAGAAGGCGAGTTTGACGTAGTTGTCGGCCTTGGCGATGTCGCCTTTGTTGGCTGACGGGATGCTGTCGATGCCGCCCTTGTAAACCAGGACTCCGGTGGGGTCGACGATGTACAGGTGGGGGGTGGTCTGGGCGCCGTAGGCCTTGCCGACTTTGCCGTCCGGGTCGAGGACCACGGCGGTGGGCACAGCGTTGCGGAAGCCGTTGATCTTGATGGCCGAGGCGCCGTCCACGTGGCCCTGCTTTTCCGGTGCGGACGAGATGACCTGCAGCCACACCGCGCCCTTGGCGGTGAACTCTTTTTGTAGCGCCGGAATGTTGCCGCTTTCGTAGTGCTTCACGACGAAGGGGCATTCGTGGTTGGTCCATTCCAACACCACCGTCTTGCCCTTGAAGGCAGCCAGGCTGACGGGCTTGCCATCGGCGCCCTGGGCGGTGAAGGCGGGGGCCGGCTGGCCGATCTCGGCGGCGGCGTGGGCCGTGAGGGACAGGCCGAAGGCGGCGAGGCCGATGAGGCTGCGGCGGAGGAGGGGAACGGTGAGCATGGTGCTTACTCCTGAAGGGTCGCGATGGAAGAAGGGGTGGCGATGGCGGCCCGGACGATGGCCGGGGTCAGCAGCTGGGGGAGGACCTTGGGCGTGCTGGCGGTGCCGCCCGGGTAGAACAGGTAGAGGGGCACGCCACTGCGCCCGAACTCGGCCAGATGGGCCGAGATCTCCGGGTCCTGGTGGGTCCAGTCGCCTTTCAGATAGGTGATGCCGGCCTGCCGGAAGGCGTCCTGCACCGTGTCGCTGGAGAGGGCCACCTTTTCGTTGGCCAGGCAGGTGATGCACCAGGCGGCGGTGAAGTTGACGAAGACGGGCTTGCCCTCGGCCCGCAGGGCGTCGAGGCGGGCCTTCGAGTAGGGCTCCCAGCTCTGCCCGGCGTGGGCGGCGGCGGTGTTACCGGTGGCGGCGCGGGCGCTGTCGCTGCCGATCCCGGCATAGCCGCCGGCCAGGGCCAGGGCCACGGCGGCGGCGGCCAGCCCCCGGCTGCCGTGGCGGGCCAGGGGGCGTGCGCTGTGGCTGTGCTGATAGAGCCAGGCCGCAAAGGCGATGGCCAGCATGCCGCCCAGGGCGATGGCGATGGCGTCGGGCCCGGCCTGCCGGGCCAGCACCCACACCAGCCACACGGCGGCGCCGTACATGGGGAAGGCCAGGATCTCCTTGAGGCGTTCCATCCACGGACCGGGCCGGGGCAGGCGGCGCTGCAGCGCCGGCCAGAAGGACAGCAGCAGGTAGGGCAGGGCCAGGCCCAGCCCCAGGCTCAGGAAGACCGCGAACAGGGCGGGCGCCGGCTGGCCCAGGGCAAAGCCGAGGGCCGCACCCATGAAGGGCGCGGTGCACGGGGTGGCGACCACGGTGGCCAGCACGCCGGTGAAGAAGCTGCCGGCGTGGCCCGGCCTGTCGGCCAGGGACGCGCCGACGCCGGCGGCCGAGGCGCCCAGGTGGAGGGCCCCCGACAGGCTCAGGCCGACGGTGAACATCAGGTAGGCCACGGCCAGCACGAAAACCGGTGACTGGAACTGGAAGCCCCAGCCCACTTCGGCCCCGCCGGCCTTCAGGGCCACCAGCACGCCGGCCAGCACGGCGAAGCTGCTCAGGACGCCGGCCGTATAGGCCAGCCCCTGCAGTCGCGCCTGCCAGGGCGACTGGCCGCCGTGACGGAGCAGTGACAGGGCCTTGATGGACAGCACCGGGAACACGCAGGGCATCAGGTTGAGGATGAGCCCGCCGAGCAGGGCGAGGACCAGCGCGCCGCCCAGCTGGATGTCGTCGGCTGCCTCCGGCGCGCCGCGGCTGGCGGGTGCAGCCACGGAGATGGGCGCGCTTGCCGCCTGAAGGGGGGCGCTGACGGTGTAGGCCTTGACGCTGCCGTCGGCGGCCTGCAGGGCGAGCACCCCGTCGAGCGGGGTGCCGGTGGCGCCGGGTGCCTCGCCGGCCTTCAGGCGCAGTTCCAGGGTGTCGCCCTGGATGTGCAGCTGCTGGGGGCCGTCGTGGGTGGTCCTGCCCCATTCGCGGGCGTAGAACCAGGCTTCGGCGGGCTTCAGGCCGGCAATGCCGGCCCCGCTGGCGCGAAGCAGGATGGCCTTGCCGTCGCTCTCGACGGTGGTCTGCCAGGGGGCGGCCACGGGCAGGCGGCTCCGGGCGGCCTGGATGACGGAGTTGCCGGTTTCGCGCGGGCTGCCGGGGGCGAGCACCGGCAGGTCGAGATCCAGGCTGACCTGCTCCGGGATGCACACTTCCTTGCACACCAGCCAGCTCACTTCGGCCTTCACCGGGAAACGCTGACCCGGCTGCAGCCCCGCCGGCACGCGCAGGGTGCTGAGCAGGGTGACTTCGTTCTCGTAGCCATAGTTGGCCACCGGGCCGGTCTTGAAGCGTTTGGGGGCGGGCCACTGGATGTCGCCGGCGCTGGCGCCGTCGGGCAGGGTCCAGGCAATGGTGGTGGCGAGGCCGGAATCCCCGGGGTTGACCCAGTAGGTGTGCCAGTGGGGAATGATCTTCTGTTGCAGGCCCAGTTCGATCTGTTCGCCGGGGTACACGGCGCTCACCGAGGCCAGGAGCTCGGCCCTGACCTGGGGGGTGGCGGCCCGGGAGGCCGCCTGGGCGGTGGCGCCGTGCACGACGCTTGCCGTGGCGAGGACGAGGCTGAAGGTGCGGATCATAGGGTGTCTCGGTGTAAGGGCTGGAGCACGGCGTCCCGTGGGCGGGGGCCGTGTTCCTGTAGATGCCCGGACCGTGCGTCGGTTCGCGGCGAAGCAGTAAAAGCGGCCGGCGCCAGCGAATTGCCCGGGCCGGCCTTTGCCCGCTCAGAGCTTGCCGGTGAACACCACCCCGACCCAGCGCGGTGCGGCAGGAACGTAGGTGTTCCAGGTCTTGGCCAGCGGTGTGGTGTCGTTGAAGGCGTTCTTGACGATCAGATTCACATCGAAGGTCTTGTCCACCTTGCCCAGGCCGATGGCGATGTCGGTGCGGGCAGTGCCATCAATCCAGCCATAGCTGGACAGGTTGTTGTCGGAGTTGAACTTGCTGGCGTAGTAGGTGTTGAAGCTGGTGTGGAACTCCTTGTCGCCCAGCACCTGTTTGCGATACTCGGCGCCCAGGCTGAAGCTGAACTTGGAGGCGCCCGGCAGGGTCTTGCCGCTCATGTCCAGGTACTTGGCGGTCAGGTTGTTGAGCTCCACGGGCTTGGCGGCGTTGGGGTAGTCCTCGTAGCGGGCGTCGTTGTAGGCACCCGAGAAGCGGACCAGCACATTGCGGAAGCCCGAGTAGCTGGCATCCACTTCCAGGCCCTGGGCCTTGACCTTGGGCACGTTACCGGTGGCGCTGGTGTATTGGTCGCCGTTGGCCGGGTTGAGCTCGGTGGTGTACTTGTCGAAGACCTGCACCGCCTGCTGATAGTCGCGGATCTTGGTGTGGTAGAGGTTGGCGTTCAGGACCAGCGACTTGTTGAGCAGGGTGGACTTGAAGCCGACCTCGAAGGAGGACGTGCGCTCAGGTTTGGCGTTGTTGTGCTCGCCGTTGGTGATCTGGGCGATACCTGCTTTCTCGCCGTACTGGGCCGAGAAGTAGGTGGTCAGGTCATCGTTGACCTTGTAGCGGGGGCTCAGCAGCAGGGTCGGATGGACCTTCTTGATCGACTCGGCTTCGGTCTCGTTCCACAGCACGCCGATGTTGCTCCGGCGCAGGGCCTTGGCGTTGGCGATCTGGCGTAGCTGGTCGGCCGACAGGGCCGAGTAGGAAGCGACACCGAAGTAGCGGCTGGCGGTGAGGTCGGCCAGGGCCAGCTGCGCGGCCGAGTTGCCGGCGAGCAGGGCGCCGCTGGTTGCGTTCGAATTGAAGCCGCCCAGCTGCACCCCATTGATCGACACCGGGTTGAGGCTGGCGCCGTAGCCGTCCTGGATGATCAGACGACTGGTGGTGTTGCGTCGGTCTTCCCGGGTCAGGCGGGCGCCGGTGGTGATGGTGAGGGGGTCGGTGACGTGCCAGTTGGCCTGGCCGAAGACCGCCAGGCTCTTGCTCTCGATCTTCTGCAGGGGCGACACCACCAGTTCGTTGAGGGCATTCTCCATCAGGTAGCGGCCGGTGCCGCTGGCGTCGAGCAGGTTGTACTGGCTGGCGCTGGCAAACCAGGCGCCGGCATCGCTGCCGAAGCCGGCGTTGGAGTCATAGCGGTTGCTGATCGACTGGAAGTGCAGACCACCCAGGTAGTCCACCAGCCCGCCCACCTTGGAGGCGATGCGCAGTTCCTGGCTGAACTGGGAGAACTTGTCCACGTGACCGCCGCCGCGCTTGGTGATGTCGAAGGGCGTGCCTTCGTCGTTGCGCACCTGGAAGCGGAAGTCCTTGTAGGCGGTCAGCGAGGTCAGGGTGTGGTCGGCCACATTCCAGTTCATCTCCAGCAGGCCGCCCTTGGTGTCGGTGTAGGTCGGGGTCTGGTGATCCAGGTTCACGGTATTGCGCGAGCCGCCGCCGTAGAGGTAGCTGCCCGCATAGGAATAGCCGGGCAGCTGGCCGAACCAGCGCCGGCCCAGCCGGGTGGAGGCGTCGGTGTTGAGGTTGTTCGGGCTTCCGTCGGCATAGGTGAGCGGGGTGGGGGTGTAGATGGTCTTGCCGTTGAAGGCCTCGCCGGTGGTCGGCGTCATTTCCAGGCTCAGGCGGGCATTGAAGTCGGCGTTCGGCGTCAGCAGGAACTGCACCCGGCCGGCCACCCGGTCACTGTTGCCGAAGGTACTTTCCAGGTAGCCCTTTTCCACGTTCTTCACGTAGCCGGCGCCCCGGTCCACCCGGAAGGAGCCGCGCCAGGCCAGCACGTCATCGACGATGGCGCCGCCCACCGCGCCCTGGGCCGTGAGGCGCTGCCCCTGGCCGAAGCCAACCGAATACTCGGCCTCGGGGTTGAAGGTCGGGCGCTTGTTGGTGATCTTCAGCACCCCGAGGTTGGCATTGCGACCGAACAGGGTGCCTTGGGGGCCGCGCAGCACTTCCACGGTGTCCACGTCAAAGAGGTCGAAGCTGGACAGGGGGTTGTAGCCGTAGGCGATGCCGTCCACGTTGAGACCCACGCTGGGGTCCATGGCATCAGTCTGGGACTGCTTGCCCAGGCCGCGGATCGACAGGCTGCTGGTACGTGCGTTGCCCGGGTTCCAGGCGAAGTTGGAGATGCGCTTGGTCACCCCGTCCAGATCGGCGGTGGCTTCCCGGGTCAGCTCGGCACCGGTGACGACGGCCACGGAGATGGGGACGTCCTTGAGGCGCTCCAGGCGGTGGCGGCTGCGCACCACCACCGTATCCAGCGCCTTGGCACCTTCGGTGGCGGCGGGCTCGGCGGCCGGGGCTTGGGGCGTGCCAGTGCCGGTACGCGCCTTGGCGGCGATCTCCTGCTGCAGGCGGGCGATCTCGGCTTCGAGTTCGGCGACCGAGCGGCTGTCGGCTGCGCCGGCCGAGGCTGACGCGAGCAGGGCAAGCGCGGTGACGATGCCTGCCAGGGGGGCGCGGCGGAACGGGAATGAATCGGAAGCGCTTGCCGGGTGTGCGCGGCGGCTGGGCACGTGGGTGCTCATCGGAAAATCTCCATGAAATGAAACGAAATAGTCGGAACCTATTGGCAATAGCCGTGCCATCAATCTCGTTTCGGATTTTCCTATTGCCCCATCCCGGGTCTTTGTTGCTGAAAATGCCTTTCTGAGCTTTCTATTCAAGGGCTTGCGATGCACTCGGGCATGCCCCGTTTGCTTATCTGTATTCCTGCGAAGCTAATCAGGATTGTCTGAGTGTTGGCGTTGCAGCATTCCGGGTGGCAGGTCTGCTGTTTTGCAAGCAATTGCCCGGTCTTTTCTTACGGAGGGTTTTGCGCTTCTGGTCTTTTCCCTGTCTGTGCTGCTTTTCAGGGTTGGTCTTATTGCTGCTGAAAAGCAAGCAACCCGGTTCCGTGTGCTGTTGCCGGGGAAGCACATTGCCCGGCTGCGTGTCTCCCATGGCATGCAGGCAGCGGGCAGGGCTATTTCATTTCGAATGCCGGATTGTTTTCATAGGGAATTGATCGAAAAGAGATTATTCATTCGTGCCGGTGCTTCGTTTGCTGCGTTTCGATGGGGTGGCATGACTGGTGCTAATAGAGGGTGTGGGGCCGCCATTGCCTGACGCCAGGCCCGCTATGTATTTCCTGAGCCAATGCGTAATCCGATGAAGCAATCTGGAGTGAATCGATGAAGAAACTCGTGTATCTCGCCGTCGTGTCGTGCTTTTCAGCCACGCTGCCCGCCGGCGCGGAAGATAAGGTGGAGGCCCCCGCTGCCTCATCCCGTGCTGCCCGCGCGTCCCAGTGGTCGCCCTACAAGGTGGTTCAGGCGCCGGCGCTGCCGGCTGTGAAGCAGGCCAAATGGGTGCGCAAGCCGGTGGATGCCTTTGTGCTGGCCCAGCTTGAAGGCAAGAACATCAAGCCCTCGGCCGACGTGGACCGGGAAACCTTCATCCGGCGGGCGACCCTCGACGTATGGGGCCTGATTCCCACTCCGGAAGAGGTCAAGGCCTTTGTCGAAGACCGCTCCCCCGATGCCTACGAGAAGCTGGTGGACCGTCTGCTGGCCTCGACCCGCTACGGCGAGCGCCAGGCCCGTCGCTGGCTGGATCTGGCCCGCTACTCCGACAGCGCCGGCTTCACCAATGACGAGACCCGCGCCAACATGTGGCGCTATCGGGACTACGTGATCAACTCCTTCAATCAGGACAAGCCCTACGACCTGTTCGTGAAGGAGCAGATTGCCGGCGACGAACTGTGGCCGGGCAAGCAGGATGCGCTGGTGGCCACCGGCTTCCTGCGCGCCTACGCAGACGACAGCAACTCCCGCAACATCGTGCAGAAGAAGTACCAGAACACCACCGACATGGTCGATACGGTGGGCACGGTGTTCCTCGGGTCTTCGGTGGAGTGCGCCCGCTGCCACAACCACAAGATCGACAAGGTCTCCCAGAAGGAGTACTTCCAGCTGCAGGCTTTCTTCGCCAATGCCTCCGCCAACGACACCTTGCCCTTGAAGGAAAAGGGGGAGGCCGACCTGAAGTACTCGGAAGCCCAGGCCAAGTACCAGGCCGCCACCAAGGACGTGCGTGACCGGATCAAGGCGCTGCTGGCGCCGATCCGCAAGGTGGGCGAGGAATACCACATCGGTCGTTTCACGCCGGAAACCCGCGAGGCCCTGGCCAAGCGCGACAAGCTTGAAACCGCGACGCCGAAGGAGCGTTGGGTCATCAACCGTTATCTGACCACCAATTACAACGATCAGGCGGTCACTTCGTCCTATCTCAATTACGAGGAAAGCGCCAAGGGCATCAAGGAGCAGTTGGCCAAGCTGACGGAAGAGCTGCGCAAGTACGACGATCTGCGCCCCAGCAAGGGATCGGAACGTATCTCCGGTGTTGTGGATCTGGGTAAGGATCCGGCTCAGACGCACCTTCTTTTCGTGGGCGACTGGGACCGGCCGCTGGAGGAGGTGCAGCCTGGCGTCCCCGCGCTCTTCAACCCGACCAACGAGAAGATCCAGATCACCCCGCTGGAGAACTCCACCGGTCGACGTGCCGCGCTGGCCGGCTGGCTGTCGAGCCCGAACAACCCGCTCACCGCACGTGTCTTCGTGAACCGGGTGTGGGGTCAGTACTTCGGCCGGGGTGTGATTGAAACGGTCAGCGACTTCGGCCGCGCCGGCACCAAGCCGACCCATCCGGAGCTCCTCGACTATCTGGCTGACAAGTTCGTCAAGGAAGGCTGGAGCACCAAGAAGCTGCAACGCGAAATCCTGCTGTCCAGCACCTATCGTCAGTCCTCTGCCCCCCGCGAGGATGTCGCCAAGATCGATCCGGACAACAAGCTGCTGGCCGTCTTCCCGCGCCAACGCCTGGATGCCGAGCAGATCCGCGATTCCCTGCTGGCCGCTTCCGGTGAACTGGTGGACAAGGTGGGTGGCCCGGCCGTTTTCCCGCCGGTGCCCTCCACCCTGAAGGCCCCCGGCCGCTTCTGGACGGTGGATAAGGATCCCAGCGAGTACAACCGCCGCAGTATCTACATCTTCAATCGTCGCAGTGTGCCCTACCCGATGCTCGAGACCTTCGACATGGCTTCGCCCCAGAAGGTGCACAGCAAGCGCTCCATCACCACGTCTCCGCTGCAGGCGCTGGCCCTGATCAACAACGAGCAGGTCTTCAAGTCGTCCCAGGCGCTTGCCGGTCGGGTGGTGCGTGAGGCCGGTCCCGATCCGGTGAAGCAGATCGAGCGCCTCTTCCAGATTGTCTATTCGCGCAATCCGGACAAGTTCGAGAAGAACACCCTGGTGTCCTTCCTCGACCGCCAGGAAGGCCTCTTCCGGGAGCAGGCGATTGCCAGTGGCCGGGTCTCGATGGCGGTGCCCGTGGGCCTCAACACCAGCCAGGCCCGCAATGCCGAGCCGGTCCGCCTCGCCGCCTTTGTCGACCTGACCCACACGATCCTGAATTCCAACGAATTCGTGTATCGCTATTAATCATTGAATCCGGAAGGACACAGAATCATGAAATCACGTCGCGAATTCCTGCATAAGGCCGGTCTGGGCCTTGGCGCCCTCGGCGTCTCGTCCCTGGCGCTGCCCGGCGGCGGCCTGCTCTCCTACGCCAACGCGGCCGACCTGGCCGCCGGCATCGACGATCCGCTGGCCCCCAAGAAGCCGCATTTTCCGGGCAAGGCCAAGTCGGTGATCTGGCTGCACATGGACGGGGCCCCCAGCCACCTGGATCTCTTCGACTACAAACCGGAGCTGATCCGCTTGGCTGGCACCCCGACGCCGGACTCCTTCACTCAGGGCATTCAGCTTGCCACCCGGGGCGGCGACTCCAACAAGCTCTTCATCTCCAAGCGGGAATGGAAGCAGCATGGGCAGAGCGGGGCGTGGTTCTCCGACCTGCTCCCCAACCTGGCCCAGCGTGCCGACGACATCGCCTTCATCAAGTCCAGCGTGACGGTGGGCGCTACCCACAACATCTCCATCCTCAAGCTGAACACCGGGGATCTGGTGCCGGGGCGTCCGTCCCTCGGGGCGTGGGTGCAGTACGCCCTGGGCTCGGCCAACCGCGACCTGCCGTCTTACGTGGTGCTCTACAACGGCAAGAATGAACCCCAGGGCGGTTCGGTGAACTGGAGCTCCGGCTTCCTGCCGGCGGTGTATCAGGGCACGGCCTTCCTGCCGGGCGACCAACCGATCCACAACCTGAGTCGCCCGGAGCTGATTGCTGCCGCGGCCCAGCGTTCGGAGCTTGATCTGCTCAAGCAGCTCAATCAGCACCACGCCACACGCTACAAGGGCGACTCCGAACTGAAGGCGCGCATTGAGGCCTATGAGCTGGCCTACCGCATGCAGAGCACGGCCCCGGAGGCGGTGGACGTGAACAAGGAAACCGCCGCCACCCGCGCCCTGTACGGAATTGGTGACAAGGACACCAACGACTACGGCACCGTTCTGCTGCGTGCCCGTCGCCTGGTGGAGCGCGGTGTGCGCTTCGTGCAGGTGGTGTCCGGCCCGGCCAACGAGGAAGTCCGCAACTGGGACGGCCATAGCGACCTCGAGAAGAACCACGGCGCCATGGCCAGGATGGTGGACAAGCCTGTTGCGGGCCTGCTCGCCGACCTGAAGTCCCGCGGCTTGCTGGAGTCCACCCTGGTGGTGTGGACCTCCGAGTTCGGCCGCACCTCCTTCGGCGAGTCGGGCGATGGCCGTGACCACAACCCCTGGGGCTACACCCAGTGGATGGCCGGCGGCGGCGTGAAGGCCGGCCTGACCTACGGCGAGACCGACGCCATCGGCCTGCAGGTAGCCGACAAGGAGAAGGCCGTGGATACCTATGACCTCCACGCCACCGTGCTGGCCCTGCTGGGCCTGGATCACCTCAAGGTCACCTACCTCAATGCCGGCCGCTCCGAGCGCCCGACGGTGGTGTACGGCAAGGTGGTTAAGGAACTCATCGCCTGATGCCCACGTGGGGCCGCCCGGCGACGGGCGGCCCCGTCACTCTCATTCTCTCTCACGCGGCCGGTCGGAGCACCGGCCCGGCAGGTTGAACAGCAATGCGCAAGATCAGTCTGATAGCCGGAATCCTCATCCTCTTCGCAGGCAGCGTTTGGGCCGCAGTGGCGGAACTCGACTCCGACCTGATGCAGGCCGTCGAAGACGTCAACAAGAGCATGGCCTCCAATATCGCCCTGAAGGACAAGAAGGGCAGCCTCTCCGATGCAACCGAACTTGGCGGCATGTTCGCCGAGATCGAGCACTTTTACGTGAGCAAGGGTGACGCCGACGACGCCGTGAAGCTGTCCAGGAAAAGCCGGGAGCTGGTTGCCGATATTCTCAAGTCCGTGAACGGTGGTGATTTTGACCACGCCACCAATCTGGCCACCGACCTGTCCAGAACCTGCAAGAGCTGCCATAACTTCTATAAGAAATCCTGACGGATACCGACCCCGATGAAGACATCTCTCCCGGGCTTCGCCCTTATTGGCGCGCTGCTCGCCACTCTCACGCTGCCGGCTGGCGCAGCCCTGACGGAAGGCGCCGCGGCCCCCGACTTTGAAGCCCGCGCCTCCCTGGCCGGCAAGGCATTCAACTACTCCCTGAAGACAGCCCTCAGGAAGGGCCCGGTGGTGGTGTATTTCTATCCTTCCGCCTACACCAATGGCTGCAATCTTCAGGCCCACACCTTTGCCGAACAGCACGACAAGTTTGCCGCCGCAGGCGCCAGCGTCATCGGCGTGTCCCTGGACAGCATCGCCCGGCTCAACGAGTTTTCTGCCGACCCGGATTACTGCGCTGGCAAGCTCGCCGTGGCTTCCGATGCCGACGGCCGCATTGCCCGGGCCTATGACCTGACCGTGCGCGAGCGGGCCGCCGGCCGCAAGGACACCCGCGGCGCGGACATCGACCACGCCTCGGTGGAGCGCGTTACCTATGTGCTCACCCCCGACGGCAAGGTGGCCGCCACCATCGGCGGCGTGGCGCCGGTTGCCAACGTCGAAAAGGCCCTCGAAACGGTGCAGCGGCTCGCCGCCGGCCGTTCCGCCCGATAAGTCGATACCACCGGGGCGCCTCGCCGAGCATCCCCGGTGGCCCTTCCGAGTGCCTTTCATGTTTCGAATCCCGGGGAGCAGGGCTCCCTTTTTTGTGCTCGCCGCCCTTGTCCTCGGCGCCTCTGCGGTGGTGTCCGTGGCCGACGACAGTGCCGACGCGGTCAAGCTGCGCATCGGCAAGGGTGATCCGGTGCTGGGCCGCGAGATCGCCGTCACCGAGCTGTGCCAGGAGTGCCACGCCCTGGACGGCAACAGCACCGCCCCGGCCACACCCAAGCTGGCCGGCCAGTATTCCCAGTACCTTATCAAACAACTTGCCGACCTGAAGAAGGGGGCCCGCAAGCACCAGACCATGAACATCATCGCCGCCAGCCTGGACGACGCCGATGCGGCGGACGTGGCGGCTTACTTTGCCAGCCTGAAGAAGATGAAGGGCGACGCCCCCCGGAACCTGCCGAAAGCCAGGGCCCTCTTCGAGAACGGCGACCCGGCCCGCGGTGTGCCCTCCTGCGTGAGCTGCCACGGCCCGGACGGAAAGGGGCTCGTCGTCGGCACCACCTTCAACCCGGTGATCGGCGGCCAGCAGCACACCTACCTGCGCGGCCAGCTTGCCAGCTGGAAGCTTGGCGAACGCAGCAACAGTGCTGACGGTGTGATGAATCGCTTCGTACAGCCGCTGAGTGATGCGGAGATAGACGAGCTGGCGGAGTACATTTCCGGCCTCTAGGGCATGCGCGACGGCTGGTCCACAAGGAGTACTCCCTCGGGAGGAGAGCCATCCGCCCCTTTCAGGCGTTAAGCTCGCCCCATCCCGACTCCGTGCCGTCGCCATGCACTACCTCTACCTGGCCCTGGCCATCGTTTTCGAGATCTTCGCCACCTCGGCCCTGAAGGCCGCCGACGGCTTCACCCGCCTCGTGCCCAGCCTGCTGGTGGTGGTGGGCTATGGCGCGGCTTTCTTCTTCCTGTCCCTGGCCCTGCGTCACCTGTCCATCGGCATCGCCTACGCCATCTGGTCCGGCGCCGGCATCGTGCTGATCAGCGTGGCGGCCTACTTCGTCTACGGTCAGAAGCTCGACGCCGCGGCCCTCATCGGCATGGGGCTGATTGTCGCCGGGGTGGTGATCATCCAGGTCTTCTCCCAGTCGCAGCCCCACTGACGGCTTCAGCAGGGGCGTTGCTGAGGCGAGAAAGGCTGGCCGGATCACCTGAAGCGGCTTCCGGGAGACCCTGACGGCTGCTGGAGGAACTGTGGTGGCGACTTCAGTCGCCCACCCCGCGTCGATCACCGGCATGCCCTTAATCGAAGCCCGCGGGCGACTGAAGTCGCCCCTACACATCGGCTCGATCCCCGGAGAAAGAGCCACCACCGGCCAGTCACCGGGCCGATGCTTGAACCGCCGGGATGCGCCGGGCGTGCGGGAAGGCCCTGTAGGGGCGACTTCAGTCGCCCACCCCACGTCGATCACCGGCATGCCCTTAGTCGAAGTCCGCGGGCGACTGAAGAGGGTGTCGCGAAACCCTCTCCCCGCCGTTGAGCTAGGATTCTGGCCGGAGTC
>NZ_JBIJDC010000159.1:0-7510 GCF_044344315.1 Zoogloea sp. | reverse complement strand
CGATGCGCTGGCCTCCTGCAAGCGTGAGGCGGCATCCAGTTTCGGCAGCGACCACGTGCTGGTCGAGAAGTACCTGACCCGTCCGCGCCACATTGAGATCCAGGTGTTTGGCGATACTCAGGGCAACGTGGTGTACCTGTTCGAGCGGGACTGTTCGGTGCAGCGCCGCCACCAGAAAGTGCTTGAAGAGGCGCCGGCTCCGGGCATGACACTCGAGCGCCGCGCCGCCATGGGCAAGGCCGCCGTCGACGCGGCCAAGGCCGTGGGCTACGTGGGCGCCGGCACCGTGGAGTTCATCGCCAATCAGGATGGCACCTTCTACTTCATGGAGATGAACACCCGCCTGCAGGTGGAGCACCCGGTCACCGAGATGATCACCGGGCTCGACCTGGTGGAGTGGCAGCTCCGCGTGGCCTCCGGCGAACCGCTGCCCCTGGCCCAGGAGCAGCTGGCCATCAATGGCCATGCCCTGGAAGCGCGCATCTACGCCGAAGATCCCTCCAGGGGCTTCCTCCCCTCCACCGGCAGGCTGGTGCACCTGGCGCCGCCGGAAGAGGGCATGCATGTGCGCGTCGATACCGGCGTGGAGGAGGGTGACGAGATCTCGCCCTTCTACGATCCGATGATCGCCAAGCTGATCGTCTGGGATGTGAATCGTGACAGGGCCCTGGCCCGCATGCTGCAGGCCCTGGCCGACTACCGGGTGGTCGGCGTTTCCAACAACATCGAGTTCCTGTCGCGCCTCACCGCCTGCCCGGCCTTTGCCAACGCCGATCTGGACACCGGCCTGATCGAGCGGGAGAAGGACTATCTCTTTCCGGAAGAGGCCGGAGCCCATCGTGAGGCCTGGCTGGCCGTAGCCCTGGCCGAGTTGTTGCGCGAGCAGGAGCGGGCGGCCCAGAGCGCGGGCCGGCATCCGGAGCCGGCGTCGCCCTGGCATCTGCGTGACGGCTGGCGGGTCAATGCCGATGCAGCCCGCAGCCTGATTTTCCGGCTGGGCGAGGAGCAGAAGCATCTGCAGGTCGAGAACCTGGGCAAGACCTTCCGCATCGTGGTGGATGGCGTCGCCAGCAGCGTCAGCGGCAGTATCAATCCCCGCGGCCTGCTGCGGGCTGAGTTTGACGGCCTGCGTACCTCGGCTACGGTGGTGGTGGCGGGCGAGCGTCGCCATGTGTTTGGCCATGGCCGCGCCTGGCAGTTTGCGGCGGTGGATCCGCTGCATCACAGCGGTGAGGGCGGCGGGGCCGAGGGTGGCCTGCTGGCGCCCATGCCTGGCAAGGTGATCGCCCTGATCGCCAGCGAAGGCGCCACGGTGGAGAAGGGCGCACCACTGCTGATCCTTGAGGCCATGAAGATGGAGCACACCATCACGGCGCCGGCTGCCGGCACGGTCAAGGGCTTCCGTTACGCCGTCGGCGACCAGGTGGGCGACGGCGCCGAGCTTGTGGATTTCGAAGTCAGTCCTGTTTGATCCGTATCCCCGTGGGGGCGAATGAATTCGATCCCACGAAAGGCCTTCGACAATCTGAAGGCTTCATACCCCCCGGCAATCCGCGCAGACGGAGCCGGAACAGCACAACACGAGTGTGAGGAGACAGCATGAGTGAACTGAGCTACGTCCATGGTGCGTCGGACAAGCCCCTGATTGGCCAGACCATCGGCCGGTATTTTGACGATGCCTGTGCCCGCCACGGGCAACGGGAGGCCCTGGTGGTGCGCCATCAGGGGGTACGCCTGAGCTACGCCGAGCTGCGTCTCAAGGTCGATTCCCTTGCCTGCGGGCTGCGCCGGCTGGGGCTGGTGCCGGGGGATCGGGTGGGGATCTGGTCGCAGAACCGGTTGGAGTGGACGCTGACCCAGTTCGCTACGGCAAAGGCCGGCCTGGTGCTGGTGAACATCAATCCGGCCTACCGGCGCAGTGAGCTGGAATATGCCCTCAACAAGGTGGGCTGCCGGGCCCTGGTCCTGTCTCCTTCATTCAAGAGCAGTGACTACCTGGTGATGCTCTCCGACCTCGCGCCGGAGCTGGGGCACTGCGAGGCCGGCCTGCTGCGCGCCCACCGGCTGCCCAGCCTGGAGATGGTGATCCGCATGGGGGGCGAGCGCACGCCGGGCATGCTCAATTTCGACGATCTGCTGCGCCCGCCGAGCCGGGACGAACTGGGCGAACTTGAGCTGCTTGGCGAGGCGCTGCAGTTCGATGAGCCCATCAACATCCAGTTCACCTCCGGGACCACCGGCAACCCGAAGGGTGCGACCCTGTCCCATCACAACATCCTCAACAACGGCTTTTTCGTGGGCGAGGCGATCCGCCTGGTGCCCGGTGACCGGGTGTGCATCCCGGTGCCGCTTTACCACTGCTTCGGCATGGTGATGGGCAACCTGGGCTGCCTGACCCACGGGGCGACGATGGTCTACCCGGCGGAGGCCTTCGAACCCCTGGCCGTGCTGCAGACGGTGACGGAGGAGAAGTGCACCGCCAGTTACGGCGTGCCGACCATGTTCATTGCCCAGCTGGATCATCCGGACTTTGCCGGCTTCGATCTGTCCAGCCTGCGCACCGGCATCATGGCTGGCAGCCCTTGCCCCATCGAGGTGATGAAGCGCGTCATCGACAGGATGAACATGACCGAGGTCACCATCGCCTACGGCATGACGGAGACCTCGCCGGTGAGCTTCCAGAGTGGCACCGATGACCCCATCGAGCGGCGGGTGTCTACGGTCGGCCGGGCGCAACCCCATTGCGAGGTGAAGATCATCGACACCGAGGGGCGCATTGTGCCTCGTGGCACTCCGGGCGAGCTGTGCACCCGTGGCTACTCGGTAATGCTCGGCTACTGGGGTGACGAGGCCAAGACGGCGGAGGCCATCGACCGGGCAGGCTGGATGCACACGGGCGACATTGCCATCATTGATGACGAGGGCTTCTGCAACATCGTTGGACGCATCAAGGATATGGTGATTCGCGGCGGCGAGAACATCTATCCCCGGGAGATTGAGGAATTTCTCTACCGCCACCCCAAGATCCTGGATGTGCAGGTGGTGGGCGTGCCCGACAAGAAGTACGGCGAGGAGCTGTGTGCGTGGATCATCGTGCGCGAGGGCGAACGCCTGAGTGAGGATGAGGTGCGCGCCTTTTGTCAGGGGCAGATTGCCCACTACAAGATTCCCCGCTACATCAGCTTCGTGGACAGCTTTCCGATGACGGTTACAGGCAAGATCCAGAAGTTCCAGATCCGCGAGAAAATGAAGCAGACCCTCGGCCTGGAAGACGCCGCCACCGCATGATCGAAGGAATGAAGCCATGAACCTGCCCCAGCGTGTCCGCATCGTTGAAGTCGGTCCCCGGGACGGCCTGCAGAACGAGAAGCAGATTGTCAGTACCGATACCAAGGTGGAGCTCATCGCCCGGCTGGGTGCCGCCGGCTTGCCGGCCATTGAGGCCACCTCCTTCGTGTCGCCCAAATGGGTGCCGCAGATGGGTGACAACGCCGAGGTGATGGCACGGATCGCCCGACTGCCGGGCGTGAACTACCCGGTGCTGACGCCCAACCTGAAAGGGTTCGAGGCGGCCCTGGCGGCGGGCGCGAAGGAGGTCGCGGTGTTCGGTGCGGCGTCCGAGTCCTTCAGCCAGAAGAACATCAACTGCTCCATCGCGGAATCTCTCGATCGGTTTGTGCCGGTGGTGGAGGCGGCGAGGGCGGCGGGTGTGAGGGTGCGCGGCTACGTGTCCTGCGTGCTGGGCTGCCCTTATGAGGGTGAGGTGGCGCCGGAGGCGGTGGCCGGCGTGGCGGCAACGCTCTTCGATATGGGCTGCTACGAAGTCAGCCTGGGTGACACCATCGGTACCGGCACGCCCGGGAAGACTCGCCGGATGCTCGACGCCGTTGCTCGCCGGGTGCCCATCGACAAGCTGGCCGGCCACTATCACGATACCTATGGTCAGGCGCTGGTGAACATCTATGCATCCCTGCAGGCGGGGGTCGCGACCTTTGACGCCTCGGTGGCCGGGCTGGGGGGCTGCCCCTACGCGGCGGGGGCATCCGGCAATGTGGCCACGGAAGATGTCGTGTATATGCTGGACGGGCTGGGGGTCGAGACGGGCATCCGCCTGGATGCCCTGGTGGAGACATCGGCGTGGATCTGTGAACGCCTCGGCCGCAGTAACGGCTCCAAGGTCAGCCTTGCCAGGGGTGCCTGTCGCCGCTGAAGTACATAAGGCCTTGAATTAAATCCCGACTTGTGAAATGATTGCCGGCTCGCCCGTCTGCATGTGCAGGTCGGGTGTCCGGATTTTTACCTTGCCCTACCGTTCGCATGACGGAGGGCTTTGATCCAGAAGGAGATCTCATGCGGCATTACGAAGTCGTTTTCATCGTTCACCCTGATCAGAGCGAGCAAGTGCCCGCCATGATCGAGCGTTACCGTTCCCTCGTGACCACCCAAGGCGGCCAGATCCATCGTCTGGAAGACTGGGGTCGTCGTCAGCTGGCCTACCCGATCGACAAGATCCACAAGGCTCACTACGTGCTGATGAACATCGAGTGCGATCAGCCCACCATCGCCGAACTGGAGCATGGCTTCAAGTTCAACGATGCCGTGCTGCGTCACCTGTCCATCCGCATGAAGAAGGCGGTCACCACCCCGTCGCCGATGATGAAGGAAGAAAAGGCTCGCTCCCTGACTTCCGCTTCTGGCGAAGAGACCAAGGCCGTCGAGCAGCAGCCCGCAGCCTGAGTTGCAGGAACAGGTTCGCAACAGTTTTGAGATTGAAGGTGTCCTGACCGAAGTCGGGGCTCTGCGTTACTCCCCCGGCGGTGTGCCGGTGCTGGCAGGGCGCATTGAGCACCGCTCGAAGCAGGTGGAGGCCGGGGTTCCGCGTGAAGTGGGGCTTGAGTTGGCGATTGCTGCGGTAGGGGAGAAGGCAAGTCTGCTTGCCGCTGCCCGCCTCGGTTGCACCGCCCGAATCACCGGTTTTCTCGCAGCGAAAAGCCTGCGGAGCAGGGCACCTGTATTGCACATCGATACGATCGAATTTTTGGAAGGAACGAATCATGGCATTCAAGCCAGCAATGAAGCGTAAGGACGACCGTGGCGGTCGTAGCCTCTTCAAGCGTCGCAAGTTCTGCCGTTTCAGCGCAGAGAAGATCGAAGAGATCGATTACAAGGATGTGGACATCCTGAAGGATTTCATCACCGAAAACGCCAAGATCATGCCGGCGCGCATCACCGGCACCAAGTCCGGCTACCAGCGTCAGCTGTCCACCGCGATCAAGCGTGCGCGTTTCCTCGCGCTCCTGCCGTACACCGATCTGCACCAGTAATCCCGGAGAGACAGCATGCAAATCATTCTTATGGACAAGGTTGTCAACCTGGGTGGTCTGGGTGATGTGGTCAAGGTCAAGGACGGCTACGCCCGTAACTTCCTGATCCCCCAGGGCAAGGCCAAGCGTGCCAATGCCGCCAACCTGGCTGAATTCGAAGCCCGCCGTGCCGAGCTCGAGCGCATCGCTGCCGAGCAGCTGGCTGCTGCCCAGGCTCAGGGTGAAAAGCTCGAAGGCACAGCCGTCACCATCAGCCGCAAGGCCGGTGTGGATGGCCGTCTGTTCGGCTCCGTGACCAATGCCGACGTCGCTGATGCGCTGAAGGCCAAGGGTTTCCCCGTCGAGAAGTCTGCCGTGCGCATGCCGGAAGGCCCGCTCAAGGTGGTTGGCGAGACCCAGCTGGTCGTCTCCCTGCATACCGATGTGACTGCTACCATCAACGTCGCAGTGGTTGGCGAGAGCTGATCGAAGGGAGTTTGACTCCTTCCGTCAAAAAAGGCTGCCTCGTGCAGCCTTTTTTGTTTTTCAGGCCGGGGTATTGCCCGGTCGTTTCGGATTCCTGATGCCCCATGCGTAAATCTCAAAATCTGCCTGAAGATCCCGTCATGTCCGCCCTGCGGCTGCCGCCGCATTCCGTTGAGGCGGAGCAGTCGTTATTGGGCGGGTTGTTGATTGACAACACCGTCTGGGAGCGGGTCGGGGATGTCGTCAATGAGGCTGACTTCTATCGGGATGACCATCGGCGCATCTTTCGTCAGATCGCTCGCCTGATCGAACTGGGCAAGCCCGCCGACGTCGTGACGGTATATGAGGCGCTGGAAAAGAACGGCGAGGCCGAGCATGTCGGTGGCCTTGCCTATCTCGGCGAGATCGCCAACAGCACGCCCTCTGCGGCCAACGTCCGGCGTTACGGAGAGATCATTCGGGAACGGGCTATCCTTCGCAAGCTGGTGTCCGTTGGTGACCAGATTGCGGCCAGTGCTCTCACGCCCTCGGGTAAGGATGCCAAGACCCTGCTGGATGAGGCTGAGGCGAAGGTGTTCGAGATTGCCGAGGCGGGGGCGCGTACCGTCAGCGGGTTCGTGCCGATCCAGCCGATTCTCGGACAAGTGGTGGATCGGATTCAGGAGCTCTATGATCGGGACTCCCCGGCAGGTATCACGGGTGTGCCTACAGGTCTGACCGATCTTGATGAAAAGACGTCTGGTCTTCAGCCTTCGGACATGATCGTTCTGGCGGCGCGCCCTGGTATGGGGAAAACTTCGCTGGCCCTTAACATCGCCGAGAATGTCGCTGTCGAGGCAGGCTTGCCTGTTGCGGTCTTCTCGATGGAAATGCCGGGGACCCAGCTCGCCACGCGCTTCCTTTCTTCGGTCGGCCGGATTGATCAGCACAAGATTCGGACAGGGAAGCTGACGGATGAGGAGTGGCAGCGCCTGACCTATGCCCTGGGTAAGCTCCATGAGGCACCCATCTTTATCGACGAGACGCCCGGCCTCAACCCGACCGATCTGCGCGCGCGGTGCCGGCGTCTGCATCGCCAGTGTGGGCGCCTGGGGTTGATCGTGATCGACTACCTGCAGTTGATGACTTCGCTGAAGGAAAGCGACAACCGATCGGCTGAATTGTCCGAGATTTCGCGCTCCGTGAAGTCCCTGGCAAAGGAGCTGCACGTACCGATCATCGCGCTGTCCCAGCTGAATCGAAGTCTTGAGCAGCGTCCCAACAAGCGGCCGGTGGCGTCGGATCTGCGGGAGTCGGGGGCTATCGAGCAGGATGCGGACATCATCATGTTCATTTATCGTGATGAGATCTACAACCCGGACTCTCCCGACAAGGGGATGGCTGAACTGATCATTTCAAAGCACCGGAATGGCTCTACCGGCACTGTTCGGATGACCTTCCTTGGGGAGTTTACGCGCTTCGAAAACTACTCAGGCGCGCCGAGTTACTGACGGCTAATAGTGGTCCTTCAACTATTTTCTGGAAATAGTGTTGACGTGGCCGAATTCTTCTTTATAATTCGGCCTCTCTTCGCTGCGGCGCACACCGAGATGTGTGAGCCGGGGTAGTGAGGAGGTGGTGCTGGAAGATGTAGTGTTTGTTTCCGGTGCTGTCGCGTTAGGCGGTTTGTTTCGGTGGTTAAGAAGTTTTCGAAACAAGATGCTTGACAGGGTTTAAAAGCT
>NZ_JBIJDC010000070.1:0-24297 GCF_044344315.1 Zoogloea sp. | reverse complement strand
TCGGGTTGGCGGTCGGCGCGCAGGTCTTCGTCGCGGAAGCACTTGACGATCTGGTAGTAGCGGTCGTAGCCGGCCACCATCAGCATCTGCTTGAAGAGCTGCGGCGACTGGGGCAGGGCGAAGAACTGGCCGTCGTGCACGCGGGAGGGCACCAGGTAGTCGCGGGCGCCTTCCGGGGTGCTCTTGGTGAGCATCGGAGTTTCGATGTCGATGAAGCCCTGGGCATCAAGGAAACGACGGAAGGCCATGGCCGTGCGGTAGCGCAGGATCATGTTCTTCTGCATCTGCGGACGGCGCAGATCGATGACGCGATGGGTCAGGCGAGTGGTCTCGGAGAGGTTTTCCTCGTCGAGCTGGAACGGGGGCGTGGCGGAGGTGTTGAGCACCTCGATGTCGTGACACAGGATCTCGATTTCGCCGGAAACCAAGTTGGCATTCTCGGTACCGGCCGGACGGCGGCGCACCTTGCCGGTGATCTTCAGCACGAACTCGCCGCGGATGGTCTCGGCCACGTGGAACATGTCGGCCCGATCGGGATCACAGACCACCTGAACCAGGCCTTCCCGGTCGCGCAGGTCGATGAAGATCACGCCACCGTGGTCGCGCCGACGGTGAACCCAGCCGCACAGGGTGACGATCTGGTCGAGATAGGCGGCAGAGACAAGGCCGCAGTATTGAGTTCGCATGGTGGAGTCTTTATTCCTGGAAAAAACGGAACGCGGCTGGAAACAACCGCGTTTATTGATTCAGAAGGGCCGCAGCGGGCCGGGGGGCCGTGGTCCGGTGGGGAGGAGGGGCCACGACGCCCATGGAGATGATGTACTTGAGGGCCTCATCGACGCTCATGTCGAGCTCGATGGCGTCCTTGCGCGGCAGCATCAGAAAGAAACCGGAGGTGGGGTTGGGCGTGGTCGGCACATAGACGCTGACGAAGTCATTGCCCAGGTGATGGGCTGCGTCACCCCCAGGTGCGCCAGTCTGAAAGCCGATGGTCCACATGCCTTCCCGCGGGTACTGGATCAGGAGGGCCTTGCGAAAGGCCTGGCCGTTGCTGGATAGCAGGGTGTCGGAGACCTGCTTGACGCTGTAGTAGATCGATTTGACCACCGGGATCCGCGACAGCAGGCTTTCCCAGAAGCCGACCATCCGCTGGCCAACGAAGTTGGCCGCGGCCAGACCGGTAATCAGGATGAGCAGCAGCGAGACGAGAACGCCAATCCCCGGGACATGGAAGCCGAAGAAGGCTTCCGGCCGGACTGTGGCCGGGACAAGGAGAAGGATCTGGTCAAGGGTATTGACGATCCAGGCCAGCACCACGAAGGTGATGACCAGCGGAATCCAGATCAGCAGTCCGGTTACGAAGTATTTTTTCATTCAGCAGTTTACGCGCGCGTCGTCCTCAGTGGCACGCGCAACTGCCGCCGCAGGGTGTGGCTGCGGCTGCCGGTGTTTCCGTCTTGGCCGGCTCCGAGCGCGGGCTGGCACTGCTGCCACCCTTGAAGTCGGTGGCGTACCAGCCGCTGCCCTTGAGCTGGAAGCCGGCGGCTGAGATCTGCTTCGCGTAGCTTTCTGCTCCGCAAGCCGGGCAGGTGGTGAGCGCGGGGTCGCTCATTTTCTGAAGGTGGTCTTTCTGGTGGCCGCAGGCGGCACAGTGATACTCGTAGATGGGCATGACGAGCTCCGGGAAGTCAATGGACGAAGTTTAGCGCATCGCAACATCGGGCGAAACTGACCCTCTTCTGCCCAGTTGGGGGCGGAAGCCGGCATTTCAAGCTGCACGACTCAGAGCATGCCCAGATACGCCTGGGTCAGGGAAGGGCCCCAATAGAGGGCGAGCAGCCCGGCGGCGGCCAGGTAAGGGCCGAATGGGATGGGGATCTCGCGACCATGGCGGCGGAAAACAATCAGGGCAATGCCGACGATGGCGCCGACCAGCGACGACAGCAGGATGGTGAGAGGCAGGATCTGCCAGCCCAGCCAGGCGCCGATAGCTGCCAGCAGCTTGAAGTCGCCGTAGCCCATGCCTTCCTTGCCGGTGGTGAGCTTGAACAGCCAGAAAACCGACCAAAGGGTGAGGTAGCCGGCGGCGGCGCCCACCACTGCGCTGGAAATGTCTGTGAACGTGCCGGAGAGATTGAGCAGCAGTCCGGCCCACAGCAGGGGCAGGGTGATGCTATCGGGCAGCAACTGCGTATCCAGATCAATGAAGCACAGGGCGATGAGGGCCCACAGGAAGAGCAGGGCAGCGGCACCGGCCATTCCGAAGCCGAAATGCCATGCCGTAAAGCCGGAAAGGGCTGCGCAGAGGAGCTCGATGAGTGGATAGCGGACGCTGATCGGCCCGCTGCAATGGCGACAGCGCCCCCTCTGCAGCATGTAGCTGAGAATGGGCAGGTTCTCGAGGGCGCCGATTGGATGGCCGCAATGGGGGCAGCGCGAGCCAGGTGTGGCGAGATTGAAGCGCTGCGCCTGGGGGCCTGGTTCTTCACCGCGCAGGGCCGCAGCCTCCGCCTGCCACTCCCGCTCCATCATGAGCGGAAGGCGGTGAATCACCACATTGAGAAAGCTGCCTACGAACAGGCCGATCAAGGCGCAGGCCGCACTGAAGACGAGAGGATCCTTGAATGCTTCCATCGGGCTGGGGCAGAGAGTTAGCCGACGACGGCGCCGAGCTTGAAGATCGGGAGATACATGGCGACAACCAGACCGCCGATCACCACGCCGAGAAAGACCATGATGATGGGCTCCAGCAACTGGCTCAGACCAGCAACCGCGTCGTCTACTTCCTGCTCGAAGAAGTCGGCGACCTTGCTTAGCATGGAGTCGAGCTGGCCGGATTCCTCACCGATAGACACCATTTGCACGACCATGGTCGGAAAGACCAGTGCGTTCTGCATGGCAACAGTCAGGCTGGTGCCGGTGCTGACGTCGGACTGGATCTGCCGTGTGGCGTTTTTGTACACCACATTGCCGGCGGCGCCTCCCACGGAGTCGAGGGCTTCCACCAAGGGGACACCTGCAGCGAACATGGTTGACAAGGTGCGGGTCCAGCGGGCGATGGTGGCCTTGCGGATCACTTCGCCGATGACCGGGAACTGCAGGATCATCCGGTCGACGGCGGCCTGCATCGCAGTCGACCGCCTGTAGGAAGCCCCGATCCCGATCACCGCGCCGGCGATGATCCCGAAGGCCAGATACCAGTAGGCGACGAAGAAGTCGGAAATGGCGATGACGAACAGGGTCGGGGCGGGCAGCTCGGCGCCAAAGCTCGAGAAGACCTTCTTGAACTCCGGAACCACGAACAGCATCATCACCGACACCACCAGAGCCGCCACAACCACCACGGCGATGGGGTAGAACATGGCGGACTTGATCTTGCCCTTGATGGCGAGAATTTTTTCCTTGTAAGTGGCCAGACGGTCGAGCAGGGAGTCGAGGATACCGGCTTGCTCACCTGCAGCGACGAGGTTGCAGAAGAGGGCGTCGAAATGGACCGGGTGGCGCCGGAAGGCCTGGGACAGGTTGCTGCCGGTTTCCACGTTGGCCCGCACGTCATTGAGCAGGCGGGCAAGCGAAGGATTGCCGCAGCCCTTGATGGCGATGTCAAAGGACTGCAGCAGGGGGACACCGGCACGCATCATCGTGGACAGCTGGCGGGTGAACAGCGCGATGTCCTTGTCGGTGATCTTGCGGCCGCGGGAAAAGGTCTGCTTGCGGATCTTCTGGGCCAGGATGCCCTGGCGGCGCAGCACCGTCTGCACAACGGTTTCGGTTGCTGCACGCATTTCACCGCGGATGATCTTGCCGGTCTTGTCCTTGCCTTCCCAGATGAAAAGGTATTCACGCGCAGTATTGGCTGTGCGGGATGGGGTTTTCTTGTTGGATGCTGTGGCCATCAATCGTTTCCGCGTGAAGCAATCACTCGTTGGTGCAGGCGAGCACTTCTGTCAGGGAGGTGACACCCTGCTTCACCTTGAGCAGGCCGGACTGGCGAAGGTCACGGACGCCTTCGAGCTGGGCCTGGGCAGCAATGTCCATCGAGTTGCCGTTCGTCATGATTATACGTGCGATCTCCTCGGAGATCGGCATCACCTGGTAAATGCCGAGTCGTCCCTTGTACCCACTGCCCTTGCAGCGTTCGCAGCCAACGGGGCCGTAAGGCTGCCAGGTGCCGTCCAGGTCGCTCTCGGTGAATCCGGCGGACATCAGCGCCTCAATCGGGATGTCGATGGGCTTTTTGCATGAGCACAAGCGGCGGGCGAGCCGCTGGGCGGTGATCATGATGACCGACGATGCAATGTTAAACGGCGCCACGCCCATGTTCTTGAGGCGCTCAAGGGTCGAGGGGGCGTCGTTGGTGTGCAGGGTGGATAGCACCAGGTGGCCGGTCTGGGCTGCCTTGACGGAGATTTCGGCGGTCTCCAGGTCGCGGATTTCACCCACCATGATGACGTCCGGATCCTGGCGCAGGAAGGCCCGCAAGGCGAAGGCGAAGGTCAGGCCGGCCTTTTCGTTGACGTTGACCTGGTTGATGCCCGGGAGATTGATTTCCGCGGGGTCTTCCGCGGTGCTGATATTGACACCCGGCTTGTTGAGGATGTTGAGGCAGGTGTAGAGCGAGACTGTCTTGCCGCTGCCGGTCGGGCCCGTGACGAGAATCATGCCGTAGGGGCGCTGCACTGCGTCCATCAGTACGGCCCGCTGATCGGGCTCGTAGCCCAGGGCGTCAACGCCGAGCATGGCCGATGAGGGGTCGAGAATCCGCATCACGATCTTCTCGCCGTAGAGGGTCGGTAGCGTGGAGACGCGGAAGTCGATGGCCTTGTTCTTCGACAGCACAAGCTTCATCCGCCCGTCCTGGGGAACACGTTTCTCGGAAATGTCCAGGCGGGAGATGACCTTGATGCGGGCGGCAATCTTTTCCTTCAGCACCAGAGGCGGCTGAGCGATCTCGCGCAGGATGCCGTCGGTGCGGAAGCGGATACGATAGTACTTCTCGTAGGGCTCGAAATGGATGTCAGAGGCGCCTTCGTTGATGGCGTCAATCAGGAGTTTCTGGATGAAGCGCACCACCGGTGCGTCGTCTACTTCCGATGCGGCTTCGTCAGGGGTGGCCGCCTGCTCTCCTCCACCTTCCTGGCCGAGGAGGTCCATGTCGAACTCTTCGCCGGTCAGCTCCTTCAGCGTCGTCGCGGCTGATTCGGACAGATGTTCGACCAGGGCCATCAGCTTGGGCACCTCGACCACCACCGGATCGACCGCCAGACCGGTCTGGAAGCGGATCTCGTCGAGAATGCGCAGATTGGACGGGTCGGACAGGGCAAGGCTGAGCCGGTTGCCCCGGCGCCCCAAGGCCACCACCTGATGTTTGATCATCAGCTTGCGGTCGATGGCGTCGGTGGGCAGGTGGGCGGTATCGAAGGCCGCCAGGTCAAGAGTGGGCGAGCCGAAGGTCTCTGCGGCAAACAGGGCAATGTCGGAGGCGCTCATCAGGCCGCGATTGATGACCTCCACGAGGAAGTCGTTGGGGTTCGCGGACGGCGACGAGCAGGCGAGGGCCTCGGCCTCTAGGAGCCTGCCATGCTGGACGAAAGCGCGGGCGAGACCGCTCAGGGCGGCTTGGGAGGGAGAGGACATGCCGGAGCGTGGATAGAAGGGATCGGCCTGAAATGCGTCTGGATCATGCCGTCAGGCGGAGGGCTTGTAAAGCCGCGAAACACTCTATGGCTTATCGGGCGCCCGCGGGGCGGAAGATGCGTACCGTCTTGATGCGTCGGTCTTCGGCCTGGACCACCTCGATCGGTACGCCGGCGATCTTCACCGACACCCCGGACTCGGGAATGTCCTGGAGGTGCTCGAGCACGAGTCCGTTGAGGGTCTTGGGCCCGTCGACGGGCAGGTCGAGGCCGAGCTTGCGGTTGAGGGCGCGCAGATGCTGGCTCCCATCAGCGATCACGCAGCCGTTTTTGTCCCAGCACAGTTTTTCGGAGGAGTCCGGGGCACTGGTGGTGAACTTGCCGATCAGCTCCTCGATGATGTCCTCCAGGGTGACCAGGCCCAGGAGCTCGCCGTATTCGTCCACCACCAGCCCGAGGCGTTCGCGGTTTTCCTGGAAGAAGTGCAGCTGGGAATAGATCGGCGTGCTGGCCGGAATGAAGTAGGGCTTGGTCAGCATGTCCCGGATGTCGCCTGTCTCAAGGCTGCGATCCAGGGTCTGGCCGACAATCCGGCGTACGTGAAGGAGTCCGATGACCGCATTCATCTCTCCGTCGAAGACCGGCAAGCGCGTGTGGTAGCAGGTGGCCAGGTGGCCCTGGATCACATCAATCGGGTCTGAAATGTCGACGGCTTCGATCTGGTTGCGCGGCGTCATCACGTCTTCGACGGTGATGTCTTCAAGCTCGAAGAGGTTGAGCAGGATGCTGCGGTGCTTGGGTGGAATGAAGGCCCCGGACTCCAGCACCATGGTGCGCAACTCCTCGGTGGACAGGCTGTGGGCCTCTTGGTCGTTACCGTTGCGCAGGCGCAGCAGGCGCAGCAGGCCGGCAACGAAGAGATTCACGAACCAGACGATGAAATACAGCCCCTTGAGCAGCGCCGACAAGGGGTAGCTGACAATGCAGGCAAGGCGGTTGGCATGGTTGGCGCCGATGACCTTGGGGGTGATCTCCGAGAACACCAGGATCAGGAAGGTAACAACGAGGGTGCTGACGCCGAGCACCCATTCCTCACTGCCGAAGAGCTGAATGGTGATGACGCTCACCAGGGTGGCTGCGGCCGCATTCACCAGGTTATTGCACAGCAGGATGATGCCGAGCAGCTTGTCCGTCTTGCCAAGAAGCTCCAGGGCCAGACGGGCTCCCCGGGAGCCGAGATTGGCCGCGGAGCGCAGGCGATAGCGATTTGCCGCCATCATGGCCGTTTCGGCCATGGAGAAAAAGCCGGACAAGGCGAGCAGCGTGACCAGGATCGTCAGCTGGGCGGAGAGGGGGATGCTGTTCAAGGGGCGCGGTGTGGGTGACTTCAGGCCAGTATTGAGGCCGGGTCTGTGCTTGTCAAGCCGGGCGGGAGAGCAGGACTTCCGCCACGAAACGGCTGCCCACGTAGGCGAGCATCAGGGCAACGAAGCCGGATAGCGTCCAGTACAAGGCCTTCTTACCGCGCCAGCCCCAGGCATGCCGCCCGACCAGCAGACTCGCAAAAATGCACCACGACACGATGGCGAACACCGTTTTGTGGTCCAGCCGGAAGGCCTTGCCAAACAGGGCCTCGGAAAACAGGATGCCCGAACCCAAAGTCAGGGTGAGCAGTACGAAGGCGATGCCGATGAGCCGGAACAGCAAGGTTTCCATGGTCAGCAGCGGTGGCAGGGAGGCGAAGGCGCGGGTCAGGCGAGCGCCGTGGAGGCGCTTCTCGGCAACGGCCATCAGCGTGGCGTGGAGGGCCGCCAACGTGAACAGGCTGTAGGCCAGCATGGCGACAACAAAGTGCGCGCGGAACAGCGGCGAGTTGGCGTTGGTCAGCAGATGCTGGTCCGGAAAGAAGGCCGGCAGCAGCGCGCACACGGCCGCAGCGGGCATTGCCAGCGTCTGCAGGCCTTCAAGCCGGGCATACAGACTTTCGATCCAGTAGAACAGCATGGCCAGCCACAGCATCAGTGACAGGGCCAGGCTGAAACCGAAGTGAATGCCGTCGGACGAGAAGAACACGCCATGAAGTGCGAAGCCGTGGGCCACCAGGGCCGCCAGCATCACGAGCCGCTCCCAGGGTAGCAGGCCCTGACGGGGTGCCCGGGTTGGTGCCAGCCAGCGGCTATGCCAGAAATGCACGCCGAGGATGGCATACAGGGAGGCGGGGAGGAGATGAAGTAGAATCGCGGCCATTCCTCAAGTTTACTCCAAGGCCTCGGTCACGAACCATCATGCTGGATAACCTCACAACCCGCCTGGCTAAAGTCGTCAAGACCCTCCGGGGTCAGGCGCGCCTTACCGAAGAAAACATTCAGGACGCCCTCCGCGAAGTCCGCATGGCGCTCCTTGAGGCCGACGTGGCCCTGCCGGTGGTCAAGGATCTCATCGCCCGCGTCAAGGAAAAGGCGGTCGGCACCGAGGTGCTGAGCTCCCTGACCCCGGGCCAGGCCCTGGTGGGCGTGGTGCACCAGGAGCTGACCGAGCTGATGGGCGGCGCCCACAGTGGCCTCAACCTGGCAACCCAGCCACCGGCCATCATCCTCATGGCGGGCCTGCAGGGCGCGGGCAAGACCACCACCACCGGCAAACTCGGCAAGATGCTTGTCGAGCGCATGAAGAAGAAGGTGCTGGCGGTGTCCACCGACGTCTATCGTCCGGCGGCCATTGCCCAGTTGCAGACCGTGTCCCAGCAGGCCGGCATCGAATTCTTCCCGTCCACGCCTGACCAGAAGCCGGTGGACATCGCCCGTGCCGCGGTGGATTACGCCCGTCGTCACTACATGGACGTGCTGCTGGTCGATACGGCCGGCCGGCTGGCCATCGACCAGGTCATGATGGAAGAGATCCAGGCCCTGCATGCGGCGGTCAATCCCATCGAAACCCTGTTCGTCGTCGATGCGATGCTCGGTCAGGATGCGGTCAATACCGCGCGCGCCTTCAATGAGGCTCTGCCCCTGACCGGCGTGGTCCTGACCAAGCTGGACGGTGACGCCCGCGGTGGTGCGGCCCTGTCGGTGCGTCATGTCACCGGCAAGCCCCTCAAGTTCGCAGGTGTCGGCGAAAAGCTCGGCGGCCTCGAAGAGTTCCATCCCGAGCGGATGGCCAGCCGCATCCTCGGCATGGGCGACATCCTGTCCCTGGTGGAAGATGCCCGGCGCGGCGTGGATGAGGAGAAGGCCAAGGAGTTTGCCCAGAAGCTCAAGAGCGGCAAGGGCTTCGACCTCAACGACTTCAAGGATCAGCTCGGCCAGATGAAGAAGATGGGTGGCCTCTCCAGCCTGATGGACAAGCTGCCGGCGCAGTTCGCCCAGGCGGCGGGCCAACTGCAGGGTGGTGTCGAGGAGAAGGCGGTCAAGCGCATCGAGGGCATCATCAACTCCATGACCCCCGCCGAGCGGGCCAAGCCGGAGATCCTCAAGGCCTCCCGCAAGCGGCGCATTGCGGCCGGTGCCGGGGTGACGGTGCAGGAGGTCAACCGTCTTCTCGGCCAGTTCGAACAGACCCAGAAGATGATGAAGCAGTTCTCCAAGGGCGGCATGCAGAAGATGATGCGCGCCATGAAGGGCCTGATGCCGGGGGGCGGCCTGCGCTGATGCTGCACCTGCGCTTGCGTTTTGGTTAGTGTCAGTCTTTATTGTGGTGCGTAGTGCCGGGCGTTCCGGCTGCGGAGGTGGGAATGGCTGAAAGTTCGGAGGGGAGCGGGGCGCTGGGAGGGGATGACGGAGAACTTCCGCAGGATCCTCCGGAAGGCATGGGCCTGGAAACGCCACCCCTGATGCGCAAATACGTCGTGTGCGTCGGCGCCTCTGCGGGTGGCCTCGAAGCGCTTTCGGGGCTGTTCTCCAGTCTCCCCACCGATCTGGGCGCGGCCTACGTGGTTGTCCAGCATCTGTCTCCCACCTATCGCAGCATGCTGGTCCAGTTGATCGGCCGCGAGACGGCGATGGAGGTCAAGGAGGTCGAGCAGCACGAATCCCCACGCCCTGACACGGTTTACATCACCCCGCCCAATCGCAACCTGCTGTATCGGGACGGTCGTTTCGAGTTGGTCGAGCCGGGCCCCAACGTACTGCCCAAGCCGTCTGTCAACAGCTTCTTCTATTCCATCGCCGCGGAACGTGGCGAGGACGTGATCGGCGTGATCCTGTCGGGCACCGGCTCCGACGGAGCTGGCGGCGTGCGGGCAATCAAGGCCGGCGGTGGGCTCGTCTTCGCCCAGGATCCGGGGTCCGCCAAGTACGCCGGCATGCCCCAGTCGGCCATTGAGACCGACTGCGTAGACTGGGTGCTGCCCCCGGACGCGATCGCCCGGGAGATCTCCCTGATCGTGCGGACCCAGGGGCTGGTGGTTCCGCCCGAGAAATTGCGTGATGCCCCGGGCACCATCCAGTCACTGCTGAACCGGGTGCAGCGTTACACCCGCATCGATTTCTCCGGATACAAGGAAAACACCGTCTGGCGGCGCATTTTGCGGCGGATGGCGACCAACCGGGTCGAGTCCCTGCAGGACTACATCGACCTCACCGAGCGCAATCCCGAGGAGCTCGGCCAACTGAGCAAGGAAATCCTCATCTCGGTAACGTCCTTCTTCCGCGACCGGGACGCTTTCGATGGGCTGGCAACGGCCCTGTGCGAGCGCCTTGCCCTCAAGCGGCCGGGCGACGAGATCCGCGTTTGGGTGCCGGGGTGCGCGACCGGTGAAGAGGCCTACGCGATCGCCATCCTGATCTCCGAGTATCTGGGCGCCGCCATCTCCGAGTTCACGGTGCAGATCTTTGCCACCGACATCGATATGAGTGCCATGGCAATTGCCCGGCGCGGTGTGTACTCGGCGGCCAGTCTCGGTGAAGTGGATGCCGCCATCGTCCAGAAATACTTCATCACCGCCGGCGATGCCTATGAAGTGGTCAAGCCCCTGCGGGAGCTCGTGGTGTTCGCCCGCCAGGATCTGGTCCAGGACCCACCCTTTGTCCGCCTCGATCTGGTGAGTTGCCGCAATGTGCTGATCTACTTCCAGAACCCGCTCCAGGAAAGGGTTCTGGGCACCTTCCACTATGCCCTGGCCCCGGCCGGCCTGATGTTCCTGGGCAAGTCCGAAAGTGTTTTCCAGCACGAGGATCTCTTCGACACAGTCAATCGGGACGCAAAGATCTTTCGTCGTAGCGGAGTGGCGGCCCGGGCACCCCTGGGACCCATGCGCCAGCCTTTGCGCAGTCGCACACCGGAGCGGGAGCGGCGCAACCCTGCCGAAGTGCTGCTGGAGGCGTTGGCGGAGGCCTACGCGCCGCCGAGCCTCCTGGTGAATCAGAGCTTCGAGATCCTCCACGTTTTCGGGGAGGTGAATCGGGTGATCGGCATCCCCTCCGGGCGCCCTGATTTCAACCTGCTGGGACTCATCCGCCGCGAGTTTCGCACCGAGCTGCAGACCCTGTTGCACCAGGTTCGCCAGAAGGGCGCGCCGATCAGCGGCAGGCCCCGGTTGCTTGATCTGCCGGGTGGCTCCCCTCAGCAGTTGCGCATGCAGCTCAGGCCCGTCAGCGTCGAGACCGACGGGGATGCCGCGATCGTTTCCTTCGAGAACGTAGTCGAGGTCCCGTCGGCTTCAGACGGCCTCCCTGGCGAGCTCAACATGGCCTCCCGGGATCTCGAGGAAGAGCTTATCGCCACCCGGGAGCACCTTCAGACAGTTGTCGAAGAGCTCGAAACCTCCAATGAAGAGACCCAGGCCCTCAACGAGGAGCTGCAGGCCTCCAATGAAGAGTTGCAGGCGGCCAACGAGGAACTGCAGGCGGCCAACGAGGAGCTGCAATCCACCAACGAAGAGCTGACCACCGTCAACGAAGAGCTTCAGATCAAGTCGGCCGAGCTGGCGGATGCCAATGCCGACCTGGAGAACGTCCAGAACAGCTTCGGTTTCTCCCTGCTGGTGGTCAGCGAACAGATGCGCCTGCTGCGCTTCAATGAAGTGGCCGCCCGCTACTTTGGCCTCAATGACAGCGCGGCCGGTGAGCATGTGCGCATCATCCTGGCCCAACAGAAGCTCGATGCCCACACCGACCTGATCGAACAGGTTGTCACCGACGGACGCCCCGTTGAACGCCAGGTCAGCGATGCCCTGCGCCATTACCTGATGCGCGTCTCGCCAAGAGCTGTTGCCCGAAGCACCGAGCGCGGGGGGGCGGTCATCACGCTGATCGACGAGACCCATCTCCTGGAAACCCAGCGGCAGCTGCGCAACAGCGAAAAGCGCATGACGTCGATCATGGAGAATGCCTTTGCCCTGATTTCCGTAAAGGACACCCTGGGGCGCTACGAGTACGTCAATTGCCGTTTTCAGGAGTACTTCGGCACAACCGCCAACGAGTTGATCGGGCGTACCGACTTCCAGCTCCTGCCCGACGGGCAAGCCAGCCAGATCCGTGAGCGCGACCTGGCCGTGCTGGCCAGCGGTCAGAGCGTCGAGAGCGAGGAGACCCTGATGCTTGCCGGTGGAGAACACACCTTCATCGTCCTGCGCTTTGTCCTGCTGTCCGACGATGGTGTAGTGGCTGGGCTGTGCACCAAGAGCACCGACATCACTGAACGCAAGCGCCGGGAGGCCTGCCTCATCCAGCGTGAGTCCTTTCTCAGGGACGCCCTCGCCTCCCTGCCCATGGCGCTCCTCCTTGAGTTCGATGCCGGAGGCGATCTGGTACGCCTGGTGGGTGAGCTGGGGCGCGGGCAGCTATCCGGCATGGCGCCGGGTAGCGCCGCGGCGGACGTCTTCCGGATGCTCGATTGGCCCGCCGTCGAGCAGGCCCTGGCCGACGGCAGCGAGCACACGCTGGCGGGGATCGTCCTGGAAGGTCGTTCCGTGACCGCGCGGTGTTGTCGTACCCACGGTCAATCGGCCTTCGTCCTCGTTGTTCCAGCCTGATCATGTGGGGCCGGGCCCATAGGGAAGTGAGTGCCGCATGGCCCGGCAGGCGAGTCTGAGCGTGGCGATGCCGGAGCCCGCCGCCGAGTGGGGGGCGCCGGCCGGCGATCTTGCCGGGCTCCCCGTGCCGGCGGCGCGCGTGGCGGTGGATGGGGCTCTGTGTCAGGCCAACCACGACTGGTTCGCGTTGCTGGCACCCGCGCAGGCGGCCTCCGCTGCTTGGCTGGAACTGTTCGATGCGCCCGGCGCTGGGCGCCTGCGTTCTGCCTTGGCCACGACTACGGGCGATATCGACCTGATCCTGACCCAGGGCGGCGACAACGGACGTTACCTGCGCGTTCGCGGTCGCTACGACCCGGCGCGTGCAGGCTGGTTGCTGATCTGGGCTGACGAGTCCGTTTCCATGCGTGCTGACCAGGCATTGGGGCAGGCCCTCATGGTTGCCCACGAGGCGCGTGAGGAGGTTGAAAACATTTTCGACGCCGCCGCGGAAGCCATGCTGATGGTCGACTGCAGCACGCTGCGCATCCTGCGCAGCAACCCGGCTGCAGCGCAGATCTATGGTTACGTGGTACGTGACCTGGAAGGGCGCCCGGTTTCAGACCTGGTGGCAGGATCGGCGGTGGCGGGCGACTTCATCCGCCTGCATCGGGACTACGTGCCGCTGCGCTTCCATCGCCGCGCTGACGGCAGCCACTTGGCCGTCGAGATCCGCATCCGCTACTGCTTGCGCAATGGGCGGGAGGTCGCCGTCATGACGGTGCGGGATGCCTCCGAGCGGACCCGCAGCGCCGGCGCGCAACTCGAGAGTGACCAGCGCTACCGGACCGTGTTTGACGGCGCCCCGTTTCCCATCCTCCTGCTCAATACCCAGGGCAGCGTGGTTGACGCAAATCCCGCAGCGGCGGCCCTGTATCGCTTCAACCGCGAGGAGATCCTCGGGCAGCGGGCGTCGGCCCTGATCTCTGACGGGCTCGCCCTGCTCCGGCTTTTCGTGACACGTCCGACCTTCCTGCCGGCGGCTACCCACGTTCGAAGGGACGGCACCCGCTTTGCCGCCGAAACCACCGTCTCCTACATTCACCAGCGCGGCGCGCAGTTGGCGATCCTTATCGTGCGTGACGTGACCGAGGCCCGCGAGACGGTAACCCGTCTCGAGGAGGCCGAGGAGCGCTGGCGCTTTGCCCTGGAAGGGGCCGGTGATGGCGTCTGGGACTGGCACGTCAGGGAAGGCAGCTTCTACCGTTCGCCCCGTTGGGGAGAAATGCTGGGATACACCCCGGAGGAGTCCCGGCGCCTGGTGTGGAACGAACTGCTGCATCCCGAAGACCGGATCCGCGTGCTCGAACAGATGGACGCCTATCTCCACGGAGCCTTGCCGATCTACGAGTCGGAGTTCCGCTTGCGCAGCAAGGATGGCCAGTATCGCTGGATCGCTGCCCGGGGCAAGGCCATGGCCCGGGATGCCGATGGCACGCCCGTCCGGATTCTTGGCACCCACCGGGACATCAGCCAGACGCGCTCCCTGATGGAGACCCTGCGGGCCTCCGAGCGGCTCTGGCAATTCGCGCTCGAAGGGCATGGCGATGCCCTGTGGGACTGGGCTGTGGAGACCGGCGAGATCAACGTCAGTGCGTCTTTTGCGGCGATTATCGGGTACCCCGCGGATCGCCCTCTTTGCGGCAACGACATCTGGCCATCACGCCTCCACCCGGACGACCTGCGCGGCGCCATTGCCGCGTTTTCGGCCCACCTCTCCGGCGCTCGACCGATCACCGAGGCCGAGTTTCGCCTGCGAATGGAGGATGGCTCCTATCGCTGGATAGCCCTGCGTGGCAAGGTCATGGAGCAGGATGCCAGCGGGCGCTCCACGCGCATGATCGGTACCGTGCGTGACGTCCACGACCGACACCTGAGCGTCGAGCGGGAGAAGCAGCAGCAACGCGAGCTTGCCCACGCCGCCCGGCTTATTCACGTCGGAGAAATGGCCTCTGCCCTGGCGCACGAGATCAACCAGCCGCTCACTGCCCTGCGCAATTTCAGTGCTGTCGCCTTGCGCCGCCTTGATGAACTCGAGAGCGGCGGTGAGGCCATTCGAGGCCCCCTGAAAATGATCGCAGATCAGGCCTTGCGGGCTGGGGAGATCGTGCACCGGGTACGCGGTTTCGTGCGTAAGGGAGGGCTGGTCACCGCCCCCGTGGCCATGAACGAAGTGGTGCGTGACATGGTGCGCTTTGCCGAGTTTGACGCCAGAGCTCACTCGGTCCAGTTCGTCCTCGACCTGGCCGAGCTTTTGCCGCCCGTGCTGGCTGACCAGGTCCAGATCGAACAGGTCGTCGGCAATCTGGTCAAAAACGGCATTGAGGCGATGGGCGAAAGCACCGGAGAACGGGTCTTGAGCATTCGCACCCGTCTGCTTGACGATGGAACGGTGGGCGTCTGCGTCATCGACCGGGGCAGCGGTCTCGCCGATGTGGTTCGTGCCGACCCCTTTGCACCCTTTGTCACCACCAAACCGGACGGGGTTGGGCTTGGCCTCGCCATCTGCCGCACCATCGTAGAGAACCATGGCGGGCGGATGTGGGTCGAGTCCAGCTGCTCGCTCGGAACCACCTTCAGTTTCTGCCTGCCGGTTGTTGCGGCGTGAATTCACCGCATGCCCAGGCAGAACGACACGTCGTGCACCTCACTTCAAGCACAGGAGGCTGATATGGAGACGCCGCTGGTATGTGTTGTGGATGATGATGATGCAGTCAGGTTGTCCATCAGTTTGCTTGTCGAGACCCTGGGGCTTCCCGTGCGCAATTTCCCCAGCGCAATCGACATGCTCGCCGATCCCGAAGCCATCGAGCATGCGCACTGCGTGGTCCTTGACGTGCGCATGCCGGGCCTAAGCGGGATCGGGTTGCAGGAGCGCTTGATCCGCCTTGGCAGCGCCATCCCCATCATCTTTGTCTCAGCCCATGGTGACGTGCCCATGGTGGCCCGGGCCATGCGGGAGGGCGCCTTCGACTTCCTGCAAAAGCCCTTCAACGAACAGCATCTGCTCGATCGGGTGCAGGAGGCCGTCCAGGTGGCTGCCCGGCGCCGCAACGAAAGAGTCAGGTTGGCGGATGTCCAGAGCCGGCTCGACTGCCTCACCGCCCGGGAGCGGGATGTGATGGAAGGGATGGTCGCCGGGCGGCTCAACAAGCAGATCGCCGATGACCTGGGCATCAGCATGAAAACCGTCGAGCAACATCGCTCGCGCGTGATGGAAAAGCTGCGTGTCGACTCCCTGGCCGAACTTGTGAGAATGGTTGTGCTGGCAGGGGACCCGTCTGACTGACTACGCGACATGCATCAGGGTTTTCCCGGGGGCTGGGAGGGGAAAGGCCGGATTTGTGCCGTGCAGCATTCTTGGCATCATTCTGTCCATGGCGCTGCGGTAATTGAATAGCTCTCCGCAACGCCTGCTGGGGCGTCGAACAAAAGCACAAGGGAAGAGGTGGGGAGACACCTTCAACATGCGATGCCTGTTACCGAATGAATCGAGGAGTGAAAAAGATGGCGGAGAAGAATGTCTTTCAGTGGGGCCCGTACCAGCAAGCAGCGATTGATAGCGCTTTTGCCCTCGTTGGCAACCTGACCACCCAAGTTGAAAAACTGACCCGCCTGCAGCTTGAGGCGGGAGCCGAGGCGACCCGCGATGCGCTTGCTGCGGCCCAGGCCCTCATCGAGATCAAGGATGCGGCTGAACTCGGCAACTGGCAGGCTGTTTATTGGCAGCCCGGTCTTGAGCGCGTGACTGACACGGCCCGTAAGCAATACGAGTTGCTCGTCGAAAGCCGCAATGTGGTAATCGACGCTTTCAAGGAGGCCTCTTCGGATGCAGCCCAGCAGGTCCAGGTCGGCATCGACCGCCTGGCCGAGCAGGCTCCCGAGGGCTTCGGCCCTGTGTTCGATGTCATTCGTAACGGCCTGGCCGCACAAGCCTCTGCGCTTGAAAGCGTGTCTCTGGTCAGCGATCAGATCAATGGCATCGCCGAGGCCAACGTAGTGGCGCTCAAGAATGCCGTCAAGCCGGTAGCTGCCAAGCCTGCTGCTGCGAGCAAGCGCAAGGCCGCCTGAGCTAAAAGCAACAAAAAGCCATTCTCTGGCCGCGATCTTCGGATTGCGGCCATTTTTTCGTCTGCTGTTCCGCGTTCCCGCTAGGGCCGGCCTGATACCATCCGGCCCTATGCAGGAGACTACCTCGTCGAATCTCCAGGCTCGTGTCCTGGAAGCCCTCATGAGTTGCGACCCAGGGGTGAAGGCAGCCCAGGTCGATGTGCTCCGCACCGACTGGTTTGCCGGACGCATCGTGCTGCCCGATGCCAGTGCATGGCTTCCGCCGATGCTCGATCCCGGGCGTCCGCCGCGCCCCGAACTCGTTCCCCACACAACGCTGCCACGGCGCCGGCCGGGCTCCCCCGAGGGGCACGCGGCCCTACTGCATGCCATCGCCCATATCGAGTTCAACGCCATCAACCTGGCCCTCGACTGTGTCCATCGTTTTCCCGGGTTGCCCGCCGACTATTACGAGGGCTGGCTGACGGTGGCCGCCGAGGAGGCCTACCACTTCTCTCTCGTCGAAGCCCGCCTGAACGCACTGGGCCATGCCTATGGCGATTTCCAGGCCCATAACGGCCTGTGGGAGATGGCCATCAAGACCGCCGACGATCCCCTCGCCCGCATGGCCCTGGTGCCCCGCGTGCTCGAGGCCCGGGGGCTGGACGCGACCCCGCCTATCGTCACCGCCCTGCGCCGCATAGGCGACGAGGCGACAATAGGCGTGCTGGACATCATCCTGCGTGACGAGATCGGGCACGTAGCCCTGGGCGACCGGTGGTTCCGGTATTTCTGTGCCGAACGCGGGCTGGAGCCGGAGGCCACCTACCTGGCCCTGATGCACCGTTTCGATGCGCCCTGGCCGCCCCGGCCCCTCAATGTCGAAGCCCGCCGGCGGGCGGGCTTCAGTGCGGCGGAGATCGCCCGCCTGGAGGCCGGCAAGGCCGCCTTCCGGGCGAGCCAGCCGGATCAGAGCGAGCCGTAGGAATGCAGACCTGACAGGAACATATTGACCCCGACAAACGCAAAGGCTGTGACCAGCAGTCCGGCAATCGCCCACCAGGCCAGCATGGCGCCGCGCAGGCCCTTGGTCAGGCGGATGTGCAGCCAGGTGGCGTAGTTGAGCCACACGATGAAAGCCCAGGTTTCTTTCGGGTCCCACTGCCAGTAGGTGCCCCAGGCTTCCGCAGCCCACAGGGCGCCCAGGATGGTGGCGATGGTGAAGAAGGCAAAACCGATGGCGATGGCCTTGTACATCACGTCGTCCAGCACTTCGGCGGGCGGCAAACGGTTGGCCAGGATGCCCTTGCGCACCAGCAGATCGGCCACCCCGACCATCGCCGCCAGGGCAAAGGCGCCATAGCCGATGAAGTTGGCCGGCACATGCACCTTCATCCAGTAACTCTGCAGCGCCGGGATCAGGGGCTGAATCTCCTGAGCCTCACGGCTGAAGGTGTACCACAGCAGGAAGGCCACCGCCGCCGAGATCACCAGCAGCACGAAGGCCCCCATGCGGCGGGTGGCGTAGCGGCCCTCGTAGTACAGATAGAGCAGGCCGGTCATCAGCGCAAAGAGCACGAAGACTTCGTACAGGTTGCTCAGGGGGATGTGCCCTACGTCGGCGCCGATCAGGTAGCTCTCGTACCAGCGCACCATCAGGCCCGTGGTGCCCATGGTCACGGCACACCAAGTGAGAGCCGACCCGGTGGCATCGGCAAAGTCGGATCGGGCTGCCAGCCCCAGCAGAAAGGCGCCGGTGGCGATGAAGAACAGGGCGCTCATCCACATGATCGCCGTTTGGCTGGAGATCAGGTATTTCAGAAAGAACACCTGCTCGGCCCGCGCCAGATCGCCCTGGTACAAGGCAATGCTGGCCAGGGCCAGGGCCGTCGACACGGCCAGGAAAACCCGGAAGGGCTTCCACGCAAAACCCATCGCCGCAAGGCCCGGCACCGTGAGCAGCAGGATGGCCTTGTCGTAGATGTCCATGAAGCCCCCGTACTGACGCAGGGCAAACAGGGCGCCCCCGGCGAGGGCCAGGGCATACAGCCAGTCACCGGGGTTGAGGCGGCGCAGCAGCGTGCTGCTGTCCTTGTGGGCGATTTCCATGGCGAAACCTTCGGTCAGGGCCGGGGGCCGGGATTGAGCAGGGCGGTGAGGGCATCCCGGTGGTGCCGGAAGCTCTCGTCCACATCCATCGATTTGCGATTCGAGCTGAGGGCCACCAGGGCCTCTCCCGAGCTTTTGATCAGCACGAAGAGGCGACGTTCGCGGATGTACAGCATGGCGAAGACGCCCAGCACCAGGAACAGGGAGCCCAGATAGACGATGGGCTTGCCGGGTGAGCGGGTGACCTGCAGTACCGTGGCCCGGACCTCATCAAAGCCGGTGGGCTGGAAATACACCGGCGCGCCATAGTGCAGGCTGTCGTTGGTGGCATTGAGGGTATCGCGCAGCAGACGGGCGTGCTGGGCGGCCGGTACGACGGCGGGCAGGCCCGCATCGCTACGGGCCATCTTCCAGGCCTCCCAGGCCGAACCCTCGAGGATCTTGATGAACACGTCGGCGGCCTTGTCGCGCTCGGCCTCGGGGATGGTGCTCTCGATGAACTTGCCCAGGCTCTCAAAGCCACCTCGGGCAAACAGCTCCAGGGTGCGCGCCGTGGTTTCCTGCATGCGGCTGCGTATCTCGGGAGCAACATCCGATCCGAGTGCAGTGGCGGTGAAGCGCCGGGCGATCTCCGGGTGCCGGGTGTTGTCGATCAGCACGCGGCGGATCGCGAACCAGCTGTCCGGGCGCCCGTCGTCATCCATCGGAATGCGCATGAAGCGGAAGGGGGCCGAGGGGCTGTCACGCATGCCGGACAGCAGGTACCAGGCGCCATCCTGCAGGATGGGTTGCATGAAGTTCTGGTACTCCCGCGCCTGGCCTGCAGAGTCGCGCAGCTTGTACTGGATGCTCGGGCCGACGTTCTGCATGTCCTTGCTTGTCGGCGAGCGGGCACCGCTGCCCAGATGTTTGTCGAAGCGGGCGAGATTGCCGGTTTCGGCTTCCGGCTTGTCGGTGGCCATGTTCTCGATGTTGAAGGCCCGGAAGCTGCCGAGCTCCAGGGTGTAGTCGAGCCCCGCTTCCTTCAGCGTCACGGATTCGCCGACCACCGCCTCGGCGGGGAAGGGCGGGCGGGTACTGCCGCTGCGCAGATCATGGCCGAGCAGGCGCAGGCGCGAGCCGCCGTCCTCAAAGCTCGCCTGATACATCATCACCCCGGCAAACTCGAAGGGCTTGTTCACCTCGATGGTCTTCTCCACCGACTTGCCGGTGGCGTTCTCGGTGATGAGGATGTCGCTGGCGAAACGCTTGGGCATCCCGCTTTCGTAGTGCTCAAGGTGGAATTTGCGCAGGGACACGGTGAAGGGCAGATCCTGCAGCAGGATGCCGTCCTGCACATTGAGCACCGCCGTATTGGCGCTCTTGCCCTCGGGGATGAAGACGTTGCCGCGGAAGCTCCAGTTGCCCACGCCCAGCCGGCTTTCGGGCGGGATCTGTGCGATCAGCTGATTGCCTGTCGTGAGCTGCTTGCCACCCAGCGCCATCTGGATCTTGAGAGGAAGGTTGCCGTCGAGCAGCCCGCCGACGCAGATCAACACGATGGCTCCGTGGGCCAGAAAGTAGCCGATGCGCGTCCAGCTGCCCTGTTTGGCGGCCAGCAGGACGCCGTCTTCCCGGGTGTTCTCGCGGGCGGTGAAGCCGTGCGCCGTCAGGTAGGCCAGGGTTGCCTCCCGGGCCTGGGGGAGGGCCAGTGTGACCGGCAGGCGCGCCTGGTGGGCAAAGCTGGCCAGGGAGTTCTCCCGGGCATGCTCGCGGAAGCCCCTCATGTCCTTCAGCATGGGCCTGGCCTGGCGCAGGATGCACGCGCTGGTGGACAACACCAGAAAGCTCAGGATGGTGAGGAACCAGAACGAGTTATAGACAGAATACAGGCCGAGCTTCTCGAAGATCGGGAACCAGAAGGGGCCAAACTGGTTGAGGTAGTTGTTGTACGGCTCGTTCTGCTTGACCACCGTGCCGATGATGGAGGCAACGCCAAGCAGGGTCAGCAGGCTGATCGCAAAGCGCATCGAGCTGAGCAGCTCGTAAAGGGCGCGGGAGGTACTGCGGTGTCGCATGGCGGGCTTCGCGGCGAAGGCGGTTGAATCCGGTGGAGCAGGGGGCGGCAAATGAAAAAGGGTGGCCTTGAGACCACCCCTTCTTTCTAGCTGACGGGCGCCCGCAGGCGCCTTGACTCAGCGCAAGCCGGCCGCGTAATCGGCGACAGCCTTGATTTCCGGGTCGGTCATCTTCAGGGCGATGGTGCGCATCATCTTGGCCGGGTCGTTGGCGCGCTCGCCGGCACGGAAGGCCCGCAGCTGGGCTTCGGTGTAGTCGGCAAACTGACCGGACAGGCGCGGGTACTGGGCAGGCATGCCGGCACCGGCAGGGCCGTGGCAGGCCGCACAGGCGGGAATGCCGCGCTTCACGTCACCCGCACGCCACAGCTTCTGGCCGAGATCGATGGACGCCTTGTTCTTGGCAGATTCGGGCTTCAGGGTCTGACCGGCGAAGTAGCGGGACAGGCCCTGCATGTCGGCGTCGGACAGGCCTGCAGCCATGCCGGCCATGATCGGGTTGGCGCGTTCTGCGGGGGCGCCACCTTCACTCTTGAAGTTCTTCAGTTGCTTGTAAAGATATTCCGCATGCTGGCCCGCGAGTTTCGGGTTGACGGGAATCTGACTGTTGCCGTCAGCGCCGTGGCAGGCGCCGCAAACCTGTTCTGCAGTCTGTTTCGCCTTGGCCAGGTCGGGCTGGGCGGCGGCTTTGTCTTGAGCCTGAACCGCGCCGGTGGCCAGAAGCAGCGAAAGCAGCAGGGAACGCTTGATCATGATGTCCTCGGAAGCCAAGAATGTGGATGTCTCAAACCTGCTATTCTATAGCAATTCCAGTCATTTGCGCGATGCAATAGCGTGCGTCGCGCATGCCAAAGCCCCCTCATGTCCCTGTTCCGTAACGCCCAGTTCGAGATTTCCGTTGCCAAGCCCAATGGTCTGCCGCCGCCCGGTGGTCCCGAAGTCGCATTCGCCGGTCGCTCCAACGCGGGTAAATCCAGCGCCATCAACACCTTGTGTGACCACGTCCGGCTGGCCTTCGTCTCCAAGACGCCGGGGCGCACCCAGCTGATCAACTTCTTCCGCCTGCGTAACGGCGCCGTGCTGGTGGACCTGCCCGGCTACGGCTATGCCGAGGTGCCCGAGGCCATCCGCCTCCAGTGGCAACGTCTGCTGGAGGACTACCTCACCCGTCGCCCCAACCTCGTCGGGCTGGTCCTCATCATGGACTCCCGCCATCCCCTCAAGGACCGCGACCGGGTCATGATCGGCTGGTTTGCCCCCAGCGGCAGGCCGATTCACGTGCTGCTCACCAAGAGCGACAAGCTCACCCGTTCCGAGCAGGCCGCCACCCTGGCCCTTGTGCGCAAAGACCTGGCGCCCCTCGGCGAGCAGGTCACCGTGCAGTTGTTCTCGAGCCTCAAGAAGACAGGGATTGAAGAAGCCGAGCGAATCGTCGGATCATGGCTGGCTGTGCCGGAAAACGATTCACCGGTGCCGTGAAGTCCACATGACGCTGGTTTGAGGAACCGGGGATTGTGGTAAAAAGCATGTTCATTGTGCACCGCACGCATTAACCGATTTTTCCACTTTCCCGACCCGACCCATCATGGAACTCCAGCCCGTCATTCTCTCCGGCGGCTCCGGCACGCGCCTGTGGCCCTTGTCCCGCGAGCAGTACCCCAAGCAACTCCTCGCCCTTGTGGGTGAGGAGACCATGCTGCAGGCCACGGCCGGCCGTCTGGCCGGTTTCGGCGGACGCCTGGCGGTCGCGCAGGCACCCATCGTCGTGTGCAATGAGGAATACCGCTTCGTCACCGCCGAGCAGCTGCGCGCCGTGGGGCGCGCCAGCCGTGACATCGTCCTTGAGCCCATCGGCCGCAACACCGCGCCGGCCCTGACCCTGGCCGCTCTGGCTGCGCAGGAGGCTGACCCGGTGCTGCTGGTGATGCCGGCCGATCACGTCATCCGCGACCTGCCAGGCTTTCAGAAGGCCATCGACGAGGGCATTCCGGCGGCCCTTGAAGGCGCTATCGTCACCTTCGGCATCGTGCCGACCCACGCCGAAACCGGCTACGGCTACATCCGCTGCGGCGCCGACCGTGCAGATGGCAGCAAGGCCATCGCCGCCTTTGTCGAAAAACCCGACGCGGCCACCGCCCAGCGCTACCTCGACAGCGGCGACTATCTCTGGAACAGCGGCCTGTTCATGGTCAAGGCCAGTGTCTGGCTGAAGGCCATGGCTCAGCTCCAGCCCGCCATGTCCGCTGCCTGTGCCGCCGCCTGGGCGGGGGGCTCGCGGGATGCCGACTTCGTGCGCGTGGACAAGGCCCTCTTCCAGGCCTGCCCGTCCGACTCCATCGACTACGCGGTGATGGAAAAGCTGTCCGCAACCGACGGGCTCGGCATCGCCGGCTGCGTCGTGCCCATGTCGGCCGGCTGGTCGGATGTAGGGGCGTGGGACGCCCTGTGGCAGATCGCCGACAAGGACGCCAGCGGCAACGTGGCCCGCGGTGACGTGCTCTTCGAGGACAGCCGCAACACGCTCGTCTACGCCCAGGACCGCATGGTGGCCTGCGTCGGCCTGGACGATGCGGTGATCGTCGAAACCCCCGACGCCGTGCTGGTGGCCCGCAAGGACAAGACCCAGAACGTCAAGCAGATCGTCGCCGCCCTCAAGGCCGGCAGCCGAAGCCAAGCCTCTGCCCACCGCAAGATCCATCGCCCGTGGGGCTGGTACGACTCCATCGACAACGGCGAGCGTTTCCAGGTCAAGCGCATCGTCGTCAATCCGGGCGCCCGCCTGAGCCTGCAGATGCACCACCACCGGGCCGAGCACTGGATCGTCGTCAAGGGCACGGCCGAAGTCACCAACGGCGAGAAGACCTTTCTGCTCGGTGAAAACGAATCCACCTACATCCCCTTGGGGCACGTCCACCGCCTCGCCAACCCGGGCAAGCTGCCCCTCGAGATCATCGAAGTACAGTCGGGCAGCTATCTGGGCGAGGACGACATCGTCCGCTTTGAGGATAACTACGGACGGGGCTGAGCCGCCCCTGCCGGATCACCCGGTGGGCGAAGCGGAGGGGCTGACGCTGGCTGGTGGGGTCGAATTCATTGGCTCTGTTCGCGTTAGGTATGTAAACGCTGCCCCTGGCAGGCACGCCGGGCTTGTTGAGCCTTGCCTGTCGGGGGTGAAGCGCGTTTCGGACTTTACGTGAAGGTCGTTAGATCATTCCGTTCGACCTTGAGCCGGTGAGCGCTTACGGACGGCTTTCCGTTGTAGTACGTCACATTGGCCGGGGACTCGCCCCCGGCGGGCGACCTTCTTCTTTGTTGTACGACAAAGAAGAAGGCAAGAAAGCGTACCCCGCTGTCGCGCCCCCTTCGGGGGTTCCCTCCTTCCGGGCCCGTCAGGCGGGGTCTGCGCAAACTCGCCCTGCGGGCTCAAACATGCGCA
>NZ_JBIJDC010000069.1:0-24485 GCF_044344315.1 Zoogloea sp. | reverse complement strand
TGGGGCGTGGTCATGTGGCTCATCATCAGAAAGCCCACCACCTCCATGCCCAGCTCCCGAGCCACCTCGATGTGCTGGCGCGACACGTCGGCCTCGGTGCAGTGGGTGGCCACGCGGACGATGCGGGCGCCGGCGCTGTAGGCCGCCTTCAGGTCATGCACGGTGCCGATGCCGGGCAGCAGCAGGGTTGCCACCTTGGCGTGCTTCACCGTATCGGCCACGGCTTCAATCCACTCCAGGTCGGTGTGGGCGCCAAAGCCGTAGTTGAAGCTGGAGCCCTGCAGGCCGTCGCCGTGGGCCACCTCGATGGAATCCACCTTGGCCTTGTCCAGGGCACGGGCAATCTGCACGGCCTGCTCGACGCTGTACTGATGGCGGATGGCGTGGGAGCCGTCGCGCAGGGTCACGTCGGAGATGTAGATCTTCTTGTCGGGGTTCATGTGCGTTCTCCTCAGGCAGCGGTGGCGGCGGTGGCCAGGATGCGGGCGGCCATGCGTTCGGCGGTGGTCTTGGCGGCGGAGGTCATGATGTCCAGGTTGCCCGCATAGGCCGGCAGGTAGTGGGCAGCCCCTTCCACTTCGAGGAAGACGGAGGTCTTGAGGCCGCTCATGCGCGGGCCGACGCCGGGGATGTTGATGGGGCGCGAGGCCGGGATGACATCGAACTGCACCTTCTGCTTGAGGCGGTAGCCGGCCACGTACTTCTGCACGTCGGCGGCCATGCGCTCCACCGAGGCGGCAATCTCGTCCTCGTCGGCCATCTCCGACAGGCAGTACACCGTGTCGCGCATCATCAGCGGCGGCTCGGCCGGGTTGAGGATGATGATGGCCTTGCCCTTGGCCGCCCCGCCCACCACTTCGATGGCCTTGGAGGTGGTCTCGGTGAACTCGTCGATGTTGGCGCGGGTGCCCGGCCCGGCCGACTTGCTGGAGATAGAGGCGATGATCTCGCCGTAATGCACCTTGGCCACGCGGCTCACCGCCGCCACCATGGGGATGGTGGCCTGGCCGCCGCAGGTGACCATGTTCACGTTGAGGGCGTCGTCATGCAGGGCGCCATTGACCACCGGGATGCAGTAGGGGCCGATGGCCGCCGGGGTGAGGTCCACCATGCGGATGCCGGGCTTGAGGCTGCGCAGGAAGGCATCGTTCTTGACGTGGGCACCGGCGCTGGTGGCGTCGAAGACGATGTCGATGTCGGCAAACACCGGCAGGCGGGTCAGCCCTTCCACCCCTTCGTGGGTGGTGGCGACGCCCATCCGGGCCGCCCGGGCAAGGCCGTCCGAGGTCGGGTCGATGCCCACCATGGCGCCCATTTCCAGGTGTTCGCCGTGACGCAGGATCTTGATCATCAGATCGGTACCGATGTTGCCGGAACCGACGATGGCCACCTTCAGTTTCTTGTTCATGATTGCTCCCTTGGGGAAATTCAGGCCGAGCGCGTCCCGGCCGGCTTCGGCCAGGGGCGCTGCGTCCTTGGGGATTTATTTGAGGAAGACCACCCGGTCGAGCTTGGGCGAGGTGTGCAGGCTGAGGACTTCGTCGGCCCGGCGGGCCAGCACCGCCCGCTGGTTGATGTAGCCCTTGTCGGTGATTTCACCGGCATCCATGCTCGGCGGCTCGTCCAGCAGCATGGCCCGGGTCGGGCTCTGGGACGACCCGCCGCCGCCCTCGGCCTTGAGCTTGCGCAGCCCTTCGCGCACATGGGCGTGGAGCTGCTCGGCCGGCACGTCCTTGGCGGCGGGCGCCGGGAAGACCAGCAGGCCCACCTCGTCCCGGTCGTGGCCGGTCACCACCACGTCCTGGGCGAAGGGCGCCAGGGCCGTCACGGCGCGGACCCGCAGGGTGCCCACCGACACCCAGGTGCCGGTGGTGAGCTTGAAGTCCTCGGCCACCCGCCCGTTGAAGGCGATGCCCTTCTCCGGCCGGGCCGGGTCGATCAAGAGGCCGGCATCACCGATCTTGTAATAGCCGTCCTCGTCGAAGGCCTCGGCGGTCTTCTCCGGGTTGTTGAGGTAGCCGGGGAACACCTGCGGCCCCTTGACGCGCATCTCCAGCTTGTCGCCGTTGGGCAGGAACTTGATGGAGGTGCCAGCCACCGGCAGACCGATGCAGCCGGGCCCGTCGAGGCGCCAGTGCACATTGGTGAGCAGCGGCGAAGCCTCGGTGGCGCCCCAAGCGGAGGTGAACCAGACCTTCTCGCCGAGCACCTTCTGGGCGGATTTCTCGAGGCGGTCCCAGGTGGACTGGGGCAAGGCCGCCGCGGCATAGAACACCGCCCGCAGGCGCCCGAAGAAGTCCCGGGCGAAGGACTCGTCCTGCTCCAGGAAGGCGATCAGCGCATCGAAGCCGCGGGGCACGTTGAAGTACAGGTTGGGCTGCACCTCACGCAGGTTGCGCACCGACTTCTCCATCAGGCCCGGCACCGGGCGGCCTTCGTCGATGTAGAAGCTGCCGCCGTTGCACAACACCAGATTGAAGTTGTGGTTGGCACCGAAGGTGTGGCTCCAGGGCAGCCAGGACACGATCACCGGCTTCTCTTCCTTGAGGAAAGGCCAGCTCTGCTGGATCTGCTTCTGGTTGGCGCAGAGCATGCGGTGGGTGTTGATGGCGATTTTCGGCCGCCCGGTGGAGCCCGAGGTGAGCAGGTACTTGGCGTGGGTCTCCGGGGTGATCTTCGCAAACTCGGCCATCACCGCCGGAGTTTCCCGGGTGCGCATCAGCTCGGCCAGGGACAGGCTGCCGTCGAGCTGGTAGGCGTTGGTGCTCAGGATCACCGGGCAGGACACGGCGCTGGCGCGGATCGCCGAGGCGTACACCGCCCCGTCGCCCGCATACACCGCGCCGGGTGCCAGCTCCTGCAGGATGGTGGCAACCTTGCTGTAGTCCTTGGCCAGCCGCGAGTAGGCGCTGGACACCGTGGCGAAGGGCCGCCCGATGTGCATGGTGGCCAGGGTCAGCAAGGCCTGGTCGAGGCTGTTGTCGGACAGGCACACCACGGGCGCCGTGGGCCCGATGCCCAGGTCGAGCAGACCCTGGGCCAGCTTGCCGACCTGCTCGCGGACCTGGGCGTAGGTCATCCGCACCCATTCGCCCTCCGCATCCCGTTCCGCCAGGAACAGGGCGTTGGGGGTGCGGGCGGCCCAGTATTCCAGCCAGTCACCGATGCAGCGTGTGACCTCTTCCAGGGGGTCGGAACAGGCGAGGATGAAGCCGCCCCTGGAGAGGTCGATGCGGGTCACCCTGGGCGGGGCCAGCATGCCGGGATTGTCAAAAAAGCTCATGGCAGCCTCCGCTTACTTCAACAGCTTCCAGCTGTTCTGTTCGATGGTGATCAGCACGCGGGCGCCTTCACCCAGGCCTGAGTGATCCGTGGCCGACATGCTGTTGATACCATGGGTCAGGGGCAGGTTGCTGGTCTTCTCGAGGGCGTCGCGCAGGGCGGCACGGAATTCCGGCGTACCCGGGGCAGCCTTTTTGCCGACCGTGGCCACGGCCTTGTCGAGGAGCAGGTAGGCATCATGGGCATAGGCACCGAAGGGGTTGCGGGAGCCGGCGCCGTGCTTGCCTTCATAGGCCTTCAGGTAGCTCAGGGCGACCTTCTTGCTGGGGTTGCTGTCGGGCAGCTGCTCGGCCACCAGCACCAGGCCGGTGGGCAGGATCAGGCCCTCGTCGGTGTTGCCGGCGACGCGCAGGAAGTCGTTGTTGGCGGCGCCGTGGGTCTGGTAGAACTGGCCCTTGAAGCCGCGCTCACGCAGGGCGCGCATGGGCAGCGCGGCCGGCGTGCCACTGGCCGCGATGAAGATGGCGTCGGGCTTCTGGCCGACCAGCTTGAGGGCCTGGGCGGTCACCGACTGGTCGGTACGGGCATAGCGCTCGACCGCCACCAGCTTGATGCCGCTGGCTTCGGCGCGCTTCTCCACGTCCTTCAGCCAGGCTTCGCCGTAGGCATCGCTGAAGCCGATGAAGGCGATGGTCTTGGTGTCGCGCTTCTTCATCTCTTCAAACAGGGCGGCGGACATCACACCCACGCCGTGGGGCAGCGGAAACACCCACTGGATCTGCTTGGGCGGGAACGGCGCCAGGGCGATCTGCGGGATCTTCGCCTCGCCGGCCACCTCGGCCACGGCCAGGGAGGTGGGCACGGTGGTGGAGCCGATGATGGCGTCCACCTTGTCGGCGTCGGCAAAGCGGCGAGCGTTCTTGCCGGCGGCGGTGGGGTCGGAGGCATCGTCGAGGACGACGTAGTTCACCGGCAGGCCGCCCAGGGTCTTGGGCAGCAGCTCGATGGTGTTCTTCTGGGCGATGCCCAAGGAGGCGGCCGGGCCGGTGGAGCTGACGCTCACACCGATGGTGACGGTCTGGGCCTGGGCGTGGCTGGCGCCTCCGAAGGCGAGCATCAGGGCAGCGGACAGGCTGGCAAGGAAGTGGCGGCGGTTCATGGTGTTCGTCTCCTCAGGGTTGGTCTTGTTAAACATGAAATCGGGGTGAAGCGGGTCAGGCAGTGCGGCAATCCACGCTGCCCAGGCCGGCGATGGAGAGATGCAGGTGGTTGCCGGCAAGGAAGGGGAACATGGGCCCCAGGGCGCCGGAGAGGATCACGTCACCGGCCTTGAGGGGGTCGCCCAGCTGCTGCATGTTGCGGGCGAGCCAGTAGGCGGCGAGCAGCGGGTTGCCCAGGCAGGCGACGCCGCTCCCCACGGACACGGTGTGCCCGTTCTTGCGGAAATCCATGCCGGCCAGGGTGAAATCCACCGTGCCGATGGCGCGGGGCTCGAGGCCCAGTACGTAGAGCCCGCAGGAGGCGTTGTCGGCCACCGTATCCACGAGGGTCAGCTTCCAGTCCTGGATGGCGCTGTCCACGATCTCGATGGCCGGCAGGGCGTACTCGAGCCCGTGCAGGAAGCGCCCCCAGCTCAGGCTCTCGCCGTCCAGGTCGCGCCCCACCACGAAGGCGATCTCACCCTCGGCCTTGGGCTGGATCAGGCGGCTGGCCGGCACTTCGCTGCCCGACAGAAACTCCATGTCGGCAAACAGCACGCCGTAGTCGGGCTGGTCCACGCCCAGCTGCTGCTGCACCGCCTGGGAGGTGAGGCCGATCTTCTTGCCCACCACGCGGCGGCCTTCGGCCATGTCGAGCACGCTGTTGCAGCGGGCCACGGCATAGGCCTCGTCGGCGCCGTGGATGCCGAACTGCTCGGAGATGCGGGGGATGGCCGTGCGCGTGGCGCGGGCCTGCCGCAGGGCCGCGGCGGCGGCCTTGATCTTGTCCTGATTCATGATGTGCTCTCTGGAAGAGGGGTCGGTCCTGACGGGCCGGGTTATCGGGCCGGGTTATCGGGCCGGGTAGCGACTGCGCAGCCGGGTCAGGTCGGCCAGCTCGTCGTCGAGACAGGCGGCGTATTCCCGGTACAGCTGGCGGACGATGGCGTCGGTGCCGGCGATGGCGTCGATGCCGCCCACGCCGTGGCCGGCGGACCACACCGTCTTCCAGGCCTTGGGGGCTTCGACGATGTCGCCGGAGAAGTCGATCTTCTTCTCCTCGCGCAGCTGTTCCGGGGTGAAACCGGCCTTGTCGAGGGTGGGCTTGAGCCAGTTGGCAAGCACGCCGGACACCGCCTTGGTGGCCACCAGGTCTTCCAGGCCGCTGCTGACGATGAGATCCCGGTAGGCGGGCTCGGCCAGGCTTTCGGGGGTGGCGATGAAGCGCGTGCCGGCGAGCACGAAGTCGGCCCCCAGCAGCTGGGCGGCGCGGATGTCGGTGCCGGTGGTGATGGCGCCGGCCAGGCCGAGGGGGCCAGACCAGAACTTGCGCACCTCGGCGAGCAGCGCGAAGGGGTGGTAGTGGCCGGTGTGGCCCCCTGCCCCCTGGGTCACCAGCACCAGCACGTCGGCGCCGGCGTCGGCAGCCTTGCGGGCCAGGGCCGGGTTGATCACGTCGGCCATCACGATGCCGCCGTAGCCATGCACGGTGTCGAGCACCCGGCGTGGGCTGCCCAGGGCGGTGGACACGATCTTCGGTTGAAACTCCTGCACCAGGGCCAGTTCCGCGTCGAAGCGGTCGTAGCTGCTGTGCACGATCATGTTGAGTGACCACGGTGCGCCGGGGCGGTCGGCCTGGATGGCGTCGCGGGTGTGGGCCATCCACTCCCGGAGGGTGTCCACGTTGCGGGCGTTGGCCGCCGGGTAGGAACCGATGATGCCGGCCCTGGCACAGGCAATCACCAGCTCGGGCCCCGAGACCAGGAACATCGGTGCGGCCATCAGCGGCAGGGTGCTGCGGCCGATGATGTCGACAAAGTCCTGCTGCGGCGCAGTCAGGCTACGCGTGAAGCTCATTTCTTCCTCCGTTGGGTGCTCTTTGCTGCGTCGTTTCTTATGTTTTTTGGCGCGGGCGGGGCGGGCTCATCGCATCGGGCGTATCTCCCATCCACCGTCGCTCTGGATCACCGTCGCGGTGGTGGCCCGGCTGTTGTCCCGGGAGGCCAGCAGCACGTAGTGGCCGGCGTGGTCCTCGGGCTGGGCGATCATCTTCAGGGGCATCGAGTTGGCGACGTTCTCCTGGAAGTTGGGGATCTCCGACAGGCGGCGCTCGCCCTTGCCCAGGCTTTCGGGGCCGCGCAGGGGCGTGACCGTGCCCCCCGGTGCCACGCCGTTCACCCGCACGTCGGGGGCGAATTCGTAGGCCAGCTGCTTGATCAGCCCGAGCCCGGCGTGCTTCGAGGCCACGTAGAGGGGGCCGCCGCCGCCGGCGTAGAAGGCCGAGTTGGACAGGGTGAAGATCATGCTGCCCTTGCTCTCGCGCAGGGCCTCGGCGGCGGCGCGGGCGGCCAGCACATAGCCCTTCACATTGACGCCGAAGATCTCGTCGAAGCTCTTGTCCAGCTCGTCGAGGCTCATCTTCTCGAGGCGGGTGAAGAAGTCCCACACGCCGGCATTGCCCACCAGGGTGTCGAGCTTGCCGAAGCGCCGCAGGGTGGCGTCCACCGCCTTCTGGTTGTCGGCGCCGGAGCGCACGTCGCCGAGGCTGGTGACCACCTGGTCGCCAAACTCGGCGACCAGGCTGTCGGCCTGCTCCTGGCTGCGCACCATCACGCCCACCCCCGTGCATCCTTCAGCGATGTAGCGCTTGACGACGGCGCGGCCGATACCCGAGCCGCCTCCCGTCACCAGTGCCACGTAGCCATTGAGCCAGCCCATGGTCGTGCCTCAGAGGAAGGTGTTGAGGTTTTTGGCCATCAGCACCGACTGGGTGATGATGATCTTGCGCCGGGCCAGCCTGAAGCTGTCGCCATCGGCCCGCAGCACGTCCTCGCGGCGCCCCACCAGCAGGTCGTTGTCTTTCTCGACACGGCTGCGGTAGTTGACGAAGGTGCTATGCACGACGAGCTCGCCGGGGGCCTCGCCCTGGTACACCTCGATGCCGGCGACCACGTGGGCATGCCGGGTGGCCGGGTCTTCGGCCCAGGCGGTGGGCTGCTTGAAGCGATTGACGCGACGGGTCAGGTCGAGCAGGTTGTCGTTGTAGAGGGCGCCCCGGTCCACCGCGTAAGTGCCGTTCTTGTCGGCGCGGCGGCGGTTTTCCATGGTCGGCATCCAGTAGTGGATGTCCTCGGCCATCAGGGCCAGCCAGTCGTCCCAGCGCTCGTTGTCGAGCAGGCGGGCTTCCCGGTACAGGAATTGTTCAACCCGGCGCTGGGTCTCGGCGTCCACCCCGATCTCGGGCAAGGCGGTCTTGGCGTTCATACACCCTCCTTCATCTTCGGCACGTCGCGTTGGGGAACGTTTTTCCAGCTCTCGGACTTCATCAGGTCGAGCCAGCGCTGGTAGAAGGCGCGCTGGTTGGCCTCGTTGATCTGGCCCTGGAAGACGTTGCCGGGCAGGTCGGTGTCCTCGACGCGGGTGTCGTGGCCCAGGCCCAGGTAGAGGTCCTGCTGGCGGGTGACGAAGCCGGCATTGCTGCGGGTGGAGTATTCCCAGTTCTCGCCGTCGTCCATCTCGAAGACGCCGGAGGGGCTGAAGGTCATCATGGTGCCCTTGCGCCACTTGTCCTTGATCTCCTGGGGCGCCTTCTTGTTGACGAAGGTCCAGGTGTGCAGCTCGATCTGACCCGGGCCGCGGGGGTGCCAGGTGCGGAAGGTGTTCTGCCCCGGCAGGAAGGAGGTGTTGGGGAACAGGGTGCAGGAGGAGATGGCGCCGATCATCTTCGAGCGCAGCTCACCCAGGCGCTCGGCCACCTTGGGCTGCAGCACGTACAGGTACTTGAGCAGCTCCTTCTCGCCCAGGGTGGCGCAGTTGCCGACGATGTCCTGGTTGAATTCCCAGCCGTGACCGTTGAAGTTCACGTGGTAGGACTGTTCGGGGGTCTTGTGCACCTCGGCCACCGGGCCACCGACCATGGCCTTGGCGCCGGAGTCGTGGGTCCAGCCGGCGTGCAGGATGTCGCCGACGAAGTTCTCGGAGGCGTACTTCCAGTTGCACTGGATCACCGACTTGACGCAGCCCCCGATGAACTCGGTGCCGCCCTCGTCCATGTCGAAGATGGCGTCCAGGTAGTAGCGCATGTCGCCCAGGTACTCGGCGAGGGGCGGCGCCTCCGGGTCGAGGGTGGCGAAGATCAGGCCACGGTAGCTGTCGATCTGGGCCACCGGGTGCAGGCCGTGCTCGGACTTGTCCAGGCCAGCGGCCTCGTAGGTCTCGGAGGCGTGCATGCCCTTCAGGCCGCCGTCGATGCCGAAGGCCCAGCCGTGGTAGTTGCACACGAACTGGCGGGCGTTGCCCAGGTCGGCAAAGCACACCTTGTTGCCCCGGTGCGGGCAGGTGTTGAGGAAGCCCTTCACGCTGCCGTCCTTCTGGCGGACGATCAGCACGTTGTCCTCGCCCATGTAGGTGGACACGTAGTCGCCGGCCTTGGGGATCTGGGATTCGTGGGCCACGAACAGCCAGCAGCGGGCAAAGATGCGCTCCAGCTCCTGCTCGTAGATGTCCCGATCCCAGAACAGGTCGCGGGACATGCGGCCCTTTTCCAGGTTCATCAGCTGATCCAGGTTCTCGATGGACTGGGCTATCGGCCGGCGCTTGAGGCGGATCGGCGTGTCACCTTGGGTTGTGCACATGGTCGTGTGTCTCCTCGCTATGCGTTGTAGTTAGACGGCGTCGGCCGCTTCGTCGGATTCCTGGTCCAGATCCACCAGCAGGTCGTCACCTTCATCGATCACCTTGAAGGTGCGGATGGGGTGCTCGCAGGGAAAGCTCATGGGCTGGCCGGTGGGGATATGAAAAGTGCCGTCATGCACCGGGCAGGCAATGCAGTCGTCGTCCACGATGTCGCCTTCGGAAAGCGAGGCGGTGGCGTGGGTGCAGCCGTCCTGGGTGGCGTAGAAGGTGCCGTTGAGGTTGTAGACGGCGAGCGCCTGGCCGCCGACTTCGCACTTGCGCACCTTGCCGGGTTCGAGATCGCCGCGCTTGAGCAGCAGAATCGGTTGGGACATGGGTGTTCCTCAGGCAAACAGTTGCACGAAGCCCAGGCCGGTGACCCATTCGCGGACCGGGGCGTAATCGATGATTTCCCCGCGGGCGCCGGGCATGGCGCCCATGGCCACGGCCCATTGGCGGATCTCCATGCCGCCATTGCCACCGTTGTCGAGGATGTAGTCGTCGGACAGGCCCTGGATGGCGGCCAGATTGCCGGTGCAGGCGTAGTCCATGATTTCCCGGTCGAAGGCCTCATTGACCTTGCCCATCTCCGGGGTGCCGACCCAGTGGCTGATGCCGCCGCTGCCGATCACCACCACGCGCTCGTCGTCAGGCATGGCCTCGACTGCCGCCTTGATGGCGCCGCCGAGCTCGATGGCCCGCTTCATCCTGATGAAGGGATCGACACCGGCTGCGATGTAAACCGGGATGGTGCCGATGGACTGACCGCGGGCGCGGACCGGATCAACGATCAGGCGGTCGGGGATGGCCACCGCGTGGTCCACCGTGAAAGCCCGCGCCACCGCCCAGTCAAAGCCGTTGGCGTGGCCGTGATCGGCGATGAAGCCGGCCAGCTTTTCGCTGGTCGGGATGATCTGGCGCTTGAGGCCGGGCAGCACGTCCAGCGGGCCGTCCACATCGCCGGTACCGATCAGGTACTGGGGCAGACAGCCGGTGCCGAAGTTGAAGTAGTGATCGGCGCCGATGATCACCACGCTGGTGGCCTCCAGCCCGGCCAGACGCTCGGCACAGGTGTCGAACGCGCCCCACATGCGCTTGCGGATGTCTTCCGCCGGCGCCTCGGGGGCGACGAACATCACCGGGTCATGCGGCACGAGAAAGCCGCCTACGATTTTTCCCACGGGAAACTCCTGAGTTCTTATTGCTTGAGGCCGGCCGAGAAGACCTGGCCTTCGGCGGCGGCACCACGCAGGGCCTTCATGTAGGCGGCGGGGTGACGGTTGGGGGCGTTCTCGGTCCAGAAACCGAGGGTCAGCATCGGATTGACCCCGTGCTTCTGCATGCCGGCCACGTCGAAGCCGGTGACCATGGCGCGCTCCTCGTCGCTGAGGGCGTAGCGGGCCAGCAGGCCTTCCGGGTCTTCCTTGAAGCGCTGCTTGACGGTGCGATCGACGCACAACTGGTGCATCAGCTTTTCCAGCACATTGCGGCTCATGGTCGGCTCCGGGATCAGGCGCAGAAATCGCGCACGAGCTGCAGGAAGCGGGCGCGGTGCTCGGTCTGCACCCAGTGGCCGCACTGACCGAACAGGTGAAGCTCGGCCTTGGGAATCGCCCGGGCCAGCAGAAAACCGCACTCGGGGGGCACCACGCCATCCTCACGACCGTGCAGGACCAGGGTGGGCGCTTCGATCTTGGCCACGGAGGCTTCGGGGAAGCCCTTGACGAGGGTGGGGCCGTCGGCGTTGGGCTTGGGGATCAGCCTGCGCAGGGCATCCTGGGCGCCGGGGCGGGCGCTGGCCTCGTAGCGGGTGCGGATCATCTCCTCGGTGATGATGTCCTGGTTGAACGGGAACAGACGCATGGTCTTTTCCATGTTCTCCATGGACGGCTCGTATTCCCAGGCCGAGCGCAGGCCCGGGGTCTGCACAAACTCGCCGGCCGGGGTGCCCAGCAGCACCAGCTTGTCCACCCGCTGGGGGGCAAACAGCGCCAGGCCGATGGAGAGCGCGCCGCCGAAGGAGTTGCCGACGAAGGACGCCTTTTCGATCTCCAGGGCATCCATGATCCCGGTGAGGTGGCGAACCCACAGCTTGATGTCGTACTTGCTGTCGGCCTTGAACTCCGTGAAACCAAAACCTGCGATGTCCGGGGCAATCACCCGGAAGTGCGGCGCCAGGTCGGGCATGACCTTGCCCCAGTTGGTCCAGGCCGAAACGCCGGGGCCGGAGCCATGCAGCAGGAACAGCGGCTTGCCACTGCCCTCCTCCAGGTAGTTGGTCTGGTGTTCTGCGGCAAGAAGGGTCTTGCCAATGCCGGGGTGCTTTTCCATGTTGTCTCCGTGTTCAATACACATGTGTATGTGTATGGTACGGATATTTTCCTGCATGGCAAGCGTTTTTGATCCAGATCAAAATCCGTTAGCACCAATTTTTTGATTTTTCTATTATTTTTCAGTTGCTTATACGCATAAATAACACTTACCCACTCATAGATAAAATCGACCATACAATTTTCCATACACATGTGTATGTTTTTGAGCAGCAAAAATCGGCACCCTGAAGCCCCCTCCGGACAGCATCGACCCGCCCGGCGCCAAGCCGGAAATACACAGGGAAGCTGATACAATCCGCCATCCGCTGGCCCCCCGTTCCCCATGTCTGCAATTGATTCTCCCGCCCCTCCCGCTTCTCCCTCCCCGGCGCCCGGCAAAGTGCAGCTCACCCCGGCCGACTGGATCAAGGCCGCCACAGAGGTTCTGGTGGACAAGAGCATCGACGCCGTACGCGTCGACGTGCTGGCCAAGGGCCTCAAGGTCACCCGCGGCAGCTTCTACTGGCATTTCCAGGATAGGGACGACCTGCTCAAGCAGTTGCTCAAGTCCTGGCGCGATGCGGCCACCGAGCAGATCATCAGCCGCTTCGAGCGCAGCGGCGCCGACCCCGAAGCCCTGGTGAGGGAGCTCGCCTCCCTGCCCTTCCGTGGCACGGCGGCCTTCAATTCGGCGTCCATCGAGCTGGCGATCCGGGCCTGGGCGCGTCGGGACGACATGGCCCGCCAGGTGGTGGACGAAGTGGACGCCAAGCGCCTCTCCTATGTGTCCCAGTGCTTCGTGGCCCTGGGCTTCAACTTCCAGGAGGCGGGCATGCGCGCCTTCGTGCTCTACAGCTACATGATCAGTGAATCCCTGATGCGCGGTCAGGGCACCGAGACCCAGCGCCAGCAGCGCCGGGAGTTCGTCGAGAAGTTCCTGCTGCAAAAGCCCTGAGTCAGCCGCCCGGCCCGGAACTTGCCGCACCTGGGCGAGTCTGGAATGGAACTTCCCTGCCCCGCCCTTCACCGAGGAGCCCCGCGTGACCGCGACCCCTATTGAGATCATCGGCGCTGCGCTCTTCGCCATCGCCATCCTGCACACCTTCGCCACCAAGTTCTTCGAGCGCCTGGCCCACGCCGGCCCCCGGCACGCGGGCCTGTGGCACCTGCTGGGCGAGATCGAAGTGGTGTTCGGCTTCTGGGCCATGGTGCTGATGATCACCATGTTCGCCCTGCTCGGTTCGGCCCCGGCCATCGACTACATCGAGTCGCGCAACTTCACCGAGCCCATGTTCGTCTTCGCGATCATGGTCATCGCGGGCACGCGGCCCATCCTGCACGCCGCCTCTGCCGCCGTGCGCCAGATTGCCCGGGCCATCCCCCTGCCCGGCTCCGCCGCCGCCTATTTCACGGTGCTGTCCTTCGTGCCCCTGCTCGGCTCCTTCATCACCGAGCCGGCCGCCATGACCCTCGCCGCCCTGATCCTGCGTGACCAGTTCTTCACCCGCGGCATCTCCACCCGGCTGATGTACGCCACCCTCGGCGTGCTCTTCGTCAACATCTCCATCGGCGGCACCCTCACGCCCTTCGCCGCACCGCCGGTGCTGATGGTGGCCGCCAAGTGGGACTGGAACACCAGCTTCATGCTTGCAAACTTCGGCTGGAAGGCCGCCATCGCGGTCGGCATCAATGCCCTGGTGACAACCCTGGTGTTCCGCCGCGAACTGGGCGCCCTGGCACCCGCCAGCACGGATGGCGCCACGCCCCGCGTGCCCTTCGTGCTGACCCTGGTGCACATCGTGTTCCTGATCGGTGTGGTGGTGTTTGCCCACCACCCGGCCATCTTCATGGGCCTGTTCCTGTTCTTCCTCGGCGTCGCCCACGCCTACACCCGCCACCAGGACCGCCTGATCCTCAAGGAAGGCCTGCTGGTGGCCTTCTTCCTGGCGGGTCTGGTGGTGCTGGGCGGCCAGCAACAATGGTGGCTGCAACCCCTGCTGATGAGCATGAGCAGTGACGCCGTCTTCATCGGCGCCACCGCCCTCACCGCCTTCACCGACAACGCCGCCCTGACCTACCTGGGCTCCCTGGTCGAAGGCCTCTCCGACGACTTCAAGTACGCCCTGGTCGCCGGCGCGGTGACCGGTGGCGGCCTCACCATCATCGCCAACGCCCCCAACCCCGCCGGCGTGTCCATCCTCAAGGGCAGCTTCAGCGAAGAGGCGGTGAACCCGCTGGGGCTGCTCGCGGCGGCCATTGCCCCGACGCTGGTGGCGGGGATGGCGTTTCGGTTGTTGTAGGGGGGACGCTGGCCTTCTCTGTGGCGATACCAGGGGCGGGATGGGGCCTTTATTTCAAGCTCGTGCCTTCTGCAAGCCCATGTCTGTCGGGGGGAATCGCAGGAGACCGACGGGCAACGCTTGCGGTATGCGCAGCCGCCGTCTGCACGCTCGCCAGGGACAGATCAGGCCTCATGGCGAAGTGCCATGAGGCTGCAAGCACCGCTTGAACGTTGAAGCGGAACGCACTGTTGTCGGCGTTGGCGAGAACATCGCAGACTTTGTGATAGCAAGGGTCATAGGCCGCACCGCTGGTTCCGCCCCAGAGTGCTGCCTGTTCTGCCGATTTGATGCCATCGTGGCCTGAGAAGATACCGCCGACGGGAATGCCGGCCGACACAAACGAAAGATGGTCTGTCGACAGCTTCAGATCCACGCTTCGCGGCTGAACCCCGTGCCTGCGGTAATAGTCTTCGAGAACGCGCTCGATCTCGCCAGAGCCCGACGGCCCGGCAACACCACCCCCGGATCCATCACCGTCGTAGACGAAGAACCCGGCGTTGGGCGAGCCGATCATGTCAAAGTTCAAGTAGAGCGCCAGGGCCTCCTTCTGCGCGGGCGAAAGCGCCCCGACGTAGAACTGCGACCCCAGGTCACCCAGCTCTTCGGCCCCCCACAGGGCGATACGGACGGTGTTGTAAGGCCTGGACTTGACCACCTGCGCTGCAGCTTCAAGCAGTGCCGCCACGCCGCTCCCGTTGTCGTTGATGCCCGGCCCGGCATTCACCGAATCGAGATGGCCACCCATCATCACGACGCGCCCCGGGTTGGAACCCGCAAACTCGGCGATCACGTTGCTCGTGCGGATGCTTCCACGAACGGTCTGCGCCTCCAGCCGCAACCTGAGCCCGGCCGTTCGGGCCAGACGCTCGCCGTCCTCCTGCGAAGTCGATACGACCGGGATGTCCGGGGTGAAGTCTTCCAGCAGGTTGATCCTGAGCTCCCCCGCCGCATTGTTGTAGATCACGACTCCGCTCGCACCTGCAAGGTAGGCGTTCCGAGCCTTCACCGGGAAGGTGCAGTCGCCACGTCTGATCAGGGCAATACTGCCCACGGGAAAGCCGTCAAAGGCCGTTGCCGTGCACCCGGTTGCCGAAGACGGCTGAGCGACGGCGGCAGTCACGCTCCCGCTCCCGGAATACAGCGCAATGACGTTGGCAATGCTGCCGCTCGCAGCCGGCGCGACCTGCTCCAGGCGACCCGGTGCAACCCAGAAGAACCCATCAAAGTCGAAATACTGCCGACTCACCGAAAACCCCAGGTTCCTTAGAACACGCTCGACATAGGACGCCGACGCATCGAAGCCAGCCGATCCGGCGGCGCGGTGACCCCCATTTGCGTCGGCGATCACCTGCAGCGCGACCAGATGCTTGCGGGCCGCTTCCGCCACCGTGCTTGTCAGATCCGCTCGAAGCACCGCGAAGCCGGCGCCGTCGGACAACTGGACGTGGCGGTAGCGCCGTCGCCCCACAGAGATATACAACGAGTTGTCCGGCCCTATCGCGAGGGCATCGGGCAACCTCAGGCGACCGGGCAAGGCCCCGGTCGCCACCTTCCCGCCGATGATATAAGGGTCGTCGTTGCTGACGCCCGGATTCGGCGCGTTCGCGGGAAGCACACCGATCACCGTGCTGACAGTACCGTCGGGCCCGATCTTCCTGATGGCCTCGTTGAGCACATCGGACACATAGACATTCCCGACACTGTCCACGACGATGCCTTCGGCGTAGTTGAAGCGTGCGCCATTGGCAGGCCCATCCACGGCACCCATCGTCCCCGTCGTCGTCGATCCTGCCAGGGTCGACGCGTTGCCGGCCGTGTCGATCTTCAGCACTGAAGAACTGTCTCTCCACCCAAAGCACCGGTCGATGCACGCGACCATGCTGCCCGTATTGACGGTAAGGTAGAGCGACCCGACCGAGTCAACAGCCATCCGCCCCGGATTGGAATAGGCACCCAGGAGACCACCGGCAACAGGCTTCACCTCTCCGGTGCTCAACAGCTTGCGCACCTGCCGACCCAGACCCGGGTCGGCTCCGAGGCTGTCCACGACGAAGACGTTCCCGCCGCGGTCGACAGCAAGCTCGCGGGGCGCCATCCAGCGTACCGAGTTGGCCGGGCCGTCGACCACCGCCGCCTGGCCCGCAACCCCGGATACGGTGGTGACATCGCCTGATGGACTCACCTTCCTGATGACCGCATTGCCCGTATCGCTCACGAACAGGTTCCCATCCCCGTCCGACGCCACCCCGTAAATCCTGTTGAAACGGGCCGCCGACCCGCTGCCATCGCTGTAACCGCAGGTGCCACCCACAAAGTCCTGCACAAGCCCGTCGGGGCCGACACGCCTGATCGCACAGTCGTAGGCCAGGTACAGCACGCCCGACGGAGCCACCGCCATCGTCGTGAAGTACTGGTCTTCAGGCTTTGACAACATCGGCCCCCGCTCGGACTCGGGATCGCCAGTCACGACAGACATAAGGCTCTGGACCACCGGCGTCTCACCACCGCCAGTGCTCCCACCAGAGCTCCCGCCACTCCCCCCACTGCCACCCCCTCCGCACGAAGCCAGGAGGACGGCACCGATCAACGCAACGATCCGGGCAGCCCGTCTACTGTTCAACACATTCATTCTGGTCACTATCTCAACAAAAACCGCCATCGCAATGCCGATGACGCCTGATACAAAAAGCGGACACGACGTAGAAGGTCTACATAGGCAGCCCGCACCAATTCAGACTGTTCGTGCAGTGTGACGCCTATTTTGTTTCTCCATAAACCGATATCAGCCGCTCAGAAATCAATCCGTCGCTGGGGCAGAAAAAATAGCTCTCGTGAGCAGGAGATGGAAAATCCCCACCTCTTCTAGCGTATAAAATATGTTGCGCCAGCACTTTCCCATCACTCCTTCTGACATATGTAGATACGCTTCTCCATACATAGGGCCGGCGCGGAGATATTGTTTTTGTTTCACTCCTCTCAAAAATAGGAATATCAAACCTCATATTTTCTTCAGATGGAATTGGAACTCCACGCACTCCATCCTTCCCACCCCACGCCAGAAACTCCTCATGCGAAATTGCGATGGACTCGAACAGATGCAACCCACCATCCTTCTTGCACATATGTGTGACCCTGAAATCCCAGTAACGCTTGTTTATCTCGCAATAAAAATAGAACAGGGCAATCAATCCAATCAAGCCAAGAGCTATCCGGAAGAACACCACGACCATGGTCGCCAACAGTGAATTTTCTTCAGGCGGAAGACGAGACGTGTTGTTCATGCCAGAAGTGCCCATGCATAGTCGTTGGCTAAAAGCTCTGAACACGCCAGATAGACCTCGTTGGCACCCTGGAGAGCAAAGGGCGCGAGGTGGATGAGGACAAGAAACTGACCGAAGTCGGCGCGAGCGGCATCGAAAATCTTGTCTAGCGAAACATCTTTTCCGATCGGGGTATTACGGAGTGAGTCAGCCAATTTTCCCAGCACATCATCTCCAGGCACTTCGTTCGAAGCCATTTCACTTCTCCATTATCTTTAGTACTTTTTCGACGAATGTTCTTGCCTGTTCGGTAGCATGGTGCGGACAAGACCAGCCAGGAGTCTTCCGGGCAAAAGTCCACGGCTGCCGCGCACCACCATCATTTCCTAGCGCTTTATCGATCATATAACCTACCCTCTCTGCAATGACTTCATTAGTCAGAGTATCAACAACCTTGAGAGAATTACCTGCGATCCACAGCGCACGCTCTTCAGGAGTTGTAATATCGTCATAGGCAACGCCATACCGAGGAGCATTGCCAGAGGCGGGCTCACGCTTAATGACTAGCCGCTTTTCATCCGTTTTCCCAATAAGCTCAGGCGGAGTGTTCATATCAGCGGTATAGCGATACCGCTTTCCATCCCACGGATCCAAAAGATCAACATAGGCATAGCCGGACTTTGTCGCCGGAACTTTCTCTACTAGATATCCTCTTTCGTCTCGCCCCTGAAGGAATATCTTTATATATGAATCAACCCCCCCCAAATCAAACTCATCATCATAGGGATCAACTGCATCTTGTTTCAATAGCATGAGTCCCTCCACACCCTCTACCGTTCTGTAGATCCGTTCCCCCGCCGTCTTGCACCGCTCATTGAAAATCGCCTCAGCTCTTGCCAGACGCGCCTTGTGATCCCGAACAGCCAGAGCGTGTTCGATCTGCCATTTGAGCGGAAAGAAGCCAAAAATGAAGAACACGATCGCCCCACTGACCACCTTCCCGATTCGGGTCGATGACTTCTTTACTGAAAAATAGAAGAGAGATGCACCAGCCAGCCAGTAGAGCATTACGATGCCGCGAAGAATATCTCCCCATCCACTTAATTCGAGCATGACACCCCCTTCGCCCTCGTGCCTATCAGAAAGACGCAATGGCTCCTGCCACTTGGCTCCGGGGTTGATTGATTTCCTGAGTAACGAACGACTTCTGTCTGGGTACACTTTCTGCCAGAGGCTTTATCGCCCGTATTGAATCTACGCATTCGACTTAGACCATGCCTTTTACGGGTTCTTGATCTTGAGGACTTGCTCCGCGAACTGACGATCCCAGTCGCCGCGATACCATCCATCAACTGAATAAGACGGACAGGACCATTGCTTTGCTGAATACCATGGTGTGCGCGCCGTCGCCGTGGAGCCCATCCCTTCATCCATGAAATACCCTATGCGCTCGCCCAACACTTCGTTGGTCTCAAGGTCGAGCACGCGGAATGCACTACCGGCCACCCACAAGGCACGCTCCTCCGGGGTAGTGAGATCCTCGAAGATCACGCCATAGCGAGGCATGGGGCCTGGCGAAGGAAACGGGTTGACCACAAAACGGTAAGGGCGCGGCTCACCGGAATCATCAAATTTCTCTCCACTCTCTCGCGTGCTGTCCTGTTTTGGGAAAGCGATAGCGAGCGTATAGCGGAAAATTGAATTGTCATCCTGATCACGCAGATCCACGTACGCATAGCCGGGGCGATCCCATTCGTCGTGAAACTTCTTATAGGTCATCCAGCCCCCCATAAACTGCCCATTTTTTTGACGGGGCAAGAGAAAAGAGAGAGGGTAATCAGACTCCCAGGGATTTCCAGCAGCACCAAAGGGGTCTTCCATGATCTGTGGCCGGGTATCGACATACCGGCGCTTGCGCAGGATGGCGATGGCTTCGACGCCCTCCACGGTCTTGTAAATCTTCTCCCCCGCGTTCTTGCAGCGTTCCTGAAAAATGGCACGTGCTTTTGCAAGAGAGGCACGATGGCTGGCAAGCGCCTGCTGCCTCTCCCAGGCCCAGCGCCCTGGAAAGGCAGCGAGCAAGCCCAGTACCGTGGCAACCGCAAGGTATTTGCCAACGCGCGTTCGCGGTTTGGACCACGCCCAGACCAGCGCGCCAATGATGAACAACCAGGTGAGTATGCCAATGCTGCGGACCACATCCGCGCCGGGGCCGAGTTCGATCATGTGCTTATCTCCCGGGCAATCCGGTGTTCATGGCCTGCAGAACAGTTCCTCATCAGACGGGAAGGCACGCCACCACCCAAATGGCATCACCCTAGCCTAAACGATGACCGAAAGATATGCACTGATTCACTTCGCCCCATCCCCACCCCAGGAATAAGCTTCGAAGCATTAATTGGTTCAGTCAGCCGGGTGGCACGCCTAGACTCAGACTTCCCCCCGCAGCGCCCCGGAGGCCGCAGCATGCAGCACACCACTTTGATCGTTCCCGGCTTTCACGGCAGTGGGCCGGCCCACTGGCAGACCTGGTTCGAGGCGCAGGTGCCCGGCGCACGTCGCGTCTCGGGTATTGACTGGGAGCAGCCCGTGCTGCCCCACTGGGCCCAGGCCGTGCGCGACGGCATCGACCATGCGTCGGGTCCGGTGTGGCTGGTGGCCCACAGCTTCGGCTGCCTGGCGGCGGTTCTGGCGGCAAGCAGCCGACGGGAGCAGGTGGCCGGGCTCATGCTGGTGGCGCCGGCCGACCCGGAGCGTTTCACGCCCCAGGGCTTGCGTGACACCAGCACCGCGCCAGAGCAACCCAGCCTGGCACGCTGGATTCCACGCAGCCCTCTGGGTGCCCCCAGCCTGGTGGTGGCCAGCACCAACGACCCCTGGGTGCGCCTGTCGTCGGCGGCCTACTGGGCCCAGTGCTGGGGCAGCCAGCTCGAGAACATCGGCGCCGCCGGGCATATCAACGTGGATTCCGGCCACGGCCCCTGGCCCCGGGGCCTGGCACTCTTCAGGGCGCTGCAGGCTGCGCAGGGAGACGTCCCCCTTGGCACCATCACATGCCGCTCCCGGTGCAGTGACCGCCTCCCGATGCCACACCGCGAGACGGCCTGACCCTGCGGGCGCGTCGAAAAAATTTACACATGGCGGAATCAATTTCACCAATGGGCTCCCACCGGGATCGCCAGGCACTTCCAAGCGACTGAAAACAAGAGTGAATTCATTCACGTCGCAACAAACTTGACGTCGGGCGTGAATTTTGCAATGGCAATACATCCATTGCCTTCGTCCCAATGACGAAACCTGCCCGGGAGCCCCGCCATGCAGATCAGACCCCGCCTCGTCACTTCCCTGCTGTCGGTGCTGCTCGGCCTGAGCGCCCTGCCCGCGGCCCATGCGGCACCCGCCATCATGAACGGCGGCTTCGAGTCGGGCTTTGCCAACTGGACCACCCTGGACCAGACCGGCAGCGAAGGCACCTTCTACCTGCAGAGCGGCACCACCAGCCCGACCACCGGTTTCACCGTGGCCGCGCCCCCCGAGGGCAGCCTGGCAGCCATGAGCGATTCCGGACTGGGCGGCCCCGGCACCCATGTGATGTACCAGGACTTCGTGGCCAGCGCGGTGGGTGCGACCCTGAGCTTCGAGCTCTTCATCGGCAACCGGGCCAACGATTTCTACACCCCTGCCACCCTGGATTTCGCCACCACGGCCCTCAACCAGCAGGCGCGCGTGGACATTCTCAAGGCCGGCGCCGATGCCTTCAGCGTCGATTCCGGCGACATCCTGATGACCCTCTACCAGACTCAGGTCGGGGATGCGCCTGTATCCGGCTACACCACCATCTCCCAGGACATCACCGCCCTGCTCGCCGCCCACAACGGCGAAACCCTGCGCCTGCGCTTTGCCGAAGCCGACAACGTCGACGTGTTCCAGATGGGCGTGGACAACGTGCGCATCGAGCTCCAGGGCAACCCGGTGCCGGAGCCGGCTTCGCTGCTGCTGCTCGTCGGCGCCCTGGGTGCGCTGGCTGCCAGACGGCGCCAGTAGTCCCGGGCCTCTAGCCCCGGGCCCTTTCCCCTGGCGCGCCCACTGCCTGACGCGCCCTGTCGCTCAGCTCAAGTGGAGGTCACGATGAAACACCCTCGGTCCGTCTCCCGGTATCGTCGCGGCCGTAATGGCCTGCTCACCGCCCTGGCCCTCTCCGGGCTCGCGCTTTCCTGGCCTGGGGGGGCGCAGGCCGACAGCATTCCAGTGCAGCTTCTTGACCCGACCCTGCAGGTCAGCACCGTGGTCAGCAGCGGGCTCAGCCAGCCCATCGGCATCGTGTTCCTGGGCAGCAACGACTTCCTGGTGCCCGAGAAGTCCTCGGGGCAGATCAAGCGGGTGATCAACGGCGTCGTCCAGGCCATGCCGGTGCTGGATCTGGCCGTCAATTCAGCGTCCGAACGGGGGCTGCTCAGTGTGGTGCTGCACCCACGCTTTCCGACCCAGCCCTATGTGTATGTGCGCTGGACCGAGAGCCTGAGCGGAGTCGATTCGAACGCGGTGGCAGATGTGCCCCTGCTCGGCAACCGGGTGGACCGCTTCACCTGGGATGGCAGCACCCTGACCCTGGACATGAACCTGATGCGGCTGCGTGCCCGCCAGACCGACAACGTCGCCGTGCCCGGCCACACCGGCACCAACAATGGCAACGAAGCCGGCAATCACAATGGTGGGGTGATGCGCTTCGGCCCGGATGGCAAGCTGTATGTGTTCATGGGTGATCAAGGCCGGCGCGGCTGGCTGCAGAACCTGGCGAACGGCCCCTTCCTGACCGCCCCGCAGGTGGATGACACCTTCGGCGGCCCGGCGCCCGGCAATGCCCACTTGGCCGGCGTCATCCTGCGCGTGAATGACGACGGCTCGACCCCCGCCGACAACCCCTTCTATGCCGCGGGTGCCTCCCTCGGTGGGGAGGTGGGCCAGAACATCCAGAAGATCTATTCCTATGGCCACCGCAACGGCTTCGGCATGGCCTTTGATGCGCAGAGTGGCTACCTGTGGGAGACGGAGAACGCGGATGACGCCTATTCCGAGGTGAACCGGGTGGTACCGGGCATGAACGGGGGCTGGATCCAGTTTGCCGGACCGATCAGCCGCGTGAAGGACTGGAAGACCATCGAGACCACCCAGTTCAACCGGGCCCTGCAGCAGGTGCGCTATCCGCCCACCCGGGCGGCCTATTCACCCGCCCTGGCCCAGGCACGCCTGGTCATGCTCCCCGGCGCCGTTTACAAAGACCCGGAGCTGAGCTGGCGTTATGAGATTGGCCCCTCCGGCACCGCCTTCGTCAATGGCACGGCCCTGGGCGCCGCCTATGCCGGCAGCCTGTGGATCGGCTCGGCACGGGCCTTCTCCCAGGTCGGCGGTACCGGGGGCAGCCTGTATCGCCTCCGCCTGACGCCCGACCGGCTGAGCCTGGATCTGAGCGCCGACCCGCGCCTGGCCGACCGGGTGGCCGACAACCTGTTCCGCGCGCAGAAGTTCGAGGGCACCGAAAGCGAGACACTGCTGATCGGCAGGGGCTTCGGCGTCACCTCGAGCATCGAGCAGGGGCCCGATGGCATGCTCTACGTTGTATCCCTGTCCGACAACCTGATCTACCGGATCTCACCCAGCCCCTGAGCGGGCACCGAGGGGACTACTCCTCGGCCTGCCATTCCCCTTCGGCCGCGGCGGCCGCCCGCCCGGCCTGGCGGATGGCGTCTTCGGTTTTTGCCGCCTCGATCACCTGCATCACCTCGTCCAGGTCGGCCGGGGTCTCGTCGGGTGTCCAGGTGCCGGTGAGCACGCTGTCCGGGTGCAGCTTGCCCGATTCATACAGGGCCCAGATCTCCGGCGCGTAGTGGGTTTCCAGCAGTTCCGGGGCAAACTGGCCGAAATAGGTGGCCAGGTTATTCACATCCCGCGCCAGCATGGCGCTGGCGTTCTGGTTGGCGGCGGCATCCACGGCCTGGGGCAGATCGATGATCACCGGGCCGTTCTCGTCCAGGAGCACGTTGTACTCCGACAGATCCCCATGGACGATACCGGCGCACAGCATGCGCACCACCTGGCGGATCAGATCGGCATGGAAGCGGCGCGCCTCGTCGGGCTCCAGCGCCACGTCATTGAGGCGCGGTGCCGGCTCGCCATCGGCGTCGGCCACCAGCTCCATCAGCAGCACACCCTCGTGAAACTGGTAGGGCGTGGGCACCCGCACGCCGGCCTCGGCCAGGCGGCGCAGGGCGTCCACCTCGGCGTGTTGCCAGGCGGACTCCTGCTCCTGGCGGCCATAGCGGGAACCCTTGGCCATGGCCCGGGCCTGGCGGCTGTTCTTGACCTTGCGCCCTTCGATGTAATCCACAGCGGTGTGGAAGCCGCGCTTGTTGGCCTCCTTGTACACCTTCGCGCAGCGCACCTCGTCGCCGCACTGGACGACATAGACCATGGCCTCCTTGCCGCTCATCAGCTGGCGGATCACGCCATCCACCAGGCCGTCGGCCACCAGGGGTTCGATGCGGGCGGGTGTCCTCATGCGACGCACACCTCGGGCATCAGGGGGTAAGCGGCGACGTCAAGGGAGGCATCCTTGCCGGTGATGAAGTGATCTGAACGCATGGGATACCTGCTGAGAGCGGACTGAAATCAGGCGCGGAAGGCACCTGAGAGGAGATTGCGCGTGGATTATCCCCCAGGGCGGGCTGAGCCTGCGCGCTTCTGCCCGGAAAAGGCACACAAATATCCGGATTTGCCGCGGAAACCCTTACACTGCCGGACCCACGAACGGACGATCGGCGTCCTGCCGGTCTTCAAGAGGTTTAAAGATGTACCCGACTCACGATGCAGATGCCCTCCTCATGCTGGCCGCCACGCTGGCCACCAAGCGCCGCCCGGCCGAGCTGGTGGAGGTCATCGCCGCCTTCGACCTGCTGCAGGAGCCGGTGCCCTCCACCGGCCGCCTGATCGACAGCATCCAGCGCCTGTCGGCCCACGGCCTGCTGTGCGAGGTGGATGGCGGCCTGGCCCTGAGCGCCGAAGGGCAACTGCTCATGTCGGCCCTGCCCAAGCGCGGCGACACCGCCCAGCGCGTGTTCTTTGTACGGGAGAAGCTGTCGGCCCATCCGGGCCGCGCCGAACACCCGTCGATCAGCCTGGACACCGCCCGGGTGGATGCCGCGGTGCTGGCCCAGCGTGCCCAGGCCAAGGCCCCGGGCAAGAACCTGCTGATGCCCAAGCCCAAGGTGGACGAGGACGAGCGCCGCCGCCCGGCGCCGTGGCACAAGCACCCCGGTGCCCAACGGCGCCGCTGATGCACCGCGGCGGGATCAAATTCATCCTGATTGCCTCAGCCTGCCGCATCGTCTGTGCGCAGATGCGACATCTCCTGCGGAGACG
>NZ_JBIJDC010000007.1:0-73302 GCF_044344315.1 Zoogloea sp. | reverse complement strand
GGATGCGCTGCCGGCGGGCATTCTCGACGCCCACTGCCTGGCAATCTACAACCCCGATGGCGAATTGCGTGGCTCGCACCTGTACGACACCAACTCCGGCAACGTGAAGCGCGGCATCTGCTCGCTGCCCTATGTGCGCCAGTCGGACGGCGAGGTGGTGTATTTCCCGTCCAACCTGATCGACAACCTCTTCCTCAGCAATGGCATGAGCGCCGGCAACACCCTGGTCGAAGCCCAGGTGCAATGCCTTTCAGAGATCTTCGAGCGGGCGGTGAAGCGCGAAATCCTCGAAGGCGAAATCGCCCTGCCCGACGTGCCGCCGGACGTGCTGGCCAAATACCCCGGCATCCTGGCCGGCATCGACGCGCTGGAGAAGCAGGGCTTTCCGGTGCTGGTGAAGGATGCATCGCTGGGCGGGCAGTATCCGGTGATGTGCGTCACCCTGATGAACCCGCGCACCGGCGGCGTGTTTGCATCCTTTGGCGCGCACCCCAGCCTGGAAGTGGCGCTGGAGCGCAGCCTGACCGAGCTGCTGCAGGGACGCAGCTTTGAAGGCCTCAACGACCTGCCCCGCCCCACCTTTGAAAGCAACGCCGTCACCGAGCCAAACAACTTTGTGGAGCACTTCATCGACTCCAGCGGCGTGGTGTCGTGGCGCTTCTTCAGCGCCAGGGCCGATCACGAATTTGTTGAATGGGACTTTTCCGGCCACGGAGAAAACTCCAATGCCATGGAGGCCGCCACCCTGTTCGGCATTCTCGAAGACATGGGCAAGGAAGTGTACGTGGCGGTCTATGACCAGCTCGGCGCCACCGCCTGTCGCATCCTGGTGCCGGGCTATTCCGAGGTCTACCCGGTGGAAGACCTGATCTGGGACAACACCAACAAGGCCCTGCTGTTCCGCAAGGACATCCTCAACCTGCACCGCCTTGACGACGCCCGCCTGGAAGCCCTGCTGGAACGCCTGGAAGACAGCGAGCTGGACGATTACACCGACATCATCACCCTGATCGGCATCGAGTTTGACGAAAACACCGCCTGGGGCCAGCTGACCATCCTGGAATTGAAGCTGCTGATCAATCTGGCCTTGCAGCAATTTGAAGCCGCGAAGGAACAGGTGGAAACCTTCCTGCAATACAACGAAAACACCGTCGAGCGCGGGCTCTTCTACCAGGCCCTGAACGTAGTGCTGGAAGTGCTGCTGGACGATGAGCTGGAACTGGATGACTACGAAACCAACTTCCGCCGCATGTTCGGCAACCCGCGGATGGACGCGGTGCTGGGCTCAGTGGACGGCAGCGTGCGCTTCCACGGCCTGACCCCGACGAGCATGAAACTGGAAGGGCTGGACAGGCACCAGCGGCTGATTGACAGCTACAGGAAGCTGCATGGGGCGCGGGGTAAGGGGGTGGCTTTGGCGGGTTAGGAGTGGGGCTGGGATCGGGCGCAAGCAAACCAAGTATTTGCACAGAAAAATAGGCCTATAACCCCTTCTTGGTGGATCTTTCTTACTAGAATTCTGTGCAAATGACAGCCGATTGCACACTGCAGATCCATGTCGACGATGGGTGGCGTGACGCATAAAGAAGGGCGCGGACGCACCAAAGGCAGGCCCCTCATCCAACGCGAATCCCTGGTCGCAGGACTCAAGGCGATGGCGCCAGCCCTTGAGGACGTGGCGAACCAGGGAGAGCGCTTTGGCCTGGATACCGAGACGCTCCATCACCTGCGGCCCGGGATTCTCGCCCGCGCCCAGGAACTTGCCGACCTGACTTGACGCATGGACAAACGCTACAAGAGCATCTCCGCCTCCGAGCAACTGGACCTGCGTCGGGAGGCCATCGAATCCGTCCTCGCCCACCCGGAATGGTCGCTCCCACAAGCCATCCGCCATATGAGGAGAACAATCCGACTGACGACAGCGGAGATGGCCAAGCTCTCCGGTGTCTCACACCGGACCCTTCAAGACATCGAGCAGGAACGCAGCGAAGGGAGTGTGCAGACCATGAACCGGATTTTTGGCGTGTTGGGGCTGAGACTCGGCGTCTGCCGGATCATTGTGCCGCCACTGGATGGGGATAGCTGAGCGGACCTACGTTCTCCGGCTTCGAAGCGGAGGACATTTTTGCGCAGCTATTCATTGCTGATCCTGCTGTTCGATCCAGGTGTGCGGAAACGGGGTCGGGGACAGATCGGGCATGCCTCGCTGTGGGGGCGTAGCTCACCCCACCTGAGAGGATGGAGCGCAGCGAGATGGATACCCGCATATCGCGATGTGGCAGCGACTTGCCATTCTGACTCTGGTGCTGAGTGACAGGTGATCGGCCGAAGCGGAAGGTCATGCATATGTGCTTGGCTGACTGCTGACGGCCAACTCCTGCCGGTGATGACGGGCAGGTTTTGTGCACTTTCGCTCTGCCGGATGGCTATTGGCCGAACATTCGCCTCTGTGTTAAGGCAGGCCGCTTCTTGAGGCTTCCCGCACGTCCGCGAGTGCCTTAGTGTCAAGGTGCCTGTCCTCAAGCAATGCACATTTTCGTAGTCGACCAGCATGTAGCTGGGTCGCATGCATCCTCCCCGGTGCACATGGTGATTGTCCGAGGAGGGTCGAACTACTCGAGCAGGCGCATGACGCTTTGGTCAAGCGCTTTGCGGAAGGCGTCGAAGCGCTCTAGGCGCATGCCTTCAGCCTTCGCCTCGAAGTTGCGGATCTGGTCCATCGCCGGCGCCAAGGCCGGATTGTTCTCGACCAAAGTCTCCTTGGCCGCAATGCGGTGCAGCAGCGAGCTACACAGGTGCTGACCTTGGCGCGTCAATCCGGTGAAGAGCACAACCGCGCTCACGTTCGTCTCCAGCCTCACGTAGCGGACGTGATCATCGTATCGATGCAACCTCGGGTGAAACGTGTCGGTGAATTCCCGGGGGCTCGGGTATCGGCGCCGCGCTGTCGAGATGGCGCCCCACACGTCATTGGTCTTGGCGCCGTTGCAATCGCTACAAGCCACTGCCAGATTCCAGAATTCGATGGAGAACTGCGGGTAGTGGTGCCGCGGAAGGATGTGCTCGATGGGTTTGGCGTACGCCGTGCTGACCAGCCAGCGGCGGCAATAGCAGCACCGCCCCCCCTGCAACTCCAACAGCCGGCGCCTGAAGGCGGACTTGATGGAGGCTCCCGTGATGGTCCCCAGCGCCGTAACATCGGCCATCGCGTCCAGCGTCGGCCAAACATCGACAAACGGACGTGAGCGCGCCTGGGTCCACAACTTCCGAAGCAGCACCTGCGTGCGTGGGACATGCTTCTTGGTTTCATGCGCCACACCGAGGTACAGCTTGAGCTCTCGGCGCATTTCTATCCGCGAGGGATGTGTTCCCTTGAACCAACTCATGTGGCGTTTCCTCGCTCGATCGACGCGAGTTCATCGATGGCCGAACGGGTGCGAGCGACCAACTCCAGGTCTTCCCGCGCATGCGACAACTGCGCCGAGCCGGCCATCCGAATGACCTGGTCCATCAACTCCAGCTCTTCATGCAGCGACTCCAAGGTAGGAAGATTCCCATTCTGTTCGGGCGACCGGGCATTGAGACGCTGGATGGTTTGCGACACCATCGCGGCGCAGCGCTCGTGCACTTGCCGGTTGTTCGCCGTGTAGGTCCGAAATCCATCGAACAATGCCGTCTCGACCGATCGACGCTGACGAATGCCAAGTTCAGTGAGCCCATGCCTGCGGGCGACGAAACATTTATCGTCGCGATGGGTCGCGCTGGCGACGACGACGGGGGAGTGCGTCGCCACGACCATTGAGCAGCCCATGCGGGAGCCAACGATCTCCAACATCCCCGGAATGGCGCGCTGCCAGCTCACGTGAAGGCTCAACTCCGGCTCGTCTACCAGGATCACGGTGCTGTCGCCGGCGTAGGCCGTGAGCTTGAGGGCCAGGGTCAGCAGTTGCTGCTCCCCCGAGCTCAACTCGCCGAATCTCGTTATCGAACGCTGAGACTCCTGTCGCATGAGACCCAGCTCGTACCTGTTCGCGCCTGCGTGCTGAAGGATGCGCGCGTTCTCATCGGCGCTTTCCGTGAGCTGCTGCAGTTCGGCGTAACGCTCTCGGTCGTCATCGAAAGATCTGTTCAGGCCAAATGGCACCAAGTACCGACGCTCGCCGAAGCCGAGGTGCCTCACGACCGCGTCGAAGACCTTGAGCCGCTCGGCGCTCACGTGGATCTCGCGCACCATGCGATTAACGTCCGCCGAAGTGCGGCCAAGCGCAATGCCGCTTTCCGAGGTGCGGGCCCCGACATAGATGAACTGCTGTCCGTCGTGCTTGGGCCGCTCGAACGGAAACCTGTCCGTCAGTCCGAACGAGATGCCGACGACGCGCTGGCCTTCCTTCACCAAACGATCCGCCAGATCACCGAGCAGAATGCTCTTGCCTTCGCCGTTGTTGCCAATGACGTAGATGCGCGTGCCGTCGTCACGTCCTTGCCGCAGGGCCTCCAAAACGGGGGCGTTGTTGAGCAAAGGCATGAACGTCTTGCGCTTCGTCTCCTTGTCCGCGCCTTCGATATAGACGGACGCAGCGAGCCTGTAGGCCTTCTCGGCGAGTTCGCTAACATGAACGCGCCGGCAGACGCCCTCCACGTCCCGATACCCGTCCTTGAAGTAAGCCTCCAGCATTCCTTCTAAGTCGTCCGATCTGAATTTGTGCCGCCTTGGGAGGCTCGAGGAGGGCCACCCCTCCGGCGTGCCAAGCGACACAATCGCAGCCACGAACGCCATCAGGAGGCCGGCCTCGCGAAGTTCGCCTCTGCCGGCGAGACCTTTCGCGTCCACCATCAGCACATGGTTGCTTGGCAGCTCCCCTTCCCCGAGTAGCCAAGCCGACACCTGCTTGCGCGATCCATGTCGGCGATCTTGGGGAAGATCGATCACCGCGAGCAGCCGACCGCTGCGCACGAGATACTCTCGCAGATTGTTTCGCCATCCCCCGGCCGATCGATCGGCACCAGGAACGATGATCAAACTCACTCCGAGATCGGACTGATTCTGCAGCAAGTGGCCCAGGGCCTCGAGCGAGGTTTGGTGATCGGCCCATCTTTGTGAATGCGGACGCCGCCCCGTGGGGTCTCGGCGCGGATGATCAACCAGCAAAAAGCGACGGCCGACGAAGGACGCAAGATCGTCTTCGCGCGGTGGCTGGTCCTCCGCATCAATGCCGTGAAGGCTAAGCCGAAGACCGATGAAGAAGTTCAGGCGGTCGATCACGCCTATGCGCGCGGACGTCTCCACCCTGAGGAGAGTACTCCGCAACACGGCGAACTCGCCCGTTGTTGCGAAATACTCAGAGATACGGTCGACGCGTGCCGAGAGGTGAGCCGCCAAAGCCGCTGCAGTGTCGCCACTGCGGTACCCGGTCACGGTCAGGCGACTGACGACTCGATGAAACACCTCGTCGAAACAGTCCAGTAGGAACTCCCTCTGCGAGGCCCAGGCCCCCTCAAAGTGGTCGAGCATTCTGACGATGTTTTCGAATGCTTGAAAAGATCCGACCTCGCGCGGGACGTCGGCTTGGCCGGTGATCCGAAAGATTCTGGCCAGCGCATCGCACGCGCCAAACCATGCTTGACGAAAACGATTCTCTTCCTGGTATGGATCTATTGTCGTCAGGATCATAAAAATCTCCCTCGCCCGGTGGGTCATCTCGTCGGGCCAAGGCCCTGGCGACCGCGCCACGCAGGTGAGACCAATCACTATCAGCGCGAACCGCTCGAACTCGTCCTCCCTCAGCCCGGAGGGCGCACGCAGCGCGCGCAATTCCTCCCAGAACTTCGCCGTCTGTACGGCCCGCTCGTCAAACATTATTCCTCCCTCGGAAGATGGCCAGTTCCAGCCTTGGCTTATGAGCCCATTTTCACATCATCAAGGCTTTGTGTGTTATGCCGATCGAGTTAGAGGGGCGTGTCGCGGGGACGGAGACTTTGGGGGTGTTTGACCGGAAGCTTTACGGCACCAGATTCGGACAGCCAGTGCCTCTTCAGGTGCGGTAGCGGTCATGCTCATCCATGCCTGCAGCAGTCCGCTCCGGTCGATAAACAGTCCTTCAGACCAACGACAGGAGATCGGCCGGAGCATATGTGTCGCCAAATATGCCGTAAGCGTCCAGCCAAGTCATCTTCTCAGTCGCTCCTGAGCCGATGACGATCACGTCCTCGCACAACATCCTTTGGTGTATTGACCCAGCAAATCCTGCACAGGTCACGCCGCTAAAGCGAATGCCTCAGCGGGTGTCTTCATCTCCAGGGCCTGATGGGGCCGTTGGTGGTTGTAGAACTGGATCCAGTCGCCGATCACGCGGCTGGCGTGCTGCAGGGTTTCGAAGCGGTGGCGGTGGATACACTGCTCTTTCAGCGTCCGGATCATCCGCTCCACCAGGCCGTTCTGCTGCGAGGTATAGGGCGTGATGAATTCCTGCTTCAGGCCATAGCTTTTGACCAGCGCCGTGTAACTGCGGCTGGTGAAGACCAGGCCGTTGTCCGAACGCAGCAGGAAGGGCTCCTTCACGCGCCTCAGCGTACCGAAGCGCGCGATCAGGGCCCGCGCCAGCGCGCTTTCAGTGGTGCGGGATTTGCCGCTCCGAGAGACGTGCCAGCCCAGCAACTCCCGGCTGAAGCAGTCACTGGTGCCAGCGTCGCCCAGCCATCATGGCCCGCCCAAACACGGCATAGATCCGTCGCCCAGCGTTCTCGTTGGGCTGGGATGCCCTTGGGCGCCGAGCCTCAATCCGCAGCCGAAACCCGACCAGGCGCTTCCTGACCTGCCAGCCGCGCAGCTGGAACACCCGCTGCACCGTGTTCTTGTTGAGCCCCAGCAGGTGGGCCACCGTCCGGTAGCCAAAGGACGGGTTGTCCTCGATCATCGCCTTGATCGGTTCGGCAAAGCGGGGTTGAACCTTCGGCGGCGCCTTCACCGACTGGTAGTAGAACGTCCGACGGGGTACTTCAAACCACCGGCACAGCTGACTGATCGAGACGACGATCCCTTCTTCCTTGAGTCCCTGGCGGATCGTCTCGATCACTTCTCGTCCTCGCCCAACAGGGACTGCAATTTTCTCTGGCACGCAGCTCCAGCATCGCTTCTCCGTAGGCTTCCTGGAGCTGCTCGATCTGTTTCTCGTACTGCTCCCGGATGTCCAGCGGGTTGGCACGCAACGCGTTCTCCATGCCCCGTCGGGCCTCGTCGATCCAGGTCTCAATCTCCGACGGGGGCAGATCGTACGCACGGCTGGCCTCCGCTACCGTCGTCTTACCCTGCAGGATCTCCATCACCAACGTGCTCTTGCGCTTGGCTGTCCAACGTTTGATTTCTTCTTCCATCGCCGTACTCATGTGTCGTTCCTTTCAAGGTTAACACCTGAGCAGGGTTTTACTGGGTCAATACACGGCGGCACAGGCACAAACGCCAGTACCTCAGGAGGCCTTTGTCGACCTGGGGGGGCTCGCCTCGGGCGCGGCCTCCGGAACGAGGCGCAACTCTTCTCGCTGTTTGGCTTCGCCAATTTGCTGCTCGCCCAAAAGCGCATTCCGGGGATGAACGCCCGAGGTACGTCCTGAGCGGTGAAATCGGAAGCATGTTCCTCGAAAATCGGTCTTTTGATGCTTGGAGGCCAGCATGTTTGAATGGACTTGGCCGGAAACTCGCTCGGGAGCGTTTGGAAGGGGATTTGTTCAACGTCTCCCTAGGGTTTAAATTTGCCGAGGGCTTGCTCAAACGAAGCGCGGATGTTCTCCCTTGGGTACATAGGCAGCCCCGTACTCATGTATCCCTTTTCTTCGAGTTCGAGCCAGAGGCTCAAGGCTGCTTTCACCCCGAAACCCTTAAGTTCTGGATCGATGCCTGCCAAGTAATCGTCCGGCTTTAGCGCCATATCCTCTGGATGCCAAAGTTTTCCGTATCGGCCCAGCGCATTTCCATCTTCAGAAACAAGCAACGCTTCTCCTTCTGCGATCCGCTTTATTTCCTTCGATGGCAAGGCCCCCCCCTGAATGTGGACGCCATGCTTCCAGGCAATTGCAACGAAGGCCGTCAGGTAAGCCCGAGACTTCCAGTAGTCGAACAACCAGTTGTTGCACAGGTGATATCGATAGATGGGTTTGTCACCAACCTCTCCGACCACCTCCCTAAGGATGACTAGTGCATTATCCCGCTTCTCTGCTAGGGCGACCAATACACCGTCCAGGCTACCATCCGGATTCTTGACTTTTAACGCTTTCAGAAAGGGAGCCACATCTTCGGGATGCTTGTAAAAATCATGGCAGGGATAAACTTGAGATTCCGCACCTTCCAGCCATTCACGGCGCACACCAAAAAGACAACAAGCCGCATCAAGTACAGGCTCATTGAGCTTGTCAAGAAGCGCTGCCTCGTTCTGAACATCCTTTATGGTTAGGCCATGACCGAAAAACCGTGGAATCTGGTTTCGATGAACGTCATGGCTCTCAAAGAGCTGGATAAATCGACTACTGACAGATTCAGTAGGGGGTTTTCGAGTCTTCCGAACCCACTCAATGAACCGCCCGGCTTTTTCGATTATGTTCAGAGCGCCTAGAATTTCACCAATCATGCTTATATACTTTTTTCTGGAATTTCTATCAGTCTATCCAAGAAACCACTGGGCTCCGAGGCTGAACCGCGTGACTGCAAACCGCACCTTTTGCCAACCTTATGCAGCCCGTTCCGTTCGAGCCGAGAGATCTGTCGTCCTCTTCCAGCCTGACCTTCCCATACTTTAGGCTCACCAAGCAGTCCGTGATGAACGGCTGATATCAGCCTTAAGCGGACTGCCTCGCCTGCTGCTGCGCGTGACCGCTTCGGCCGAACAGCAGACAACCAACCTACCGCCCCCCAAGAACGTCAAAACGCCCGGATCACCGGGCGCTTTAACGAACCAAGCTCTCATCCAGCCTGACCCGCTCAGCGCATCAGGCAAGGCGAAGGCGACAAGCTGACATGGCTAGCCCCCGCCCGATCACTCCACCGTCACACTCTTCGCCAGGTTCCGCGGCTTATCCACATCCGTGCCCTTCACCAGCGCGGCGTGGTAGCTGAGCAGTTGCAGGGGGATGACGTGGAGGATGGGGGAGAGCATGCCGTAGTGTTCGGGCAGGTGCAGGATGTGCACGCCTTCGCTTTCGGGGATCTCGCTGCCGGCGTCGGCAAACACATACAGCTCGCCGCCGCGGGCCTTTACTTCCTGCAGGTTGCTCTTGAGCTTTTCGAGCAGGCTGTCGTTGGGGGCCACGGAGATGACGGGCATGTCCTTGTCCACCAGGGCCAGGGGGCCGTGCTTGAGCTCGCCGGCGGGGTAGGCTTCGGCGTGAATGTAGGAGATTTCCTTGAGCTTGAGGGCGCCTTCGAGGGCGATGGGGTAGTGCATGCCCCGGCCCAGGAAGAGGGCGTGCTGCTTGTTGGCGAAGCGCTGGGCCCAGCGTTCGATCTCGGGTTCGAGTTCGACCACCTTGGCGACGGCCACGGGGAGGTGGCGCAGCTGGGTGAGGTGTTCGGCTTCGGCCTGTTCGCTGAGGCGGCCATTGACCTTGGCCAGGGCCAGGGTGAGGAGCGCCAGGGCGGCAAGCTGGGTGGTGAAGGCCTTGGTGGAGGCGACGCCGATCTCGGGGCCGGCGCGGGTGACGAAGCGCAGGGCGGTTTCGCGGACGATGGCGGACTCGGGCACGTTGCAGATGGCCAGGGTCTTGGTCATGCCCAGGCCCTTGGCAAACTTGAGGGCGGCCAGGGTGTCGGCGGTTTCACCGGACTGGGAGATGACGACGACCAGGGTTTCCGGGTCGGGCACGGATTCGCGGTAGCGGTATTCGCTGGCGATCTCGACGGTGCACTGGAGCTTGGAGACGGCTTCGATCCAGTAGCGGGCGACGAGGCCGGCGTGGTAGCTGGTGCCGCAGGCGAGGATGAGGACGCGGCGGGTGGCGCCGAAGATGTCCACGGCGTCGGTGCCGAAGAGCTGCGGGGAGATGCCGCCGCCGCCGGCGATCATTTCGAGGGTATTGCCCAGGGCCTGGGGCTGCTCGAAGATCTCCTTCTGCATGTAGTGGCGGTACTTGCCCAGCTCGACGGCGTCGGCCGACAGGCTGGAGATGTTCACCGGGCGCTCGACGGGGGTGCCGTCGGCGAGGGTGACGCGGTAGCCGTCGAGGGTGAGTTCGGCCACGTCGCCGTCTTCCAGGTACACCACCTTGCGGGTGACCTGCAGCAGGGCGGCGGTGTCGGAGGCGGCGTAGTGGCCGTCTTCGCCAATGCCCAGCAGCAGGGGCGAGCCCTTGCGGGCGACGATGGCGCGGTCGGGCTCGGCTTCGCTCACCACGCCGATGGCGTAGGCGCCGATCAGCTGGCTGATGGTGGCGCGCACGGCGTCGAAGAGGTCGGGCGTGGTCTTGAGGGTGTCGTGGAGCAGGTGGGCGATGGCCTCGGTGTCGGTCTCGGAAGTGAAGGCGTAGCCCTTGGCACGCAGTTGGGTGCGCAGCGCTTCGAAGTTTTCGATGATGCCGTTGTGCACCACGGCGAGGCCGGCGGAGATGTGGGGGTGGGCATTGCGCTCGGAGGGCACGCCGTGGGTGGCCCAGCGGGTGTGGGCGATGCCGATCTCGGCGCTCAGGTGGGTGGCATCGGCCTGGGCGGCGAGCTCGGCGACGCGGCCGACTGCGCGCAGGCGCTGCAGCTTGCCGTCCTTGAGCACGGCGAGGCCGGCGGAGTCATAGCCCCGGTATTCGAGCTTGCGCAGGCCCTCGAGCAGCACGGGAACGATGTTGCGACGGGCAATGGCGGTAACGATGCCACACATGGTGGGGGCCTTTCAGATGTTGGGTGTTGTCAAGGCAAGGCGAGGGGGGAGCCGTCGGCCTCGCGTAGGGGCGACTTCCGTCGCCCACGGACTTCGATCAACGGCATGCCTGCAATGGGCGCGGGGTGGGCGACTGAAGTCGCCCCTACAGAGTCGCCCCTACAGGTGCCCCCAACGGAAATCTTCACTTCTTCACTTTCACCGGGCGCTGCCAGCCTGCCAGGGACATCTGCCTGGCGCGGGAGACGGTGAGCTGTTCGGCGGGGGCGTCTTTGGTGAGGGTGGTGCCGGCGCCCAGGGTGGCGCCCTTGCCGACGCGCACAGGGGCGACGAGCTGGGTGTCGGAGCCGATGAAGACGTCGTCTTCGATGATGGTGCGGAACTTGTTGGCGCCATCATAGTTGCAGGTGATGGTGCCGGCGCCCACATTGACGCGCTGGCCGATGTCGGCGTCGCCCACGTAGGCCAGGTGGTTGGCCTTGGAGTGATCGGCGATGATGCTGTTTTTGACTTCGACAAAGTTGCCCAGGTGCACGTCATTGCCGAGCACGGTGCCGGGGCGGGTGCGGGCGTAGGGGCCGATGATGCAGGCTTCGCCCATGGTGGTGTCTTCGATCTGGGAGAAGGCGGCCACTCGGGTGCCGGCGCCGAGAGTGGCGTTGCGCACGATGCAGTTGGCGCCGATGCGCACACCGTCGCCCAACACCACCTTGCCTTCAAAGATGCAGTTGATGTCGATCTCCACGTCGCGGCCACATTCGAGGCTGCCACGCACGTCGAGGCGGGCCGGGTCGATGACGGTGACGCCGGCGTCGGTGAGGCTGCGGGCGATGTTGCGCTGGTGGATGCGTTCGAGTTCGGCGAGCTGGGTCTTGTTGTTGACGCCCAGGGTTTCCTCGAAGGCGTCGGGCTGGGTGGTAACGACTTCCAGGCCGTCGGCTACGGCCATGGCGATGATGTCGGTGAGGTAGTACTCGCCCTGGGCGTTGTCGTTTTTCAAGTTGCCCAGCCACTGGCGCAGGCGGGCGACCGGGGCGGCGAGGATGCCGGTGTTCACTTCCTGGACGCGGCGCTCGTCGGCGGTGGCGTCCTTCTCTTCGACGATGCGGGTGACCTTGCCGGCGCCATCGCGCAGGATGCGGCCGTAACCGGCGGGGTTGTCCATGGACACGGTGAGGAGCGCCAGGGTGGTGTCGCTGGCGGCAGCCATCAGCCGCTGCAGGGTGGGCACGCCGATCAGGGGCACGTCACCGTAGAGGATCAGGGCGGTGTCGCCGTCGTCCACCAGGGGCATGGCTTGCTGCACTGCATGACCGGTGCCCTGGGGCGGGTCCTGCCGGGCCCAGGCCAGGTCGGGGGCATCAAGCGCTTCGCGCACCACTTCGCCACCGTGGCCGTACACCACCACGATGCGCCGCGCCTCAAGGATGCGAGCGGTATCCAGGACATGGGCCAGCATGGGCTTGGCCGCCAGGGGCTGCAAGACCTTGGGCAACACCGAACGCATGCGCTTACCTTGGCCGGCGGCCAGTACGATCACTTCCATAAGAGCCCTTGATAGGGTGAGATGACAATTCCACAAATTCTAGCATGGGGCATTTTGCGGCTTTGCGGCGCAGTTCTCGGATTACATACCGCCACAATTTCAGTGTCAGTGATGCAATGCAGCACTCATTTGATCTAATGCTAAAGTTCCCAAAGGGCCTTTCCGTAGAATTGCTCATGCTGCATTGCAACCTCAGGACACACCATGACAACCGAAGCTCGCGATTTCATCCAGAACCGGACATTTGACGAGATCGCCGTGGGCGACTCCGCGCTGTTGGTTCGCACCCTGCGCCCCGAAGACATCCACCTTTTCGCGGTGATGTCGGGCGACGTGAACCCGACCCACGTGGACCCGGAGTTTGCCCGATCCAGCCAGTTCCGGGAGGTGGTCGGCCACTCCATGTGGGGCAGCGTGCTGATTTCCTCCATTCTCGGCACCGAGTTTCCGGGACCGGGCACTGTCTATGTGGGCCAGACCCTCAAGTTCTGGCGCCCCATCACCATTGGTGACACGCTCACCGTCACCATCACCTGTACCCAGCGCTTCGAGCACAACCACCACCTGCTGCTCGACTGCCAGTGCGTCAACCAGGACGGGCTGAAAGTCATCGACGGCACCGCCGAGGTGATGGCCCCCACCGAGAAGATCAAGCGCCCGCGCATGGCCCTGCCGGGGATCACCATCTCCGACCGCCAGCAGCGCTATCTCCACGTGCTGGAGATGACCAAGGGCATGGAGCCCATCCCCATCGCCGTGGCCCACCCCTGTGATACCGAGTCCCTGCGCGGCCCCATCCAGGCCCGCGATGCCGGGCTGGTGATTCCGGTGCTGGTCGGCCCGGAGAGCAAGATCCGCGAAGTGGCGGCCCGCGACGGCATCGACCTGCGCGGCGTGCGCATCATCGACGTGCCCCACAGCCACGCCTCCGCCGAGACCGCCGTGCGCCTTGCCCGCAACGGCGAGGTGGAGGCCCTGATGAAGGGCTCGCTGCATACCGACGAGCTGATGAGCGAGGTGGTGGCCAAGGAGACCGGCCTGCGCACGGCGCGGCGCCTGTCCCATGTGTTCATGGCCGATGTGCCCACCTACCCTCACCCGCTGCTGATCACCGATGCGGCCATCAACATCGAACCGACCCTGGCCGACAAGGTGCACATCATCCAGAACGCCATCGAACTGGCGATCATGATGGGCGTGCCCGAACCGAAGGTGGCCATCCTGTCGGCGGTTGAAACGGTCAATGAGAAGATCCGCTCGACCCTCGATGCCGCCGCCCTGTGCAAGATGGCCGACCGCGGCCAGATCAAGGGCGGCCTGCTGGATGGCCCGCTGGCCTTCGACAACGCCGTGTCCCTGGTGGCCGCCAAGACCAAGGGCATCCGTTCGGCCGTGGCCGGCCAGGCTGACATCCTGATGGTGCCCGACCTGGAGTCCGGCAACATGATGGCCAAGCAGCTCGAATACCTCGCCGACGCCCTGATGGCCGGCGTGGTGCTGGGTGCCCGGGTGCCCATCGTGCTCACCAGCCGCGCCGATACCGCCGAAACCCGAACCGCCTCCTGTGCCATCGCACAGCTCATGGCCCACAAACGTCGCCTTGGAGTCCGTCTATGAAAGCCGTTCTGATCCTCAACGCAGGATCTTCGAGCCTGAAGTTCGCCCTGTTCCCCATGACCCCGCGCCTGGCCGATACGCCGCGCCTGTCGGGCCAGGTGGAAGGCATCGGCGCCGAGCCGCTGATGCACGCCAAGGACACCCACAGCGGCGAGCGCTTCACCGAGGCGCTCAGCGTGCCGGAGGGCACCGACCAGAATGGCCAGCACCGCCTGGCCCTGGAGTTCATCTTCGGCTGGATCAACCGCCACAGCCCGGGCGTGGACATCGTGGCAGCCGGCCACCGCATCGTGCACGGCGGTGATCACTACGGCGCCCCCGTGGTGCTGACGCCAGAAGTGGTGACGGAACTTGAAACGCTGATTCCGCTGGCGCCCCTGCACCAGCCCCACAACCTGCGCGCCATCAAGCTGCTCTTCGGCCTGATGCCCAACGTGCGCCAGGTGGGCTGCTTCGACACTGCCTTCCACCGTACCCGCCTGCCGGTGGCGAGCCGCTTCCCCATCCCCCGCGCGCTGACCAATGAGGGCATCAAGCGCTACGGCTTTCACGGCCTGTCTTACGAATTCGTGTCGCGCCAGCTGCCCGACCTGCTGGGTGAGGAGAAGGCACGGAGCGGCATCGTCATCGCCCACCTGGGCAACGGCGCCAGCATGTGTGCCCTGCGGGATGGCCAGTCACGGGACACCAGCATGGGCTTCACCGCAGTGGACGGCCTGATGATGGGCACCCGCACCGGCAGCCTGGACCCCGGCGTGATCCTGCACCTGGTGGAGCAGAAGGGGATGGATGCAAAAGCCCTGAGCAACCTGCTCTACAAGCAGTCAGGCCTGCTGGGCGTATCCGGCATCAGCCAGGACATGCGGGCGCTGCTGGAATCGGATGAGGAATCGGCCAAGGAAGCCATCGAACTGTTCTGCTACCGTGCGGCCTGCATGATCGGCCAGCTCAGCATGGCTGCCGGGGGCCTCGATGCGCTGGTGTTCACCGGCGGCATCGGCGAACACGCGGCGCCAGTGCGCGCCCGCATCGCCGAGTGGCTGGCATGGACCGGCTTGTCTCTCTACCCTGCCGCCAACGAACGCCACGCCACCCGCATCCATGCCCGGGACAGCAAGATCGAAGTCCTGGTGGTGCCCACCAACGAGGAATGGATGATCGGCCACCATGCGGTGAATCTGCTGGGCCTGTAAGAGACGCCGCGTTACGGGAGCTCTCCTCCCGTAGGGGCGACTTTAGTCGCCCGCGGACTTCGATGAAGGGCATGCCGGTGCTCAACCCGCGATGGGCGACTGAAGTCGCCCCTACAAGTCGCCCCTCCTCAAGCCAGCACATCGCGATATCCATAAAGGTACGCACCCCGCGTCAAAACGAAAAAGCCCGCAATTGCGGGCTTTTTCTTGGGGCGGTACTGGCCTCAGCGCGGCAGGACGCTGCTGCCCATCAGGAAGGTGTCCACCTCGCGGGCGGCCTGACGGCCTTCGCGGATGGCCCACACCACCAGGGACTGACCGCGGCGGACGTCACCGGCGGCAAAGACCTTGGCCACGTTGGTGGCGTAGCAGCCTTCGCCGTCAGTGGTGGCCTTGGCGTTGCCGCGGGCATCCTTGTCGACACCGAAGGCTTCCAGCAGCGACGCCACCGGATTGGTGAAGCCCATGGCAAACAACACCAGATCGGCCGGCAGCTCACGCTCCGAACCCGGGACTTCGGACGGCTTGCCGTCCTTCCACTCGAGTTCGACGGTGCGCAGAGCCTTGACCTTGCCGTTTTCACCGATGAATTCCTTGGTGGACACGGCAAACTCGCGCTGACAACCCTCGTCGTGGGAGGAAGAGGTGCGCAGCTTGATCGGCCAGTAGGGCCAGGTCAGCGGACGGTTCTCTTCCTTCGGCGGCTCGGGCATCACTTCAAACTGGGTCACGGATGCAGCACCGTGACGGTTGGAGGTGCCCACACAGTCGGAACCGGTATCACCACCACCGATCACGATGACGTGCTTGCCGGTGGCGGAGATGGGGTTCTTGTCGTCGCCGGCCACTTCCTTGTTCTGGGGCACCAGCAGCTCGAGCGCAAAATGCACGCCGGCCAGCTCGCGGCCCGGAACGGGCAGGTCGCGGGGCACTTCGGAACCGGCAGCCAGGATCACCGCATCGAACTCGGACTTGAGCTGGTCAGCCGTCACCACTTCCACTGCGTCATCGTTGATACCGGTGACGCCGGGCTTGGTGCCGACACAGACCTTGGTGCGGAAGGTCACGCCTTCGGCTTCCATCTGCGCGACACGACGGTCGATATGGGACTTCTCCATCTTGAAGTCGGGGATACCGTAACGCAGCAGGCCGCCGATGCGGGAGCTCTTCTCGAAGACGGTGACATCGTGGCCGACACGCGCCAGTTGCTGGGCCGCGGCCAGGCCGGCCGGGCCGGAGCCGACGACGGCAACCTTCTTGCCGGTCTTGGACGTGGGCGGCTGCGGTACGACCCAGCCGTTTTCCCAGGCCTTGTCGATGATGGCGTGCTCGATGGACTTGATGCCCACCGCGTCGGTGTTGATGTTCAGCGTGCAGGCCGCCTCGCACGGGGCGGGGCAGATCCGGCCGGTGAAATCCGGGAAGTTGTTGGTGGAGTGCAGGACGGCGATGGCCTCCTTCCAGTTGCCCCGGAACACCAGGTCATTCCAGTCGGGAATGATGTTGTTCACCGGACAGCCGTTGTTGCAGAAGGGCACGCCACAGTCCATGCAGCGGGCGCCCTGCTTGGCGGCCTCGTCGTCGCTCAGGTGATCGACGAACTCCTTGTAGTGCTTGAGACGCTGCTCGACCGGGGCGTAGGCCTCGGAAAGACGCTGGTACTCGAGAAATCCAGTTGGCTTGCCCATGTTACGCGGCCTCCAGTTCTTTCTGTTGTTGCGCGGCCATTTCGGCCAGCGCACGACGGTATTCGTGCGGCATCACCTTGACGAACTTGGCACGGTAGGTGCCCCAGTCTGCAAGGATGGTCTTGGCGCGTTCGCTGCCGGTGTAGGTGGCGTGGCGCTCGATCAGCATCTTGAGCAGGGCTTCATCGGCCATGCCCAGGTGACGCACATCGACGCGGCCGTGGGACTCGAGCTCGTCGCCGGACTCGGACCCCTTGCGGGCCTCGATCTCCTCCTCGACCGGCTCCAGGGCCACCTGGGCCATGTTGCAGCGGGACTCGAAGGTATTGTCTTCGTCGAACACGTAGGCCACGCCGCCGGACATGCCTGCCGCGAAGTTGCGGCCGGTCATGCCGAGCACCACCACGGTGCCGCCGGTCATGTATTCGCAACCATGGTCGCCCACGCCTTCCACCACGGTGGTGGCGCCGGAGTTACGCACGGCAAAACGCTCACCGCCGACACCCGCAAAGTAGGCTTCACCTTCGGTGGCACCGTAGAGCACGGTGTTGCCGATGATGATGTTGCTCGGCGTATCGCCACGGAAACCGGCCGCCGGACGCACGATGATGCGACCACCGGACAGGCCCTTGCCGACGTAGTCATTGCCTTCACCCACCAGTTCGAGGGTCAGGCCGCGGGACAGGAAGGCGGCGAAACTCTGGCCAGCCGTACCGTTGAGGCGGATATGCACAGTGTCGTCGGGCAGGCCGGCGTGACCGTACTTGGCCGCGAAGCGCCCTGACAGCATGGCGCCGACGGTGCGGTTGATGTTGCGCACGGGGATCTCGAAGGAGACCTTCTCGCCGTTCTCGAGGGCCGGCTTGGCCAGCTCGATGAGCTTGTTGTCCAGCGCCTTGGCCAGGTTGTGGTCCTGGGTTTCGGTGTGGATGCGCGGCACATCGGCAGGCACGTTGGGCATGTGGAAGATGCGGCTGTAGTCCAGGCCACGGGCCTTCCAGTGCTCGATGCCGGCACGCATGTCGAGGAGATCGGCACGGCCGATCAGGTCGTCAAACTTGCGCACGCCCAGTTGAGCCATGAGCTCGCGGACTTCTTCGGCAATGAAGAAGAAGAAGTTGACCACGTGCTCGGGCTGACCGGAGAAGCGCTTGCGCAGGGTCGGATCCTGCGTGGCCACGCCCACCGGACAGGTGTTGAGGTGGCACTTGCGCATCATGATGCAGCCTTCGACCACCAGCGGGGCGGTGGCGAAGCCGAATTCATCCGCACCCAGCAGGGCGCCGATGACCACGTCGCGACCGGTCTTGATCTGGCCGTCCACCTGCACGCGGATACGGCTGCGCAGACGGTTGAGGACCAGGGTCTGCTGGGTTTCGGCCAGGCCGAGCTCCCACGGCGAACCGGCGTGCTTGATGGAGGACCAGGGCGAGGCACCGGTACCACCGTCATGGCCGGCGATCACCACGTGGTCGGCCTTGGCCTTGGCCACACCGGCCGCCACGGTACCCACACCGACCTCGGACACCAGCTTGACGGAGATATCCGCCACGGGGTTGGTGTTCTTCAGGTCGTGGATCAGCTGGGCCAGATCCTCGATGGAGTAGATGTCGTGGTGCGGCGGGGGCGAAATCAGGCCGACGCCGGGCACGGAGTGACGCAGGAAACCGATGTACTCGGAGACCTTGTGGCCGGGCAGCTGACCGCCTTCACCGGGCTTGGCACCCTGGGCCATCTTGATCTGGATCTGGTCGGCGTTGACCAGGTATTCGGTGGTGACACCGAAGCGGCCGGACGCCACCTGCTTGATCGAGGAACGCAGGCTGTCGCCGGCCTGCAGCTGCAGGTCACGCTCGATACGGCTGGCACCGATGATCTCGGACAGCATGGTCGGCTGGTTGATCGGGATGAAGCGCTTCGGATCCTCGCCGCCTTCGCCGGTGTTCGAGCGGCCGCCAATCCGGTTCATGGCCACGGCCAGCGTGGTGTGCGCCTCGGTGGAGATGGAACCCAGAGACATGGCGCCAGTGGCAAAGCGCTTGACGATCTCCTTGGCGGGCTCGACCTCTTCCAGCGCCACCGGAGCACCGGCGGGCTTGAGTTCGAACAGGCCGCGCAGGGTCATGTGACGCTTGCTCTGATCATTGATGATCTTGGCGTATTCCTTGTAGGTGTCGAACTTGCCAGAGCGGGTGGAGTGCTGCAGCTTGGCAATGGCGTCCGGCGTCCACATGTGTTCGTCGCCGCGGATACGGTAGGCGTAGTCACCGCCGGCGTCGAGCATGTTGGCCAGCACCGGATCGGCGCTGAAGGCCTGCTGGTGGAGGCGGATGGCCTCTTCCATGACCTCGAACACACCAATGCCCTCGACCTGCGAGGAGGTGCCGGTGAAGTACTTCTCGATCAGACCCTTCTGCAGGCCGATGGCCTCGAAGATCTGCGCGCCGGTGTAGGACATGAAGGTGGAGATGCCCATCTTGGACATGACCTTCATGAGGCCCTTACCGACACCCTTGATGAAGTGCTTGGTGTACTTCTCGGCGGTTTCGACATCGCCACCAGCGATCTGGGCCAGGGTTTCCAGGGCCAGATAGGGGTGGACGGCTTCGGCACCGTAGCCAGCCAGCACGGCGAAGTGGTGGGTTTCACGGGCGGAGCCGGTTTCCACGACCAGGCCGGTGCGGGTGCGCAGGCCCTTGGCCACCAGGTGCTGGTGAACCGCGGAGGTGGCCAGCAGGGCCGGGATGGCCACGTGCAGCGCGTCCACCTTGCGGTCGGAGACGATCAGGATGTTGGAGCCATTGAGCACCGCGTTCTCGGCTTCCGCACACAGGGAGGCCAGACGGGCTTCGACACCTTCCTTGCCCCAGGCCAGCGGGTAGCAGATGTCCAGTTCGGCCGAACGGAACTTGTTCTCGGTGTAACGGGCGATCTCCCGCAGCTTCGCCATGTCGGAGAAGGTCAGCACCGGCTGGGGGACTTCCAGGCGGTACGGGGGATTGATCTCGTTGATGCCGAGCAGGTTGGGGCGCGGGCCGACGAAGGACACCAGCGACATGACCAGTTGCTCGCGGATCGGGTCGATCGGCGGGTTGGTCACCTGGGCGAAGAGCTGGCGGAAGTAGTTGTAGATCGGCTTGGACTTGGCGGACAGCACGGCCAGCGGGCTGTCGTTACCCATGGAGCCGGTGGACTCTTCACCGCTCTTGGCCATCGGCTCGAGGATGAACTTGATGTCTTCCTGGGTGTAGCCGAAGGCCTGCTGACGATCCAGGACGGACGCGGCGTACTCGGGGGCCACGACGCTCTCGGGCTCGGCACAGGCGTCGAGGCGGATGTTGATGCGGCTGATCCACTCCTGGTAGGGCTTGGCGGCGGCGAGGGAATCCTTGATTTCCTTGTCGTCGATGATGCGGCCCTGCTCCATGTCGATCAGGAACATCTTGCCCGGCTGCAGACGCCACTTCTTGACGATTTTTTCGTCGGGGAAGGGCAGCACACCGGATTCGGAGGCCATGACCACGTAGTCGTCATCGGTGACGAAGTAACGGGCGGGACGCAGGCCATTACGGTCGAGGGTGGCGCCGATCTGGCGGCCGTCGGTGAAGGCCACCGCAGCGGGGCCGTCCCACGGTTCCATCATGGCCGCGTGGTATTCGTAGAAGGCGCGACGCTTCTGGTCCATGAGGGTGTGCGATTCCCAGGCTTCGGGAATCATCATCATCATGGCGTGGGCCAGGGAGTAACCGCTCATCACGAGCAGTTCGAGGGCGTTGTCGAAGGACGCCGAGTCGGACTGACCCGGGTAGATCAACGGCCACAGCTTCTGCAGGTCATCACCCAGCAACGGAGAGTGAGTACCCTTTTCACGGGCACGCATCCAGTTGTAGTTGCCGCGTACGGTGTTGATTTCGCCGTTGTGGGCGATGTAGCGGAACGGATGAGCCAGGTGCCAGGTGGGGAAGGTGTTGGTGGAGAAGCGCTGGTGCACCAGGGCCAGCGCGGAGATGCAGCGCGGATCCTGGAGGTCGAGGTAGTACTGACCAACCTGATCGGCCAGCAGCAGACCCTTGTAGTTGATGGTCCGCGCCGACATGGACGGCGTGTAGAACTCCTTGGAGTGCTTCAGCTTGAGGCTGCCAATGGCGTTGGCAGCACGGCGGCGGATCACGTAAAGCTTACGCTCGAGGGCTTCGGTGACCATCACGTCGGGGCCACGACCGATGAAGATCTGACGGATCACCGGCTCCTTGGCCTTGACGGTCGGCGACATGGGCATGGCGGGGTCGGTGGGCACGTCGCGCCAACCGAGCACCACCTGGCCTTCGGCACGGGCAGCGCGCTCGATCTCTTCCTCGCAGGCGAGGCGGGAGGCGTGCTCCTTGGGCAGGAAGACCATGCCGACACCGTAATCACCGGCGGGCGGCAGCGTCACGCCCTGCTTGGCCATCTCTTCGCGGAAAAGGGTATCCGGAATCTGGATCAGGATGCCGGCGCCATCGCCCTGCAGCGGGTCGGCACCGACCGCACCCCGGTGGTCCAGGTTCTTGAGGATCTCGAGACCTTGATTGACGATCTCGTGAGTTCGGTTGCCCTTGATATGTGCGATGAAGCCGACACCACAGGCGTCATGTTCGTTGGCGGGGTCGTAAAGACCCTGCTCCAGGGGAAGATCCATCTTGTTTTTCCTCGACACAACACACACCGGCACCAGCATTCCTGCGGCACCGGACATTCAAACTGCGGAAAGTCGCCCCGTCCGAACCGTGAAAAAGCCGGCGGATGCTGGCCAGCCGGCTACGCTCGATCCCGACGAGGAGACCGTTCAAACACATTGGGCGAGGGTCGAATATACCGCCGCAGGCGCCCGTTCTTCAAGGAATTTTTGCGCTGCCGCATGGCAGCCCGGCCTCAATGGATCTCGCCGACGGCAAACAGGCGCCGATGCTCACGCATCGCATAGCGATCGGTCATCCCGGCGATGTAGTCAGCGATGGCCCGTGGCTTGTCGGTACGGGCCATCAGCTGGTATTGGGGCGGCAGCAGGCGGGGATCGCTCATGAACGCCCCGAAGAGGTCCTGGATGATGCGCCGCGCCTTGTCGGTCATGCGCAGCACCTGATAGTGATGGTACAGGTTGTCACGCAGAAAGGTCTTGAGAACACGCAGCTCGGGCAGCAGGCCAGGGCTGTAGGCTACGAGCCGCGGAGCGGCCCTCACGTCATCAAGGGTGCCGACACAGGCGTCGGCGATATTGCTGCGGGTCTGCTCGATCAGGTCGACTGCCATCATGTTCACCATCCGCCGGATGGTTTCGTGAATCAGCCGCCGACCACCAATGCCCGGATAAGCCGCTTCGACGATCTGCCGCTTATGTACGAATATTGGCACGGCTTCGAGCTGTTCGAGCGTGATCAGCCCGGAACGCAGGCCGTCATCCACATCGTGGTTGTTATAGGCGATCTCGTCAGCCAGATTGGCCAGCTGGGCCTCGAGGGAGGGCTGACGCCCTTCGATAAAACGCCTGCCGATGTCACCGAGCAGCTCGGCATTCTTGGGCGAACAATGCTTGAGAATGCCCTCCCGGGTCTCGTGCATGAGATTGAGACCGTTGAATTCGGCGTAGCTTTCCTCAAGCAGATCAACGGTTCGAAGGGACTGGAGGTTGTGCTCAAAACCGCCAAAATCCTTCATGCAGGTATTCAGCGCCTCCTGGCCGGCATGGCCGAAGGGGGTGTGACCGAGATCGTGGGAAAGGGCCACAGCCTCGGCCAGATCCTCGTTGAGGTGCAGGGCGCGGGCAATGGAGCGGGTGATCTGGGCGACCTCGATGCTGTGGGTCAGGCGGGTGCGAAACAGATCCCCTTCATGGTTCACAAACACCTGGGTTTTGTATTCAAGCCGCCGAAACGCGGTGCAGTGCACGATCCGGTCCCGATCACGCTGAAACTCGCCCCGAGCCGTAGGGGGCGCTTCAGCAAGCTGGCGGCCCCGGCTGTTGGCTTCCGTGACGGCGTAGGGCGCCAGCTGCGTCATTGCCTGGTCAACCGGATCTAGGCGCAACACGCTTCAATGCTGGCCCGCATCTGGGCCGGGCTTGCCTCGGAACTGATCACCGCCCGGCCAACCCCCTTGAGGAGCACGAGCCGGAGCGTGCCATCCGACACCTTTTTGTCATGGGACATGAGTTCCAGGTAGCGATCAGCGCCAAGCGCCGGTCCGATCACGGGTAGCCCTGCCCTCTCGTGGATGAGCTTGACCCGCACCACTTCATCGTCGGTGAGCCAGCCGAGTCGCCGGGAGAGATCGGCGGCCATGATGGTGCCAGCAGCGACGGCTTCGCCGTGCAGCCACTCGCCGTAACCCAGCCCCGTCTCGATGGCATGACCAAAGGTGTGGCCGAGGTTGAGCGTCGCCCGCTCACCCTGCTCGGTTTCGTCAGCGGCCACCACCTCGGCCTTGTTGCGGCAGGAGCGTTCGACCGCCTCCGCAAGGGCCTCCGGATCCCGCGCGAGGAGACGCTCCAGATGGGATTCGATCCAATCGAGAAAGGGCAGATCACGGATCAGGCCGTACTTGATGACTTCAGCCAGCCCTGCCTTGAGCTCCCGATCCGGCAGGGTATTGAGAACTTGCGTATCGGCGAGGACCAGCCGGGGCTGATAGAAGGCGCCGATCATGTTCTTGCCGAGGGGATGATTGATGGCGGTCTTCCCCCCCACCGAGGAATCCACCTGAGACAGCAGTGTTGTCGGTACCTGAATGAAGGGCACGCCCCGCTGGTAGGTGGCAGCGGCAAATCCGACCATATCCCCGACCACACCGCCGCCGAGGGCGATCAGGGTGGTGCTGCGGTCACAGCGCGCGGCGAGCAGTCCGTCGAAGATGAGGTTCAGAGTCGGCCAATCCTTGTTGGCCTCGCCATCGGGCAGAACAATCTCAGTCACCTGCAGCCCCTGAGCCCGCAGGCCCGCTACGAAAGCTGCAAGGTAGAGCGGACCGACCACATCGTTGGTGACAACGGCAACACGCCGCGTCTTGAGATAGGGCAGGATGAGAGCCGGGTCACCGATCAACCCAGCGCCGATCCGGATCGGATAGCTTCGCTCGGCGAGCTCGACGTTCAATGTGCGCATAGGATCTGCAGTTCTTTCTCGATCATCCGGACCATGGCATGGGGCGTTCCTCGCCCACCTTCGACGATGATGTGTGCGGCTTCGCGGTAAAGAGGATCGCGGGCAACGAAGAGTTGCTGGAGGCGCCCCCGCGGATCGGGCACCTGCAACAGCGGACGACTACGGTCGTGACGGGTGCGCTCCCAAAGTATGTGCGGAGGCACATTGAGGTAGATCACCACCCCCCGCGCCGACAACAACTCCCTGTTGATGGGGTTGATCACCGCACCACCACCGGTGGCCAGCACCAGGCCGGATTCCTGGGTGAGCGCGTCAAGGGTGCAGGTTTCGCGTTTGCGAAACCCATCTTCCCCCTCGATCTCGAAAATCGTCGGAATCTTGACGCCGGTACGCTGTTCGATTTCGTGATCGCTGTCGACAAACCGAAGGCCGAGGCGCTTGGCAAGCTCCCGGCCTACGGTTGTCTTGCCGGAACCGGGCATTCCGACCAGAACAATACATTTGGGATGATTCATGCCCCGCCCCATGGGACCGGGGCTCGGCTAGGAATCCCCGGAACAGTCATCAGTTAATCGTAAGGTTGGCGCCGCTTGCGCTCCCGCTCGGAGAAGTCACGGTGATGCCGATAGAGCCGGTCAACGGCGTCGTGCACTTGGAGCCTTCGACTATGACGGAGTGGAAAGTCCCCCCCGGTGCATTGGTATTCGATATCTTGTCGTTGCCCGGGGGGAACGAAACCGTAGCCTTTACCGTTTCTCCCGTGTCATTCGTGTAGGTCACATTCGAAGTGGCCGTCAGCGTAGCCCCTGCAGGGAGCGGGTTGTTGTTGATGTCCGACATGCGGAACGTAAACGAACCCGTACAAACCTGCGGCACCGTTCTCGGGAAGGTGAAAGTAGACGGGGTCACGGTCCCGATTACATGACTGGAGAGCACGAACACCAGATTCCGGCGTACGTGAGCGTTGCCCCACACTCCATCACAAGTACCCGCCTTGTAGGGCGCGCTGGCATATCGCCCATCACCTGGATAAGCCGGGCACGCGGAGGTGTTCAAGGCACTGAACTGGATCTCCCGCTCACCTGAAGCCCACACCTTGTCCTCGGTGTTATCGACGAAAGCATCACCCAGATCGCGGAAAACCTCACCCGAATCATAGATGTTGTTCTGATTCTGATCGTCAAAGCTCTCCTCGCCTTGGGCATAGGCAAGGATGGTCACTCGACCGGCCTTAACAGAAAAAGTAGAGGGCTCGCTATCGACACGAGGACGGAACTCGCCGCTGGTAACAGTGACGCTGCACGAGCCGGCTGCAGTGACGCAGGAAGGCTGAATGCCCGCACCTTCACTGATGAAATTGATAACCGTCCCATCGGCCACCGGGTTTCCCAGCCGGTCGAATGCGAACACGTTAGCACTTGTCGTCGTACCATCCCGATTCCACCCCTCGATATTGAAGGTCCCGATCGAAAGGGAGAAACGATCCTGAGTCGGACGGCCCGTAGAGATCGTGAGATTGGTGGATTGCGTGACGATGGTCGGATCATCCACCAGCGCTGCAGTCACCCAGACCGGTGTCGGTACGGAACCTGCAGAGACCGTTACGCTCACCAGACCGGAGGCATCGGAGGTTGCCTGCACTGCGCCTGAGCTCTGATTGTTAAGCTTGATTCCACCCACACGAGTGGAAAGATCGAAACTGACAGCCTTGGAGGCAACCGGATTGTTTGTGCTGTCCACAACCTTGAAGGTCACGACAGAACTGGACGACAACCCTGCTCCGCCCGTACCCGCAAGGGCCATCGAGGAAGGATTGGCCGAAACGTAACCGATGTTCGACGCCTTCGGCGCAGCCACAGCGATCGTGGTCTGAGCCGATGTTCCCTGCAGGGAGGCGGTGATGATGTCGGAGCCGGCACAGCCTTTGTCGGTGTAGGTCGCTGTTGCAACACCATTGATCGTCGCAGCGCTCTTGGTGATGCTGGCCTTGCCGTTGCTGTCACAGCCTGACGAGAAGTTGACTGTAAGTGGCGTCGTCGTAAGTGCACCATTGAAGAACACCTGGACCGAGACTGAGGTGCTGCCGTAGGCACTCAGAGAACTGGAGTTCGCCGAGAGATTGGACAGGGTCACAGAGCCCGGGCTGACGGCATACGCAATTTTCTGAGTGACCGAAGCTCCATCCACATCGACGGTGGCGGTAACCTCTGCGGCCCCGCTGGACGCCAGATCGGCAGCCAGCAGATTGATCGTGGCGAGACCATTCGCATCGGTCAGGCGGGTACCCGAGGCCGGGTCAAAGATCGCCAGGGACGAATTGGTGGAAAACGTGACCACCCGGTTTGCCAGCGGCAGCCCGGTGGCCGACACTAGCACCGCGCGAACCGTCAGCGGCTTTCCCGATGTCAGGTTATTGGTGGCTACGCCCGTTCCGGCGTCCACCAGAGTCATGGTGACCTTCGGAGTCTGCGTGGTCGTGCCGCCGTCGGTTCCCGTCCCATTGCAAGTCAGAAAGCCCCCAGGGCAACTGGTGGAACCACCGCCTCCGCCGCCGCCGCCGCAACTGACCAACGCCAGCGCAATCAGGGACGGGCCGATGAGTCGGGCATGGGAGCGGACAGCCGCTGAGAAAAATTCACGCATTGAAAAATCCATTCAGGCCAGTGATCAGCGCAAACCCAGCTGATCGTTGATGATGCGGGGCGTAATGAAAATGAGCAGCTCGGTCTTGTTGTCGGTCCGCTCGTTACTGCGGAACAGGTAACCAAGCACGGGAAGATCGCCCAGGAAAGGAATTTTAACCGTATTGTTGGACACGTCCTGCGTGTAGATGCCGCCAATCACGATGGTGCCACCATTTTCCACCACGACTTCGGTCTTCACATGCTTGGTGTCGATCGGCACGTTGCCGTTGGCCACAGGACGATCGTAACGGGGTTGGTCCTTGTTAACCTCGATACTCATCATCACCTTGCCATCCGGCGTGATCTGAGGCTTGACCTTGAGCGCCAGGTTGGCCTTCTTGAAGGAGACGGTAGGCGCTGTTGTTCCACCCCCCTGGGTCTGGAAGGGCACCTCCGTACCCTGCTCGATGAGAGCCTCGACCTTGTCTGCCGTCATGACGCGGGGCCTGGACACCACCTTACCCCTGCCATCAGCCTCGAGTGCAGACACCTCCATGTCGATGAAACGGGTTGCTGCGCTGTTCCACAGAGCAAGGGAAAAAGCGCCAGCCTGTTTGCCGTTAATGGTCGAGGCCGGCAGGTTAACAGCCAGCGACTCGTTGAAGTTGGGCACCGTGGAGATTTGACCCGCCTGATAGCCCGTCGAGGATAGCGTCCCGGACCCGAAAGTATTTCGGTACACAGAAACGCCACCATCCGTCTTTCCAAGCAGCCCGCCGGTCTTGCCGCCAAAACCGAGGCGCACGCCAAGGTTTCGGGTAAAGGTGTCCGTGGCCTCCACAATCTGCGCCTCGATAAGCACCTGGCGCACCTCCACGTCGATCTCGGCGATCAGGCGGCGCAGTTCTTCCAGCCGCGAGGCCACGTCATTGACGAAGATCTTGTTGCTACGCTCATCGGGTACTACGCTGCCGCGCTTGGAGAGCACGCTTTGATCCTTGCTTTTAAGGAACTCCGCAACGTTCTTGGCCTTGTGATAATTGATCTGGAAGCTCTCCGTACGCAGAGGCTCAAGATCACCGATCTGCGCCTTGGACTCGAGATCAAGCTTTTCCCTGGCTGCGAGTTCGTCCCGCGGTGCAATCCAGATCACGTTGCCGTTCTTGCGCAGATCCAGGCCACGGGCCTGGAGAATGATGTCCAGAGCCTGATCCCAAGGCACGTCCTTCAGACGCAGGGTCAGGTTGCCCTGAACGGAATCACTGGTGATGATGTTGAAGTTGGTGAAGTCGGCAATCACCTGAAGCACCGAACGCACGTCGATGTTCTGGAAATTGAGGGACAGCTTCTCTCCACCGAAGCGCGCCTTGCCCGCCCCCTGAGTCAGCTTGTTCGGGTCTTCCTTGACAGGCTTAACCTCAAGCACAAACTGGTTGTCGCTCTGGTAGGCGTTGTGCTCCCAGAGGCCACGGGGCGTTACCGTCATGCGCACATTGCCGCCCTGGGCCTGGGTAACCACCGATGAAACCGGCGTACCGAAATCCACTACATCAAGTTTGCGGCGAAGCTGCTCGGGAACGTCTGTCTTGAGGAAGTCGACGATCAGGCTGGTTCCCTGCTGGCGGATGTCGATACCCGCATTGGGGTCGGAAAGATCGACCACCAGACGGCCCTCTCCATCTTTCCCTCGACGGAAGTTGACGTCACGGATAGCGTGTTTCTCGTTTTGTCCGGCCACCGCCGGCGCAAACTGGGTGGCCTGGGGAACCATCCCCGTGGCTTCCTTGAAAGGTCCGGAGGCCAGGGTGATGAAGACATCCCGCTCCTCGATCCGCGTCTCGTAGGGATAAACCCGGGAGAGGTTCAGTACCAGCCGGGTACGATCCCCCACCTGCACGATATTCACGCTGCGTAGATCACCGGTATTCAGAACCTGACTGTTCCGGCCAAGGCCATTGGCCGTATCCGGAAAGTCGAAGGCAATCCGCGCAGGATTGGCCACACTGAAGCTGCCAGGCGCCGCCGCCAACGGCTGCGCCATGGTCAGTTTGAGAACGATGCTGCCTCCCTGCTCTGCAGCAACCATCTTCTCGATTCGATTGCCAGCCGGTACGGCAGCCTCGGTAACTTGAGCTAGCACAGGCGCCGCAGGGGCCATGCATCCCAGCACGGCCGCTACGGCCAATGCGCCAAACCTGAAGCTACAACGTCCCATTTTCATTTCTTCGCCTCCTGAGGCGCCTGCTCCTGCAGTTGCAGCGTGCTGATACGCTCGGTCCATTCGCCACCGGCGTCCTCGACGAGCTCTTTCAAAGTGATTTCGGACTCGGATATGGCCGTGATCTGGCCGTAGTTCTGCCCGAGATAGTTTCCAAGCTTGACCTGGTGCAGGGTTTTGTCTGCCGCGACAATGGCATGGGACTGGCCCCGTTTGATCAACACCCCTACCATCTTCAGTGACTCGAGAGGGAAGGACTCCAGGGGCTCCTTGCGACGATTGGCATCGGGCATGAACATTCCCGACTTCTTGTCCGGCTCAAGCTTTGCCGCGCGGAAGGGATCAACCTTGGCCGCCCCCTCGTAAAGCACCTCTGTCGCCTGCTGGATCGGGGGCAGAGGCTTAAGGTTGGGCTTGAGATCTTTCGAGGACTCAGTCATCCAGTGCCGCAGATCATCTTGCTGATCCGAGCACCCCGGAAGAACGAGGAGGGCTGCCAGGGGCAGCATCAAGGTCAGTCGCATGATCCTCACTTGGGCGCCTTTTCCTTGGCTTTTTCCCTGCGCAGCCGGGCAACTTCCTCGTCATCCAGATAGCGGTAGGTGATGGCAGTGGCGTCGAACTTCAGGTTGCCCTCCTTCATGGCCTCGATGGCAATGTCATTAAGGGTCACGATACGAGGCATCTGGGCAACGTCACTGACAAACTCGCCAAGATCGTGGTAGTTGCCGGTAACACGCACTGCAATCGGCAACTCGGCATAGAAGTCCTTTGAACCTTCGGAACCCGGCTTAAACAACTCAAACTGAAGACCACGGCCCAGACCTGCCTGGTTGATGTCGGCCAGGAGCGACTCGATCTCGGAACGATTGGGCAATTGCTTGAGCAAGGCACCGAACTGCCGATCAATCTCGCTGAGTTGCCTGCGGTACTCTGCCAGATTCACGGCCTGCCGTTTTTTGTTCAGCCAGTCTTCCTTGAGAGCCAGTTCTTCCCTTTCCCGGGTCTCCAGCATTGCAAACTGATCACTCCAGTCAAACCACCATCCGCCTGCAACGATTGCCGAAAACAGGGCGAGCAGGGTGACCACCCGCGGCAGCACGGGCCACTGTCCGGGATCATTGGGATCAAGCCCCCTGAAATCCCGCTGCAGGGTCTGCAGATCGAAATTGCGCAGGCGCTCCAGCGACTCTTTAAGGCCCATTATGGTTTTCCCTTCGGGGCCGGTGCAGACGCACCCTTTTCCTTGACCAGATCGACGTCTGCCGCCTTGGCGCGTTCGATGTTTACGTTGAGATTGAATTCGCTCACCCGGCGGGTGTTCATTACTGCAGCCTTGACCTCAACAAGATCGGCGCGCTCCAGATGGGGCGATGCCTCAAGATTACGCATCAGATTGGACACCCGGGCGTTGGACTGCGCGTAACCAATCAGGTTGATCTTCGCGCCTGTCTGCTTGAGCGACTTGAGGTAGACACCTTCAGGCATCTGTTGGGCAAGTTCGTTGAATATCTGCACGGTTTCAGTCCGGTTGGTCTGCAGAGACTCGATGACCTGCTTGCGCGACAGCAGCGCTTCGGCCTGCTCGCGCAGACCCTTGATCTCGGAGATTTCCTTGTCGAGGACGGCGATCTCCCGCTTCAGGAAAGCGTTCTTGGCTTCCTGCCCCTCGACATAACCCGTAATGATGGAGTGGCCGACAAACCAAACCAAAAGACCGGCCAATGCAGTCAGCGCAGCCAGCAAAACAAACTGCTGGCGCCGAGCCTTGCGTTTTTCCTCCCGATGGGGGAGCAGGTTGATGCGGATCACGAATCAAACCTCCGCAGGGCGAGGCCACAGGCCACGAGCAGCGCCGGGGCATCCGCCGACAGATTCTTGGGACGGATTTTGGAGCCAAGGCTCATGCCCGCAAAGGGGTTGGCAATATGCGTATCAACCTGAGTCCGACCCGCAACGGTTTCGGCAAGCCCTGAAATCACCGCACACCCTCCCGCCAGGACGATGTGATCCACCTGATTGAATTGGGTCGAGGTAAAGAAGAACTGCAGGGCACGGGACACCTCCAGCGCCATGGCATCCATGAACGGCCTGAGAAGATCCCCCTCATAGCTCTCTGGGAGAGCTCCCGTCCGCTTGCTACTTTCGGCCTCTTCAAGCGACATACCGAAGTGCCGCATGATGTCCTGGGTCAGCAGGAAACCGCCAAAGGCCTGCTCACGGGCATAAACCTGCACGCCGTTGCGCAGGACAGACACGTTCATGACGTTGGCCCCCGCATCCACGAGGGCGATGATCTTGTCGTGACCAGCATCAGGAAGATCGGCCTGAACAAGATCGAATGCCGAAAGCGCGGCGTATGACTCGACGTCCATCACCAAGGCCTTGAGCCCTGCGGCCTCCGCCGCGGCGACCCGATCTTCAACCTTTTCCTTGCGTGACGCGGCAATCAGCACCTCATCCTCGTCGGCACCGGAAGCTGCCGGCCCCACCACCTGGAAGTCGAGATTGACCTCGTCAAGGGCAAAAGGGATGTACTGGTTGGCCTCTGACTCGACCTGAACTTCCAGCTCCTGATCACGCAGGCCCGCCGGCAGAATGATCTTCTTGGTGATGACCGCAGATGCCGGTAATGCGAGGGCCACGAACTTGGTGCTGGTGCCCAGCCTGCGCCATCCCCGGCGAATCGCATCGGAGACAGCCTCCAGATTGGCAATGTTGCCATCCGAAACGGCATCCCTGGGCAGGGCCTCGATCGCGTACCGCTCTACCCGGAACCCTCCCCCGGAAGCGGCGGCCAACTCGACCATCTTGACCGACGACGACGAAATGTCGACACCGATCAGGGGGCGCGCCCCGGGGCTGAGAAAGGATAGGTCGATCACAAAAAGTCCTGAAAATTCTTTACGTTAGGCGCAATTACAACAATCTACTTGAAATCCTAACAACAACCATGACAGGTGTAAAGCAAGTGCCGGTAAAACACCGATTCATGCAACGGGCGTCAAAACGCCCCGCCTCGTATAATGCGGGACTTTTATCTGCTTCCCGCTCCCGACATGCGCTGGGTACTCTACCCCTTCGTTGCCCTCCTCGGCCTGATTGCCATTGGCGTCGCGGTCCTCGCCCTCGCCGTGGCTTTCGCCTGGCCCACCCTGCCGTCGCTGGAAGCTCTTACTGACTACCACCCCAAGATCCCGCTGCGGATCTACACCGCGGACGGTGAGCTGATCGGCGAGTACGGCGAGGAGCGTCGCGCCTTCATCCGCATCCAGGATGTGCCGCCCGTTCTCAAGCACGCCATCCTCGCGGCGGAAGACGACCGCTTCTACCAGCACCCTGGCGTGGATTTCGCCGGCATCCTGCGCGCCGCCGGCGCCAACCTGGCCACCGGCAGCAAGCGCCAGGGTTCGTCGACCATCACCATGCAGGTGGCACGCAATTTCTTCCTGACCCGGGAGAAGACCTATTCGCGCAAACTTTACGAGGTCCTCCTCGCCTTCAAGATCGAACAGAACCTCACCAAGGACCAGATCCTCGAGGTGTACATCAACCAGATCTTTCTCGGGCGACGGGCCTACGGCTTTGCTGTGGCCTCGCACACCTATTTCGGCAAGTCCATCCGTGATCTGAACGTGCCCGAGGCCGCGATGCTGGCCGGCCTGCCCAAGGCGCCCTCCGCCTACAACCCCGTCGTCAATCCAAAGCGGGCGGCACAGCGCCAGCAATACGTGCTGCGTCGCATGGCCGAACTGGGCTTCATCAGCGACACCGAGCATCGCCAAGCCGTGGAAGCGCCCCTCAAGGTGGTCAGCAGCGCTGCCGACCTGGGGGGCAGCGCCGACTACATTGCCGAGATGGCCCGGCAGATTGCTTACGAACAATATCGGGAAGAGGCCTACACGAAGGGCATCAAGGTCATCACGACCATTCTCAAGGCCGAGCAGGAAGCCGCCTACAAGGCGCTCCGCCGCGGCATCCTGGACTACGACCGACGTCACGGTTATCGCGGCGCTGAAAGCTATGCGGACCCGAGCCGCCTGAACACCCAGCACACGGAATCGATGGACGAGATCCTGTCCGAGATCCCCGACTACGACGACATGCTGGCCGCCATCGTCACCCAGGCGGGAGGCGGATCGGTCACCGTATACCGCTACGGGGAATCCATCCGGATCAACGGCGAAGGCCTGCGCTTTGCATCCAGCATGCTCGGTGACAAGGCCCCGCCCAACAAGCGTATCCGGCCCGGCGCGATCGTACGCATCACCCGGGGGGAGAACCGCTGGGAGATCACCCAGCTTCCCGAGGTCGAAGGCGCGCTCGTGGCCGCCGACCCCCAGACCGGTGCCGTACGCGCCCTGGCCGGCGGCTTTGACTTCAACCGCAACAAGTTCAACCACGCCACTCAGGCCTGGCGGCAACCCGGTTCGAGCTTCAAGCCCTTCATCTATTCCGCTGCCTTCGAGAAGGGCTACGGGCCAAACAGCGTGGTGGACGACTCCCCCCTCTCCTTCCCGGCCGGAGAGACCGGCAGCCAATCCTGGGAGCCCAAGAACTACGACGGACGCTACGACGGCCCGATCTCGATCCGCTCAGCCCTGGCACGCTCCAAGAACATGGTGTCGATCCGCCTGCTCAAGTCCATCGGCCCCCGCTACGCCCAGGACTACATTTCCAAGTTCGGCTTCGATCCGGAACGCCACCCCCCTTACCTGACCATGGCACTGGGTGCCGGGTCGGTGACGCCATGGCAGATGCTGCGTGGCTACTCCGTGTTTGCCAACGGCGGTTACCGGGTGGAGCCCTTCCTGGTCAAGGAGATACGCGACGAGGCCGGCAACGTGCTCGCCCGCGTGGACCCACCGATCGCGGGCGAAACCGCCGAGCGGGTCATCGATGAACGCAACGCCTACCTCATGGATTCGGTCATGAAGGATGTCGTGCGCCGGGGTACGGCAACGAAAGCGATGGTGCTCAAGCGCGGCGACCTGGCCGGAAAGACCGGCACCACCAACGAATATGTCGACGCGTGGTTCTGTGGCTACCAACCCACTGTCGCGGCCGTCGCGTGGATCGGCTTTGACCAGCCACGCAAGCTCGGCAATGGCGAAACAGGGGGTGCAGCGGCGCTCCCCATGTGGATCAACTACATGCGCAAGGCCCTCGAAGGCGTCCCGGAAACTTATCCGCAAGCACCCAAGGGCCTGATCCGCATTCAGCCGGCGGGCAGCCCGAGCGAAGAAATGATCTACCAGGAGAACCTGCCCGCAGCCCCTCCGGAAGCACCGCCGGAACCCACTGGCGTGCCGACCGAAGAAGCGCCGGCCGCACCGGGAGCCGCCACCAACTGACCGGAGGGGATCAGCCCGCCAGGCTGATCCCCTCCCCCGCCTGCTCGGACATGCAACGGGACAACACGGCATAGAAATCAGCGCCATCGCGGGTCCCCACCCAGCGCCCCTCGACGGGTCGAAAATGGAAGCCGCCGGACTTGGCGGCCAGCCAGATCTCCCGGGCAGCAGAGTGACGATTCACGATGATCTTGCTACCGTTCTCGAACTCGATCTCGACGATCCCACCGGGCTTGACCTCGTAATCGATGTCCGCCGTACAGTCGTCCAGGAGGCGCTCCAGGCGGTCCAGCTCCGCTTCCGCCAGGGCATTGAAGTCTGCTTCATCCATCGTCTGATCCCTTGTTCTGTTAACATTCCCGTTTTTGCGCGGAACCCATGCGAACCTTCGCCATTGCCGCCGCGGCCTGCGGCTTACTCATGCTGACCGCTTGCGGCATCAAGGGCCCGCTGCATTATCCGCAGATTCCCAAGCCCGCAGCCAAGGCCACCACACCTGCCGATACAAGGCCGACGCCCAGCCGGGCGCCTGGCATGGATCATAACAAACCCGTCTCCCAGGACCCCGCCCAATGACGACTGCCCTGCCCGTGCCGACGCTAGAAGCCGGCCCCGCCGGCCTGACCCTTGAAGGGGTTGCCCTCGCCGACATCGCCGAGCGCTTCGGCACACCCACCTACGTCTATTCCCGCGCCGCCCTCACCGCCGCCTACGAGGCCTACCAGCAGGCCCTCGGCCAGCGCAAGGCGCTGGTCTGCTATGCCGTCAAGGCCAACTCCAGCCTCGGCATCCTGTCGGTCTTCGCCCGGCTTGGCGCCGGCTTCGATATCGTTTCAGGGGGCGAACTGGCGCGGGTGCTGGCGGCCGGTGGCGACGCCGGCAAGGTGATCTTCTCCGGCGTCGGCAAGACCCGCGATGAAATGCGCTACGCCCTCGAAGCGGGAATCGGCTGTTTCAACGTTGAGTCCGCCGCCGAACTCGACCGACTCAACGAAGTCGCCGCCAGCATGGGCAAACGTGCGCCGATTGCCTTCCGCGTGAACCCGGACGTCAATCCCAACACTCACCCCTACATCTCCACCGGCTTGCGCAGCAACAAGTTCGGCGTCGCCTTCACCGAAGCCCTGGACCTTTATCGCAAGGCCGCCACGCTGCCCCACATCGAGATCAGCGGCATCGACTGCCACATCGGCTCCCAACTCCTCGATCCCGCTCCGATGGCCGAGGCCACCGACAAGATCCTCGGTTTGGTGGACCAGCTGGCCAGTGAGGGCATCAAGCTCGACCACATCGATCTGGGCGGTGGCCTCGGCATCCGCTACCGGGACGAAGAGCCGCCCACCCCCACCGAGTATCTCAAGCCGCTGCTGGAGCGCTTTGCCGACCGCGACGAAGCCCTGTGCTTCGAGCCGGGCCGCTCCCTGGTGGGCAACGCCGGCCTGCTGCTGACGCGCATCGAATACCTCAAACCCGGCGTCGAGAAGAACTTTGCCATCATCGACGCGGCCATGAACGACCTGGCCCGGCCGGCGCTTTACGACGCCTACCACGAGATCGTCGCCGTCGCCCCGCGCAGCCTGCCCGCAACCCGCTACGAAGTGGTCGGCCCGATCTGCGAGAGCGGCGACTTCCTGGGTCACGACCGGGATCTTGCCGTTGATACAGGTGACCTGCTGGCCATCCTCTCTGCCGGCGCCTACGGCATGACCATGAGTTCCAACTACAACACCCGCCCGCGGGCTGCCGAGGTGCTGGTGGACGGGGACACGGTGCATGTCATCCGCGAGCGGGAGACCCTCGAACACCTGCTGAGGGGCGAACGCCCGCTTCCCTGACCCCCCACTCCTGCCGCCCGATGGCCACGATCATGCGTTTCGCGCCCCGCGTCACCCTGCTCTTTGCCCTCGGGCTTGCCGGCTGCGGCAACAAACCCGAGCCGGCATCCGACAAGCCCGCCGGCCCGCCGCCCACCCTCATCACGGCGACCGTCGCCCGCAGCGCGGCCCTCGACATCACCGAGGACACCCTGGGGACGCTGGAGGCCCTGATCGACCCCAGCATCGGCGCCGAGGTGGCAGGTCGGGTCACCCGGGTGGTGGCCCATAGCGGAGACAAGGTCAGGCGCGGACAGCTGCTCGCCGAACTGGATGCCTCCGACTTCGCCATCCAGACCCGGGTCGATGGTGCCGAGATTGCCCGCCTGGAAGCCCTGGTGGCCCAGGCCGAGCGCTTCGCCGAACGTCAGCAAGACCTCGTCGCCAAAGGCTTCATCTCGCGCAATGGCGCCGAAGACAGCCTGGCCCAGCGGGATGCCCTGCGCGCCCAGCTGGCCACCGCCCGGGCACGGGAAAGTGCTTCCAGAAACGATCTCGGGCGCACCCGGGTCGTGGCGCCGGTGGATGGCATCATCGAAACCCAGATCGTCTCCCCCGGCGACTATGTGAAGGTGGGCGATCCGCTCTTCCGCCTGATCTCCAACCGCATCCTGCGCGCCCACCTGCCCTATCCGGAATCTGCTGCAGGCCGCATCCGCGCCGGCCAGCCGGTACGTCTGAGCCTGCCCCACCTGCCGGGCAAGGTGATCGAGGGCACGGTGGAAGACGTGAAGCCCACCATCAACGACAGCAGCCGGGCCCTGGATGTCCTCGTCCGGGTCAGCAACGACGGCAGCCTGCTTTCGGGGGGCACCGTCAATGCGTCCATCGTCACCGGGCACAAGGCCGCAGCGGTGATGGTGCCCGAACAGAGCGTGGTGCTACGCCCGGCCGGCAAGGTGGTTTATGTGATCGCCGGCGGCAAGGCCGTCCAGCGGGTGGTTGAAGTGGGCGCCAAACGCGATGGCCGGGTGGAGATTGCCAAGGGTCTGGCCGATGGCGAAACCGTCGCCGAGGACGGCGCAGGCTTCCTGAGTGACGGTGCCGCCGTCAACGTCAAGGCAGCGCCCGCCCGCAAGCCATGACCCTGCCCGAGCTTTCCATCAAGCGCCACGTGCTGGCGTGGATGATGAGCGCCGTGCTGGTGCTGGTCGGGGTGATCGGCTACCAGCGGGTCGGCATGGACCGCTTTCCCTACATCGAATTTCCGGTGATCTCGATCACCACGGCACTGAAGGGCGCCAACCCGGACATCGTCGATTCGAGCATCACCAACGTGATCGAATCGGCGGTCAACAGCGTGCCGGGCATCGAGCACGTGCAGTCCACCTCATCGCCCGGCGTCTCGGTGGTCAACATCACCTTCGCCCTTGAAAAGAAGGTGGACGTGGCCTTCAACGAGGTCCAGTCCAAGGTCAATCAGGTGCTGCGCCGCCTGCCCAAGGATGTGGACCCGCCGGTCATCGCCAAGGTCGAGACCAACGCCCAGCCCATCATGTGGCTGGCCCTGCAGGGCGACCGCACCCAGCAGCAGCTCAACCAGTACGCCCTCAACGTGCTCAAGAAGCGCCTGGAGACCATCGACGGCGTGGGCGAGGTGCGCCTCGGTGGTCGCCGTGACCGCACCATACGGGTCAACCTGCTGCCGGACCGCATGGCAGCCCATACCATCACTGCCCAGGACATCAGTGACGCCTTTGCCCGGGAGCATGTGCAGCTTGCCGGCGGCTTCGTGGTCGGCCAGAAAACCGAAAGCCTGCTCAAGCTCGACCTGGAGTTCCATCAGGTCGGCGAGCTACGGGGCCTCATCGTTGCCTGGCGCAACAAGGCACCGATCCGTCTGGGTGACGTGGCCGAGATCGAGGACGGCCTCACCGACAACCGCCAGCTGGCCCGCTTCAACGGCAAGACCACCGTGGGTCTGGGCATGGTGAAAATCGCCAACGCCAACACGGTGGCCATCACCGAGCGCATCCTGGAGCGTGTGGAACGGGAGCTGCGCCCGGCCCTGCCACCGGGCATGAGCCTGTCGGTGGTCTCCAATGATGCGGTCTTCATCCTCGAGATCGTGGACTCCCTCAAGGAGCACCTGATCGAGGGCACCCTGCTGGCCTCCCTGGTGGTTTGGATCTTCCTGCGCTCGGTGCGCTCCACCCTGATCATCGCCCTGGCCATCCCGGTGTCCCTGATGGGCGCCATCGCCGTCATCTATTTTGCCGGTTTCACCCTCAACTCCCTGACCATGCTGGCCCTGCTGCTGCTCATCGGGGTGGTGGTGGACGACGCCATCGTGGTGCTGGAGAACATCTTCAGGCATCGGGAAGAGCTGGATCCGGACCCGGTATCGGCCGCCATCAATGGCAGCAACGAGGTGGTCTTCGCCGTCATGGCCGCCACCCTGTCGCTGGTGTGCATCTTTGCACCGGTGGCCTTCATCTCCGGGATCATCGGCCAGTTCTTCCGCAGCTTTGCCCTGGTGGTCACCTTTGGCGTGCTGGTTTCCCTGTTCGTGTCCCTCACCCTGACGCCCATGCTGTGCGCCCGCTACCTGCGGGTCGAGAAGCAGCACGGCCCCATCTACCGGGCCTTCGACCGCCTTTTCGCCGGCCTGGACGCCATCTATGTGCGCCTGCTGGAAGGCGCCCTCACCCATCGCCTGTGGGTGCTGCTGGCCACCCTGGCCGTGGTGGGCTCCAGCGCCTTCTTCTTCACCCATGTGGGCAAGGCCTTCACTCCGGAACAGGACGAGGGACGCTTCCTGGTGTCCCTGCGCACGCCCCTGGGCTCGAGCATCGACTACACCGACAGCAAACTGCGCGAGGTGGAAGCCATCCTCGACCAGCACCCGGAGATCCGCTCCGAGTTCGCCCTGATCGGCCTCGGCACGGCCGGGCAGGTCAACCAGGGTACGGTGGTGGTGCGCATGGTTCCGCGGGAGGAGCGCAGCGTGAAGCAGCAGGACGTGATCCCGCTGCTGCGCAAGGAGTTCAGCCAGGTCGCTGGCGCCCGGGTGTTTGCCGCACCGTATCCGATGGTCCAGGGGCAGCGGGGCGAGCCGCTGCAGTTCGTGCTGACGGGTGAGAACCTGCAGGAACTCGGCCGCCATGCGGTGGCCCTGCAGCGCAAGCTGGCCACCATCCCCGGCATTGGCCGCATGGACACCGACCTGCAGCTCGACCTCCCTCAGCTGGCCTTCGCGCCCGACCGACTGCGCATCGCCGACGCCGGCCTGAGCACCCAGGACGTGGCCCTGGCCATCAACATGCTCACCGGCGGCGTGGACATCGCCAAATACAGTGACGAGCCCGGCGACGGCCAGCGCTACGACATTCGGGTGAAGGCTCGGGAAGGCAGCTTCACTCAGCCATCCGATCTGTCGAAGATCTTCCTGCGCAACAAGTCGGGCCAGCTGGTGCGCCTCGACAGCGTGGCCAGCTTCCGGGAAACCCTGGGGCCGGCCGTCGTCGGGCGATTCGACCTGCAATACGCCGCCACTTTCTACGCCTCCCCGACCCTGCCCCTGGGTGAAGCGGTGGACGTGGTCAAGCGCAGCGCCGCAGAGCTGCTGCCCACGGGCTACCAGGTCAAGCTGATCGGCCAGGCCGAGGAGTTCGGCAAGACCCAGAAGTACATGAGCTTCACCTTTGCCCTGGCCCTGACCCTGCTCTACATGGTGCTGGCCAGCCAGTTCAACAGCTTTGTCCAGCCCTTCATCGTGATGCTGGCCCAGCCCCTGGCCATCGTCGGCGGCGTGGCGGCCCTGTGGGCCACGGGCCACACCCTGAACATCTACTCGATGATCGGCCTGGTGCTACTGATCGGCCTGGTGGCCAAGAATTCGATCCTGTTGGTGGACCTCACCAACCAGCGTCGCGACGAGGGCCTGCCCGTGGACACCGCCCTGCGCAATGCCTGCCCGATCCGCATGCGTCCGGTGCTGATGACGTCCGCCACGGTGATCCTGGCCCTGGCCCCGGCGGCGCTGGGCTTTGGCGCCGGCAACGAGACCAACCAGCCCCTGGCCATTGCGGTGATCGGCGGCATGGTCAGTTCGACCCTGCTGACCCTGGTGGTGGTGCCGGCGGTGTATTCGCTGGTGGAAGGCTGGCGCGAGCGACGCCGAAAGACTGTGCCGGATCCGGCGCGGGGGTAGATCGGGGGCGCGGGGCGGTGATGGCCGCCCCAGGGCTCATCCGGCTATGCCGGCGCCCCGGACACGACGCTGACGGAAGCCTTGCCAGCAGGCGTCTCAAGCCAGCGCAGCAGGATGCGATAGGTATCCAGGTCAAAGGATCGGGCTGGCGGTGCGGCGATGAGCGCGGCCAGGGCAGATTCGTCTTCCACCGTCCCCAGCACACACCACGCATCCAGCAGGTGGAAGGCCAGGCGGCCGGTCTCGGGGTGCGCCTCCCGGACTATCACCGCCCCCCCCCAGGGCCAGCGCTTCAGGCGCAGGCTCTCCAGCACCTTAAGAAGGCGTTCGTCGTGCTCCGCCGGGCTTTCCTTGCCGGCGCACACGCCGGCACAGCGTTTGGCCGAGTGGGCCAGGCAGGGGCCGTCATTCCAGGGCTCCGTGCCAAGGCGCCTGGGGCACAGACGGTAGAGACTGGCGAATTCGCGCAGGGCAGCGTCCGCCTCCTTCTTGCTGCGAAACGCCCCATATAGCGCAGCCCCGGCCAGGGGGTCGGCACCATTCAGGCTCTCCCGCAGCAACACCGGGCCGCGTTTGCGGGCCGGGTCATAACGCAACCCGAACACCGCCTCTGCATCCCGCAACTGGCGATTCTCGGCGGGTTTCAGCTGACGCAGCAAGCGAGATTCAAGGAGCAGCGCCCCCAGCTCACCCGCTGTCACATGCCAATCCACCCGCCGCACGTTCTGGGCGATCTTGGCTTCCTTGCTATTGCGATGCTCGGACGAGAAATGGCTCATCACCCGGGAGCGCAGGCTGACGCCGCGGCCCACATAAACCGGAAGATCATTCTCGCCATGAAAAACATAGACCCCCGGACCTTCGGGGATACCCTCGAGCACGCCCTCCGGCAGACCAGCTGGCCGACTTGGCGCCTTCATGGCCTTGACGATGGCCATGTCGAGCACATTCCGCTCGAAGGTGGCGGCGACGATGCCGGCAAACTGGTAGAGGGCTTCGGTATCGCCCATGGCCCGATGGCGGGCCGAGCAGGTGAGGCCGTGACGCTCGATCAGCGCGTCCAGCCCGTGCTTGTGGTGCTGGGGGTACAGGGCGCGGGACAGCTTGACGGTGCACAGCACCGGCGCGTCGAAGCGCTCGCCAATGCGCTGGAATTCGTTCTTGATGAAACCGTAATCGAAGCGGGCATTGTGAGCGACGAAGATGCAGTCGGCAAACAACCGCCGGACCTGTGCGGTCAGCTCGGCAAAGGCCGGCGCATCGGCCACCATGTCATCGGTGATGCCGACCAGGGCCTGGATATTGTCAGGAATGGGAATGCCCGGATTGACCAGGCTTGACCAGCGTTCAACCAGCTCGCCGTCCTCGACCCGCAGGACAGCAATCTCGGTAACTCGATCAACCACCGGATTGGCTCCGGTGGTTTCGACATCAATGAAGGCGAGCCGTGGCGCGAACAATCCGCCGCTTAACCTTCAGTCGAGTAGGGATAGGCCTTGGTCGGAACCTGGCCCTCGGCGTACTGCCGGGTGGTCTCGGCGTTCTGGGGCTTGTCCCACCACAGGGCACGGCCCTTTTTCTGCTCTTCGCGCTCTTCCGGATGCTTCTCCATCCATTCGCGCATGAACTTGGTGTGCTCGGATTCGTAACCTGCCATGTCTGATCTCCCTTTTAGCGGCGTGGATTCTAGCAGCCTCAGGCGCTTTTCTGGTCGCCCTTGAGACGGTTGATACGGACCACCTCGGGGATGTTGCGCATCCCGCGGATGACCTTTGCAAGGTGCAGGCGATGGGTCACCTGCAGGGTGATGTAGATGGTGGAGTAGGCGCCCTGCTCCCCATCGGTGCTCACGTTCTGGATGTTGCAGTCCTGCTCGGAGATGGCGTTGGCGACCTTGGCCAGCACCCCGCGCACGTTCTGGGTGAGCAGTTTGAGGGTTACGTCGAAGAGGCGGTCGGACGACGCCTCCCACTCGACATCGATCCAGCGATCCCGCTCGCTGCGCAGCTTGCGGGCCTGGGGACAGTCGTGCATATGCACTTCGAGGCCCTGGCCCTTGCGGATGATACCGACAATGGGATCGCCCGGAATGGGGCGACAGCAGCGGGCCAGCTGCACCGCCACACCCTCGGTGCCACGGATCAGGATGGCGCCGGCGGGCTTGGGTTTGACCACGTCGGCCCGGCCCGACTCCACATCCTGGATCTCGGCCAGGCGGCGCGCCACGATGGCCGGCAGGCGGCGCCCGAGACCAATGTCGGTCATCAGCTCGCGGCGATTGGGCAGTGTGAATTCCTTGAGGAAGCGGTCCCAGGCAAACATGCTCACCTGGCCCAGGGTCAGGCCATGGGGCCGCAGGGCCTGGTTGAGCAGGCGCTCGCCCAGGGTCGACGCTTCTTCCTGCTGGGCGTTCTTGAGGAAATGCCGGATCTGGGCTCGCGCCTTACCGGTACGCACATAGCTCAGCCAGGCCGGATTGGGGCTGGCGTGGGCCGCAGTGATGATCTCGATCTGGTCACCGTTATGCAGCTCGGTGCGAAGGGGCATCAGTTCGCCGTTGATGCGCCCGGCCACGCAGCGGTTGCCCACATCGGTGTGCACTGCATAGGCAAAATCCACCACCGTTGCGCCCCGTGGCAAGGCAAAGATCTTGCCCTTGGGGGTGAAGGCGTAGACCTCGCCGGGAAAGAGATCGACCTTGACGTGCTCCAGGAATTCGCTGGAATCGCCCGAGGTGGACTGGAGCTCGAGCAGGGACTGCAACCAGCTATGGGTCTTGTGCTGGAGCTCGGTGAGGGTCTTTTCGTCTTCCTTGTACAGCCAGTGGGAGGCCACGCCGCTTTCGGCGATATGGTTCATCTGGTGGGTGCGGATCTGCACCTCGACCGGGGTACCGAAAGGCCCGATGAGCGTGGTGTGCAGGGACTGGTAGCCGTTTCCCTTGGGGATGGCGATGTAGTCCTTGAACTTGCCGGGCACCGGCTTGTAGAGGGCATGCAGCGCACCGAGGGCCCGGTAGCACGTCTGGATGTCGGGGACGATGACGCGGAACCCGTAGATGTCGAGCACCTGGGAAAAGCTCAGGCGCTTCTCGGCCATCTTGCGGTAGATGCTGTAAAGGTGCTTCTCGCGCCCGCGCACCTCGGCCTGGATGTCCCACTGGGGGAGGCGCTCCTCGATGGCGACGAGGATCTTGCCGACCACTTCACGCCGGTTGCCGCGGGCCGCCAGGATGGCCTTGGACAGCACGCTGAAACGCATCGGGTAGCGGTGCTTGAAGGCCAGCTCCTGGAGCTCGCGATACAGGCTGTTGAGCCCCAGCCGGTTGGCGATGGGCGCGTGGATCTCCTGGGTTTCGCGGGCGATACGGCGTCGCTTGTCGGGACGCATGTGGTCGAGCGTCCGCATGTTGTGCAGACGGTCGGCCAGCTTGATGAGGATCACCCGCAGGTCGCTGGCCATGGCCAGCAGCATCTTGCGGAAGTTCTCGGCCTGGGCTTCTTCCTGGGACTGGAACTCGATCTTGTCGAGCTTGGAGACCCCATCAACCAGCTCTGCCGTGGTGCGTCCGAAGCGCTCGGAGATCTCGGCCTTGGTGATGTGGGTGTCCTCCATCACGTCATGGAGGAGGGCCGCACACAGGGCCTGTGCATCCAGGTGCCAGCCAGCGAGAATCTCGGCAACAGCAACCGGATGGGAAATGTAAGGCTCGCCGCTCTTGCGCACCTGCCCGTGATGGGCATCGGCAGAAAAATGGTAAGCGGCTTCGATGCGGCCCACGTCCTCCGGACGAAGGTAGGCCGCTACCTGGGCCCTCAGGCGTCCGAAATCGAGGGGCAGGACACAGGAGGGAGGAGGCTGGAAAACGCCGCTACCACTGACGGGGATCGGGGCGGCGGATTCCATGACATCACTCTCTCGGGAAAGGCGCTCAGGCCTGACCGCGGTTGAGGATTTCAGCCCCGACCTTGCCGGCGGCAATTTCGCGCAGGGCGATCACGGTGGGCTTGTCCTTGTCGTGGCGGTCCAGGTCCACCTGGGGGGTGGCGCCGGCCGTCAGCTGACGGGCACGATAGGTGGCCGCCAGGGTGAGCTGGAAGCGGTTGGGAATTCTTTTCAGGCAGTCGTCGACGGTAATGCGGGCCATATCAATCCTGTTCCAGGTAATGGAAAAACTCCGGCTTGCGTGCCTCCTGGTTGGCGTAGCGAAGCCGTGATGCTCGCACCACCGCAACCAGATCTTCGAGGGCGACGGGCAAGTCTTCGTTGATTATAACGTAGTCGAACTCGGCCACATGGCGCATCTCGCCCCGGGCGCCAAGCACCCGGCGTGCAATGACATCCTCGGAGTCGGTGCCACGGCCGCGCAGGCGTCGCTCCAGCTCCTCCAGCGACGGGGGCAGGATGAACACCCCAACCGCCTTCGGGAAGACCTTGCGCACCTGCTGCGCGCCCTGCCAGTCAATCTCCAGCAGGATATCGTTGCCACCCGCAATCTGCGCCTCCAGCCAGGCCCGGGAAGTCCCGTAGTAATTGCTGTGGACCTCGGCCCACTCAAGGAATTCACCCTTGTCGCGCAGGGCGCGGAAGGTGGGCACATCGACAAAATGGTAATGCGTGCCATCCACCTCGCCGGCGCGCGGTTCGCGGGTGGCGTAGGACACCGAGAGCTTGACCAGGGGGTCGCGGGCCAGCAGGCCGCTGACCAGGGTGGTCTTACCGGCGCCGGAGGGGGCGGTAACGATAAACAGTGTGCCGGGCATGGGGCCTTCTCCTACTCGATGTTTTGCACCTGCTCGCGCATCTGTTCGATGGCCAGCTTGAGTTCGACGGCAATGGCCGTCATGTCGGCAGCCATGGCCTTGGAACCCAGGGTGTTGGCCTCGCGGTTCAGCTCCTGCATCAGGAAATCCAGGCGTTTGCCGGCCGAACCACCCACCTTCAGGATCCGCTCCACCTCATCCAGGTGGGTGGACAGGCGGGACAGCTCCTCCGCCACATCCACGCGCTGGGCGAAGAGTCCGACCTCGAGGCGGATGCGGTCGTCGTCGAGGGTAGCTGCCGCATCCCGCAGGCGGGTGGCAAGCTTTTCCTGATATTCGGCGACCAGCGCCGGCACCCGGGGCTGCACGGTAGCCACCAACTGACGCATGTGGGCGATGCGCCCGCGGATCATCTCGGCCAGCTTGTCGCCCTCACGCCGACGCGTGGCAATCAACTCATCCAGGGCCACGGCAATGGTTGCGGCGATTTCCGGCTGCATGGCCTCGAAGGTCACGCTGTCGTCAGCCAGAATACCGGGCCAGCGCAGCACTTCGACCACCGACAGGGGTGCCGCCTGGGGCAGCTCGGCCTGGATGGCGGCCTGGGCCGCCTTCAGTTGTCCCAGCACCATGCCGTTGATGGAAATGTCGCGCGCTGCGTTATCCTTGGCCTGCAGATTGAAACGGCACTCCACCTTGCCCCGCCGCAACTTGGCGGTGATCGCCTCGCGCAACATGGGCTCGGCCTGGCGCAGGTCATCATTGATCCGGAAGGCAAGATCGAGATAGCGGGAATTGACACTCCGCAGTTCGAGATGCAATGCCACGCGGCCCAGGTCGCGAGTCTGGACGGCATAACCCGTCATGCTGTGAATCATCATTTTTTCCCGAGATAGAGCGGCAATCCGCGGCTACACTAGCGAGTCAGATTGCCACCAAAAGACGAAGTGTAGCGCCCCGCCTGATGGCCACTCAACAGAACTGCGCCCTCCCGTCCGGATTTCAGCTCGACCACTACCGGGTCGAGCGGCAGCTTTCGCTGGGTGGTTTTTCCATTGTGTACCTGGCCTACGACCAGGACGGCACGCCTGTCGCCATCAAGGAATACCTGCCCAACTCCCTTGCTCTGCGGGCCGAGGGCGAAGTCACGCCCCATGTCACTGAAGCCCACCAAGGGGCCTTCCGCTACGGCATGAAGTGCTTCTTTGAAGAAGGGCGGGCCCTGGCCAAGCTGGTGCACCCCAATGTGGTGCGGGTGCTCAACTTCTTCCGCGCCAACGGCACGGTGTACATGGTGATGCAGTTCGAACGAGGCCGGACGCTCCACGACTACGCCCAAAAGAACAAGAACAACGTCCGCGAGCGCTTCATTCGCGGTGTCTTCACACGCATGCTCAATGGCCTGCGCGAGGTGCACGCCCACAAGCTGCTGCACCTGGACATCAAGCCCTCGAACATCTATCTGCGGGCCGATGGCACCCCGGTGCTGCTCGACTTCGGCGCGGCCCGGCAAACCCTGATGTCGGACACGCCCATCCTGAAACCGATGTACACGCCCGGCTTCGCTTCCCCGGAGCAGTTCAACAACCGGGACGCCCTCGGCCCTTGGAGCGACATCTACAGCGTAGGCGCCAGCATGTACGCCTGCCTGGCTGGCAACTCACCTCAGCGCTCGGATGAGCGCGTCAACAGCGACAACGTCGTTCCAGCAACCGAGCAGTGGGCGGGCAAATACTCCCACCACTTTCTGGCGACCATCGACTGGTGCCTGCAACTCGATCCGCTGAAGCGCCCGCAGAGCTGCTTCGCCCTGCAGAAGGTGCTTGCACAACGCCACCGCGAAGCGCCCCCCGTTCAGAAAACCTGGCTTGAAGGGCTGGGCTCACGATTAAAGACAATGATAGGCCGTACATGAGATTCACCATTTTCCAGGAGAGCCGGGTCGGCAAGCGGCGCACCAACCAAGACCGCGTCGCCTATTCGTACACGCGGGACGCACTGCTGCTGGTCCTGGCTGACGGTATGGGCGGCCACCTTTATGGCGAAGTCGCAGCCCAGATCTCGGTGCAGTTCATCGCCCAGTCCTTCCAGCAGGAAGCCCGCCCCAAGGTCACCGATCCGATCCTGTTCCTGTCGCGGGTGCTCAGCAATGCCCACCACGCCATCCTCGATTACGCCTTCGACAAGCACCTGGCCGACATTCCCCGCACCACCATCGTTGCCTGTCTGGTGCAGGAAGGCGTGGCCCACTGGGCCCACGCGGGCGACTCGCGCCTCTACCTGATCCGCAAAGGCAAGCTGGTTACCCAGACCCGAGACCACTCACGGGTTCAGCTGATGCTCGACCAAGGCCTCCTCGACGCCGAAAGCGCCGCCGTGCACCCGGGCCGTAACCGCATCTTCAGCTGCCTGGGCGGCAGCCACCCGCCACAGATCGAATTCTCCCGAGGTACCCCCCTCATCAATGGAGACGTCATCGCCATCTGCTCGGACGGCGTCTGGGGGCCTCTCGATAGCGACACCCTGGTTCAAACCCTGGCCGACGGCCGGGTCATGGACGGTGTCCCGCAGCTCATGGACGAAGCCGAGGCCCTCGGCGGCGCCCAGTGCGACAACATGACCCTGATCGCCATGACCTGGCACGACGACCACCAGGAAGACACCCCCGACACGGTCTCCACCCGTACCATGCCCGCCGATGCCTTCACCACCCAGATGGAGGGCTTCGGACGTAACAAGCGCGACCAGGAAGATCTCAGTGAAGACGAGATCGAACGCGCCATCCGTGAAATCAACGCAGCCATCCATAAATTCAAATGACCGACACCCCCTTCGCCCGCCCCAGTGGCCGCACGCCTGCCCAGCTCCGCCCCGTCCGCATCACCCGCGGCTTCACCCGCCATGCCGAAGGGTCGGTGCTCATCGAGTTTGGTGATACCCGCGTGCTGTGCACCGCCAGCGTCGAAGAGTCCGTGCCCCCTTTTCTGCGCGGCAAGGGTCAGGGCTGGTTGACCGCCGAATACGGCATGCTGCCCCGCTCCACCCACACCCGCAGCGCCCGTGAAGCCGCCAAGGGCAAGCAGAGCGGTCGCACCCAGGAGATCCAGCGCCTGATCGGACGCAGCCTGCGTGCCGTGGTGGACATGGCCGCCCTGGGCGAGCGTCAGATCACCATCGACTGTGACGTGCTGCAAGCCGACGGCGGCACCCGCACCGCCTCCATCACCGGCGCCTGCATTGCCGTCCATGAAGCCCTCGACGGCCTCGTCAAGGCCGGCAAGCTGCCCGCCAACCCGATGCGCGACTTCGTCGCCGCCATCTCGGTGGGCATCTACAAGGGCGTCCCTGTCCTCGACCTGGACTACCCGGAAGACTCCGACTGCGAAACCGACATGAACGTGGTGATGACCGGCTCGGGCGGCTTTGTTGAAGTCCAGGGCACCGCCGAAGGCGCGCCCTTTTCCCGCACCGAACTGAACAGCCTGCTGGAACTGGCCGGCGCCGGCATTGCCGAACTCGTCGTGGAGCAAAAAAAGGCTCTCGGCATTCCAGCCTGAGCGCCACGAAAGCGAGGCACCCCATGAAACAACTCGTCCTGGCCAGCGGCAACGCCGGCAAGCTCAAGGAACTCTCCGCCCTGCTCGCACCCCTCGGCATCGAAGTGCTGCCCCAATCGGCCTTCAACGTCACCGAGGCCGAGGAGCCCCACCCGAGCTTTGTCGAGAACGCCATCGCCAAAGCCCGCCATGCCGCCCGCAGCACCGGCCTCCCGGCGCTGGCCGATGACTCGGGCCTGTGTGTCGAAGCCCTGGGTGGCGCACCGGGCGTGATCTCGGCACGCTTTGCCGGCGAACCCAAGTCAGACGAACGTAACAACGCGCTACTGCTTGAAAAGCTCGCCGGCCAGGCCGACCGCCGGGCGCGCTTCTACTGCGCCCTGGCCCTCGTCCGCCATGCTGACGACCCACAACCCCTCATCGCCTGTGGCGAGTGGCACGGCGAGATTCTCGCCACACCCCGCGGCACGGCCGGCTTCGGCTACGACCCACTCTTCCTCGTCAGCGAGCTTGAGCAGACCGCCGCCGAGATCCCCGCCGAGCTCAAGAACGTCCTGTCCCACCGGGGCAACGCCTTCCGGCAACTGCTCGACAAGCTGCGCGCCGAACCCATCTGATGAACCCCGGCGCCAACAAGGGCGCTGCCACCCACCCCGCCCCGATGTCCGAAGCCCGCATCATCCCGATCACGCCCCGAGCCACCCCTCGCCCGCCCACCGCGGGCCAGTGGGAATCCCGGCTCACCGCCTCGCCCCCGCTGGCGCTCTACGTGCACTTTCCCTGGTGCGTGAAGAAGTGCCCCTACTGCGACTTCAACTCCCATGGCGTTCGTGATGATGGCATTCCCGAAGCCGCCTATATCGAAGCCCTGATCGCGGATCTGGAGGGAGCGCTGCCCCAGGTGTGGGGCCGGCGTGTACATAGCATCTTCATCGGCGGGGGCACCCCCAGCCTGATGAGCCCGGATGGGCTGGACACCCTGCTCACCGCCATCCGCATGCGCGTGATGCTCGACCCGATGGCCGAGATCACCCTCGAGGCCAATCCGGGCACCGTCGACGCGGGCCGCTTCCGGGCCTTCCGGCAGGCCGGCGTCAATCGGCTTTCAGTGGGCATCCAGAGCTTCAACGAAGGGCATCTCCAGGCCCTCGGGCGCATTCACGGCCGTGCCGATGCCATCGCCGCCGCCGAAGCGGCGCTCACCCATTTCGAGGCGGTCAACCTCGACCTGATGTATGCCCTGCCCGGCCAGAGCCTGGCCGAAGCGGAAGCCGATCTCGCCATGGCCATCGCCCTGGCGCCCCAGCACCTGTCCTGCTATCACCTGACCCTGGAGCCGAACACCGCCTTCGCCGCCAACCCGCCCGCCATCCCGGACCCGGACGCCTCCGCCGACATGCAGGACCTGGTGGAAGCCCGGCTGGCCGGGGCCGGCTATGGCCACTATGAGACGTCCGCCTTCGCCCGCCCCAACCGGGAATGCCGGCACAACCTCAACTACTGGACCTTTGGTGATTACCTGGGGATAGGTGCCGGTGCCCACGGCAAGCTCTCTTCCCACGAAGGCATCGTTCGGGAAGCCCGGCCGAAGCACCCGGCAGCCTACCTGGCGGCGCGGGACACCGGCGCCTTTGTCCAGGAAAGACGCGCCATCGGGAGCGCCGAACTGCCCTTCGAGTTCATGATGAACGCCCTGCGCCTCAATCAGGGCTTCCCGCGCCGGCTGTTTGCCGAGCGCACCGGCCTGCCCTTCGAAGCCGCCGAAGCTGGCCTGATCAAGGCCACCCGGCAAGGGCTGATTGAAGCCGACGGAGAGACCCTTCGCCCGACAACACAGGGACGCCACTTCCTGAACGAGCTGCTGATGCTCTTTTTGCCAGGCTGAACCGTCAGCGCGAAGCCAGCGCGCCAATTCCGGCAGGTGCAGCCCCAAGCCTCACCACCTGCGGCATAATCCGCGGTGTTCCTGCCCGACCTTCTCCATGCTCTCAGCACCCGCTTCGTCTGTCGTTGCTCCCGACCCTTCCAGCCTCGGGCAAGTCTTCACCCCCGAACGCGTCGTCCGGGCCATGCTGCGCCTTCGCCACAATGCTGGCCGAGTGCTGGAACCCTCCTGCGGTGACGGCGCCTTCCTGCAACACCTGCACCGCGCCGTGGGCATCGAGCTGGATGCACGTCAGTGCCCACCAGGCGGCCACAACATGGACTTCTTCGCTTACCCGGAAAGTGAGAAGTTCGACACCGTGATCGGCAACCCACCCTATGTGCGCTACCAGGACATCGCCCCGAGCACCCGGGTCCTGCTGCACCAGGACGGTTTCGATGGCCGCAGCAACCTATACCTCTTCTTCATCGAGAAATGCGTACGGCACCTGGCGCCAGGGGGCGAGCTGATCTTCATCACCCCGCGGGATTTCCTCAAATCCACCAGCGCCCGTCGCCTCAACCGCTGGCTCCATGAGCGCGGGACCATCACCCACGCCATCGAGCTGGGTGACGCCCGCGTCTTTGCCGACGCCCTGCCCAACTGTCTGATCTGGCGCTACGAGCTCGACAACCTGTCCCACAACACCGCCTGGGCCCAGATTGGCCAGGGCGATGACGTCGCCCACAGCCTGGACCACCCCCACTGGCAATACCGGCACTTTTCCGAATGCGCGGGCCACCTCCTGTTCAGCCGCGGCGAGTACAGCCTCAGCTTGGCCGATGTGGCGGCTGTTAAGGTGGGGGCCGTGTCAGGTGCCGACCAGATCTACGTCAGCGACCTCCACGGCAACCGGGATTTCGTCAGCTCCGGCACCATCGCCAGCGGGCAGACCCGCCGCATGATCTGGTGCGAACCCGGCCAGCCCGCACCCGATGCACTGCTCCCCCACCGGGATCGCCTGCTGGCCAGGCGCATTCGCCCCTTCGACGCAACCAACTGGTGGCAATGGGGCCGCGGCTACCCGCAGACAGCAGCACCGCGCGTCTACGTGAACTCCAAGACGCGCCGGCCGCAGCCCTTCTTCACCCACCCCTGCCCGAATTTCGACGGCGCCGTGCTCGGCGTGTTTCCGCATCGGACAGACCTGGATCTCGCCGCTTTCCGGGATGCGCTGAACACCGTCGACTGGGCCGATCTGGGCTTCGTCTGCGATGGCCGCTACCTGTTTACCCAGCGCAGCCTCGAGAACGCCCCCCTGCCCAACGCCTTTGAGGCCTTCCTTCCCCCCACGGCCTGAAAACGCACCGTCAAGGGGCGTAAACGGCGGATGGTGTAACATCCCGCGAACAATCACAGGCCGCGCAGGTCCACGACGCACTCCCTTCCGTCGTTACCCGACGCATCGCCCACCCGAGAACAGTTCGCGAGGTCCCATGGTTCCCCATCTCACCACCGCGCTCACCGGCCCCCTGCTGGAGCTGGAGCGCCATTTCCTCGACAACGCCTGTGCCATCGAGCGCTGGATGCGCACCCAGTGGCAGGAGCATCTGCCGCCCTTCTACGGTTCCACTGACCTGCGCAACTCAGGCTTCAAGCTGGCGCCGGTCGACCTCAACCTGTTTCCGGGCGGCTTCAACAACCTCAACGACGCCTTCATGCCCCTGTGCGTGCAGGCGGCCCAGGCCGCCATCGAACGCATCTGCGTGGGTGCCGGCTCGATCCTGCTGATCCCCGAGAACCACACCCGCAACCAGTTCTACCTGCAGAACGTGGCCAAGCTGGTGTCCATCCTGCGCCTGACCGGCCTCGAAGTCCGTCTCGGCAGCCTGCTCCCCGAGATCACCGCGCCCACCGTGGTCGAACTCGCCAACGGCAGCAGCCTGACCCTCGAACCCCTGGAGCGCCACGGCAGCCGCCTCGGCCTGAAGGACTTCAACCCCTGCGCCGTGCTGCTCAACAACGACCTGTCCGCCGGCGTTCCCGACGTCCTGCAGAACCTCCACGACCAGTGGGTCATTCCGCCGGTCCATGCCGGCTGGCACTCCCGGCGCAAGTCCAACCACGCCGCCGCCTACGACCGCGTGGCCCAGGACTTCGGCAAGGCCATCGGCATCGACCCGTGGCGCATCAACCCGGCCTGGGATACCTGCGGCGGCCTCGATTTCCACGCCCGTGCGGGTGAGCAGGAGCTGGCTGACAAGGTTGCCACCATGCTCGACAACATCCGCGCCAAGTACAAGGAATATGAAGTCACCGACGAGCCCTTCGTGGTGGTCAAGGCCGACGCCGGCACCTACGGCATGGGCGTCATGACCGTCAAGGACGCCGCCGAACTGATCGGCCTGAACCGCAAGCAGCGCAACAAGATGAGCGTGGTGAAGGAAGGCCTGGAGGTACACGACGTGATCATCCAGGAAGGCGTGCACACCTTCGAGACAGTCAACAATGCCGTTGCCGAACCGGTGGTCTACATGATGGATCACTACGTGGTCGGCGGCTTCTACCGGGTGCACACCCAGCGCGGCCGCGACGAGAACCTCAACGCCCCGGGCATGCACTTCGAACCCCTGGCGTTCGAGGCTCCGTGCAGCCTGCCAGACTGCACCCAGGGGCCGGACGCACCGCCCAACCGCTTCTACGCCTACGGTGTGGTGGCCCGTCTGGCCCTGCTCGCCGCGGCTGTCGAGATCGAGGCCACCGAACCGGCTGCCGTCCTCGAAGAAGCTGCTGCCTGAGCCCGCTCCATGAAACTCGCCTTCATCCTCGACCCCCTCGACACCCTCAAGGCCTACAAGGACTCCAGCATTGCCATGATGCGGGCCGCCGCCCGGCGCGGCCACCAGGTCTTCGCCATCCAGCGCGAAGCCCTGTTGTGGGATGGCGGCGAGGTGTCGGCCAGGGCCCTGGCCATCACGCCCACCGATGACGATCACGCCTGGTACAGCGCCGGTGACGAAACCGCGCTGCCCCTCACCGCCTTCGATGCAGTGCTGATGCGTCAGGACCCGCCCTTCGACTTCGAATACGTCACGGCCACCTGGATGCTCGAACGGGCGGCCCAGGCCGGCGCCCGGGTCTTCAACCACCCGCGTTCGATCCGCGACCATTCCGAGAAGCTCGCCATCACCGAGTTCCCCCAGTTCACCCCGGCCACCCGGGTGGCCCGGGCCGCTGTCGACATCAATGCCTTCATCGACGCCCATGGCGACACCATCCTCAAGCCCCTCGACGGCATGGGCGGTAGCCAGATCTTCCGGGTGCGGGCCGACGACCCCAACCGCAACGTCATCATCGAGACGCTCACCCAGGACGAACGCCGGACCATCATGGCCCAGGCCTACCTGCCCGCCATCTCCGGCGGTGACAAGCGGGTGCTGATCATCGGTGGCAAGGTCATCCCCTACGCCCTGGCCCGCATCCCCATGGCCGGCGAAACCCGCGGCAATCTGGCAGCCGGCGGGCGTGGCGTGGCCATGCCCCTGACCGACGGCGAGCGCGCCATCGCCGACCACCTGGCCCCCATCCTGTGGGCGCGCGGCCTGCTCATTGTCGGCCTCGACGTGATCGGCGACCGCCTCACCGAGATCAACGTCACCAGCCCCACCTGCATGGTCGAGATCACCGCCCAGATGGGTTTCGACGTGCCCGGCGCCGTCATCGACGCCCTCGAGGAGGCATGCGCCTGACCCGTCGCCTCGCCGGCTGGCTGCTGGCCTTTGGCCTCGCCCTGCTACTTGCCGGCTGCAACCGGGAACACCTCCACCAGCAGGAATCCTATGTGTTCGGTACCCGGGTGGAGGTGATCACCTGGGGTGCCTCCGAACAGGATGCCCGCGCCGCCACCGCGGCCGTATTGCAGGAATTCGACCGCCTGCACCGGGCCTATCACGCCTGGGAGCCCTCCGAACTCACCGCCCTCAACGCCGCCATTGCTGTAGGCACGGCACAGATCCCGGTATCACCGGAGCTGGCGGCCATGCTCACCGACGCCCAGGCCATCGCCAGTACCGGTGACGAGCTCTTCAACCCGGCCCTTGGCCAACTGATTGCCCTGTGGGGCTTTCACACCGACACCTTCACGCCCGCTCGCCCCGCCGCCGACGCCCTCGCGGCAGCCATCGCAGCCCGACCGCGCATGGCCGACCTGACGATCAGCGGCACCACCGTCAGCAGCCGCAACCGGGCCGTCCAGCTCGATCTGGGGGGGTACGCCAAGGGCTACGCCCTCGACCGGGCCGCCACCCTCCTCCGGGAGAACGGTATCCACAACGCCCTGATCAACATAGGCGGCAACATCATGGCACTCGGCAGCAAGGGCGAGCACCCCTGGCGGGTCGGCATCCAGCACCCGCGGGAACCGCGCCCCCTGGCCAGCCTGCCCTTGCGCGACGGGGAGGCCATCGGCACCTCCGGCGACTACCAACGCTTCTTCGAGCTGGATGGCGAGCGCTACTGCCACCTCCTCGACCCCCGCAGCGGCCTGCCTGCCCGGGGCACCCAGGCCGTCACCGTGCTTATCACCCCACGCGCCCACGCCGGCACCCTCTCGGATGCCACCAGCAAGCCCGCCTACCTGGCTGGCGAGCGCTGGCGCGAATACACCCGGCGCTTCGGCATCAACCATGCGCTGCGGGTCGACGCCCAGGGACGGATCGAAGTGACCCGTGCCCTGCGTGACCGCCTTCAGTTCGACAAGGGCATCACGCCGGCAAACGTCATCGACTGAGGCAACAAGCCCCCAGCACCTCCGGGTTTTTCCGGCTTGCCGGGTCAGCCCCATCGGATAGAATGCCCCCATGATCGGCATCCTTCTCATCACCCACGGCAGCCTCGGCGAATCGCTGATCCAGTGCGCCTGCCACGTGATGAACCGCCGTCCACCCCAGATCATGCAAATGGGAGTATCCGGCCAGGACGACCCTCTGGATGCCCTGCCCCTGGCGCGCCAGCTGCTCAGCCTGGTAGACAGCGGTGACGGTGTGCTCGTCCTCACCGACATACTGGGTGCCACGCCAGCCAACATTGCTGCCAAGCTCCTGGAGCCCGGGCGCGTCGAGGGTGTGGCAGGAGCCAATCTGCCCATGCTGCTGCGAACCATCACTTACAGGGAACGCAGCATGGATGTACTGGTCAAGAAAGCAGTGGCCGGCGCCTGTGAAGGCGTCGTGCATATGAAATAGCAGTAGAAGCACGCACACAGGCGACCACCGGCAAGCACATCAAGAACCGGGTTATGCCATACGCACACCGAGGAAGACAGGAAGAACCGAACCATGCCGCGTCAGGAAGCAGAAATCATCAACAAGCTGGGCCTCCACGCCCGCGCCTCCGCCAAATTGACCCAGACCGCCAGCGCCTACCAGAGCGAAGTCTGGCTGGAGCGCAACGGCAAGCGGGTCAATGCCAAAAGCATCATGGGCGTCATGATGCTGGCCGCAGCCAGAGGCAGCACCATCACCATCGACACCAATGGAAACGACGCGGATGAGGCCATGAGCGCCTTGATCGCCCTGATCGCCGACAAGTTCGGGGAAGGGGAATGACGCGGCCGCCCCGCCCGACGGCGCGGGAGGACGAGCGATGAGCTTCACCGTACACGGCCTGGCCGTGTCCCAGGGCATTGCCATCGGCCATGCCCACCTGGTCTCCCACGCCCTGCTGGAAGTCGCCCACTTCACGATTGCCCCCAAGCACGTGGAGGCCGAAGTCACGCGCCTGCACAACGCCGTCACCCGGGTGAAGGTCGAGCTCGCCGGGCTCAAGGCAGCCACCGGCGCCGGCGCCGCACCCTCAGAGGTGGACGCCTTCGTCGGCATGCACATCATGTTCCTCGAAGATCCGATGCTGGTGGAGGCGGCCGAACAGCTCATCCGCACACGGCGGGCCAATGCCGAATGGGCGCTGGTCCAGCAGATGGAACAGCTGGTGGAGCAGTTCGAGGCCATCGAGGACGCCTACCTGCGCGAGCGCAAGTCCGACGTGGTGCAGGTGGTCGAACGGGTCGTCAAGGTTCTCCTCGGCCACCCCGGTCACCTTCCGCCCAAGCGCAAGGACGGCCTCGGCACCATCGTCGTCGCCCACGACCTGTCCCCCACCGATACCATCGGCTTCAAGGATCACGCCGTCGCCGGCTTCATCACCGACGTGGGCGGCCCCACCGGCCACACCGCCATCGTCGCCCGCAGCCTGTCGATCCCGGCCGTCGTCGCCCTGCGCCACATCCGCCATGTGGTGAAGGACGACGAGCTGATCATCATCGACGGCACCCGCGGCGTCGTCATCATCGACCCCGACGAGCGCGTCCTCGAGGAATATCGCCTGCGCAAGGCGGCCGTCGAACTCGAACGCTCCAAGCTCAAGCGCCTCAAGTCCACCCGGGCCGCCACCCTCGACGGCGAGGAGGTGCAGATCCTCGCCAACATCGAGCTGCCCCCCGATGCCGTTCAGGCCAAAGGTGTCGAAGCCGATGGCGTGGGCCTGTTCCGCACCGAATTCCTGTTCATGAGCCGGGAAACCTGGCCAGACGAGGACGAGCAGTTCGATGCTTACCGCACCGTGGTCAAGACCATGGCCGGCAAGCCGGTCACCGTACGCACCCTCGACGTAGGTGCCGACAAGGAACTCGAAGGTGCCACCCGCACCGAAGACAATCCGGCGCTGGGCCTGCGGGCGATCCGCTTCTGCCTGGCCGAGCCCAAGATGTTCCTGACCCAGTTGCGGGCGCTGCTGCGCGCCAGCCACTACGGCAAGCTGAAGATCCTGATCCCCATGCTGGCCAGCAGCAACGAGATCGACCAGACGCTGGTTCTCCTCGACAAGGCCAAGGCCCAGCTGCGCGAACGCAAGATCAAGTTCGACGAGGCCGTACCGGTCGGCGGCATGATCGAAGTCCCCGCCGCGGCCCTGTGCCTGGGTGCCTTTACCCGGCGTCTGCAGTTCCTGTCCATCGGCACCAACGACCTGATCCAGTACACCCTGGCCATCGACCGGGGCAACGAGGCCGTCGCCCACCTCTACAACCCGCTGCACCCGGCCGTGCTGCGCCTGATCCACCAGACCATCCAGGCCGGCATCAAGGCCGGCATTCCGGTGTCTGTGTGCGGCGAGATGGCCGGAGACCCCGAATGTGCCCGGCTGCTCATCGGCATGGGCCTGCGCCAGTTTTCCATGCACCCGGCGCAGATCCTGGAGGTCAAGCAGGCCATCCTGCGGGCCGACGCATCCGACCTGACCCCCAAGGTGCAGCGCCTCCTCAAACTGGACGATCCCGACCGGGTGCGCGAGGCCGTGGAAAAGCTCTAGCCCCGGCGCCCCGGTGCAGGTTTGACTTGTCACCGGGCCTCGCGCTAATCTCTGGTCTCAGCGCCGATTTGAACCCTTCAGCTTGCGGGCGCTTTACAAGTACGGCTAAAGCGACGGCAGCCCAGTCAGCGACCGTTCGCCGGCTGGGTTTTTCGTTTCCGGGACGAAACTGAGATGAAAGAACAACAATCCGTCGGAATCGTGGTGCCGCAGACGGCCCACTTCAGCGACCCGCTTCCCCTCAAGAGCGGTGGCGTGCTGCCCCAGTATGACCTGGTCTACGAGACCTATGGCACCCTCAACGCCGCCCGCAGCAACGCGGTGCTGGTGTGCCATGCCCTGTCCGGCTCCCACCATGTGGCTGGCAGGTACGCCGACGGCGGCGCCGAAGGCTGGTGGGACAACCTGGTCGGCCCCGGCAAACCCCTCGACACCCGCCGCTTCTTCGTCATCGGGGTCAATAACCTGGGCGGCTGTTACGGCAGCTCCGGACCCAACTGCATCAATCCGGCCACAGGCAAGCCCTGGGGCGCCGACTTTCCCTTCGTCACCGTCGAAGACTGGGTTGATGCCCAGGCCCGGCTGGCCGACCGGCTCGGCATTGAGCGTTTTGCCGCCGTGGTGGGCGGCAGCCTGGGCGGCATGCAGGCCCTGTCGTGGACGCTGCAATACCCCGACCGGGTCGCCCACGCCCTGGTGATTGCCTCGGCCCCCAAGCTCACCGCCCAGAATATCGCCTTCAACGAAGTAGCCCGCCAGGCCATCCTGAAAGACCCGGAGTTCCACGGCGGCCACTACTACGAGCACGGCGTGGTCCCCACCCGCGGCCTCGCCCTGGCCCGCATGATCGGCCACATCACCTACCTGTCCGATGACGCCATGGGCCAGAAATTCGGCCGCGCCCTGCGCCACGACAAGCCGGTGTTCAGCTACGACGTCGAGTTCGAGATCGAGTCCTACCTGCGCTACCAGGGCGACAAGTTTGCTGGCTTCTTCGACGCCAACACCTACCTGCTCACCACCAAGGCCCTCGACTACTACGATCCGGCCTTCGACTATGCCGGTGATCTGGTGGCCGCCCTCGGCCGGGCCAAGGCCGACTACCTTGTCGTTTCCTTCAGCACCGACTGGCGCTTCGCCCCGTCACGCAGCCGCGAGATCGTCTACGCCCTGATGCACAGTGATCGCCGGGTCAGCTACACGGAGATCGACTGCCCCGCCGGCCACGACTCCTTCCTTCTCGACGACCCCCAGTATCACGGCATCCTGCGGGCCTATATCGACAACATCCAGGTGTAAGAGGCGCGCCATGAGCTTCCAGCGTTACGACTACGACGTGATCGCCAACTGGATCGAACCGGGCGAGCGCATCCTTGACCTGGGCTGCGGTGACGGCAGCCTGCTGCGTTATCTCGCCGAAGTCCGCCAGGTACGCGGCTACGGCGTGGAGAACGACCCCGAGCGGGTCCTGGCCTGCGCCCGCAACGGCATCAACGTGATCCAGATCGACATGGAAGAAGGGCTCGCCGGCTTCGACGACGGCTTTTTCGACCATGTCATCATGAGCCTGTCCCTGCAGGCCATGCACAACACCCAGGGCATCCTGAAGGAGATGCTGCGCGTCGGCCGCGAGGCCGTGGTGAGCTTCCCCAACTTTGCCTACTGGCGCCACCGCCAGGCCATCCTCAACGGCCACATGCCGGTGTCGAAGAACCTGCCGCACCAGTGGTACAACACGCCCAACATCCGCTTCTTCACCATCGCCGACTTCGACGACCTGTGCGCCCAGGAAGGTATCGCCATCCATGAACGGCTGGCCTTCGACGAGGACAAGGTGATCACCGACGAACCCAACTTTCTGGCCAGCGTCGCCCTCTACCGCCTCGGCCGGAGCGAAGCACCGACAGGCTGACGGCCAGGAGGGGATTGCCCTATCATCTCCGCAGATCGCATCCATTCCCGGAGAGTGTAATGAGTACCCCCCAAGCCGGCATCCTGCTGCCCCTGCCCCCCCTCGCCCGCTACCTCGCCTTCAATCTCGAGCCCGGCACCGACGTGGCCGCCGGGCTCGCCGCCCTGCAGGACATCGTCGATGGAGCACGCACCGTCGCCGGCATCGGCATGGCCCCCCTCGGCGCCCTTGGCCGCAAGGTTGCGGGTCTCAAGCCCTTCCCGCCCCTGTCCGGCCCCGGCGTCGACATCCCTTCCACCCCCTTCGCCCTGTGGCTATGGCTGCGCGGTGACGACCGGGGCGAGCTCCTGCACCGGGCGCGCCACATCGAGACGGCGCTGGCTCCGGCATTCACCCTGGCGGATTCGTGGGATGCCTTCAAGCACGACGGCGGACGCGACCTGAGCGGCTACGAAGACGGCACCGAGAACCCGGAGGGCGACGCAGCTACCGCCGCCGCCATCGCCGCCGACGGCTCCAGCTTTGTCGCCGTCCAGCGCTGGACCCACAATTTCAGCCACTTCGAGGCCATGCAGCCCGAGGAGCGCGACCACTGCATCGGCCGCCGCCGCAGCGACAACGAAGAGCTCGACGACGCGCCCGAATCGGCCCACGTCAAACGCACCGCGCAAGAGAGCTTCACCCCCGAAGCCTTCCTCGTCCGCCGCTCCATGCCCTGGGCCGAAGGCCGCAACGCCGGCCTGATGTTCGTCGCCTTCGGCCACAGCGTCGACGCCTTCCAGGCCCAGATGCGACGCATGCTAGGCCTGGAGGACGGCATTGTGGATGCGCTGTTCCGGTTTACCCGGCCGGTATCGGGTGCGTACTTCTGGTGTCCACCGATGGTGGCCGGGAAGTTGCAGTTGCCGCTCTGAGCGCCATCCGAGGCAGGCACTGATGGCATATCCCGCCATGCGGTGCCCCACACGCCCTCATCCCCGTACCCTTACCCGACGCACTAGGAGCCCACTCATACCCAACATCGCCAGCAGGGCTGTCGCCGGCTCCGCAAGTTGGCGAAACGAGCACTATTCGTGTGGCCCAGCCCGTCGGCATTTCACAATCAACCGACGGGCGCTTTGCTCGCCCCCAATACGCGGTTGAAGGCTTAAAGTGCGGGGCCTACCGCGCTGAAGTCAAAACGATGCCCGACGCCATGCCCCACCCCAGCCAATCGGAATGGCACATCTGGTTCGACGGATCGGCCTACCCAAACCCTGGCCGGATCGGGCTGGGGGTGCTTGTGGTCAGTCCGGGGGGGCAACGACAGGAGTATTCGGGCGTCGCGGCCCAGGGCGGCTGCAATAACGTGGCGGAACTGCTGGCCCTGGGCAAGGCCCTCGATATGGCCCGGGCGTCGGGAGCCCGTCATGTCCTGCTACAGGGTGACAGTGACTTTGTGGTGCGTCATATCAACGGGCTGGACACTACAAAGGTCATCCGGCTGCGCGAGATCATCCTGCGCACCCAGGATCTGATGACCGGCTTTGCGGAATGCCGCCTGACGTGGATCCCGCGACATCGCAACCGGGACGCGGACCGCCTGTCGCGGGCCGCCCTCGGCCTGCCCGACAAGCCGGGGCTACACCCCGGCCTGCTCCGGCGGCGGCGCTGACTTCTCCTGCAACAGCCTCGCCGCAATCAACCCATTCACCAGCCCGAACAGCGTCGCCGCAAGGGCGAACACCGGGACCAGGTAGAACACGCCGTCATGGGGGACCAGCCAGGCCCGAGCCACCAGAAGTTGCCCGCCGATGTGAGCGAAGGCGGCCATCACGCTCTGGCTGACCGGCCCGAAGGCTCGCCCCGGCAGGTGCATCGCGAGGCCCAGCACCGCCAGGCTGGTCACACTGCCGACCAGGCTCAGGAAAAAGCCTGGTGCCAGAAACTGCCCGAGGAGCAGACTGCTGACGAGCACCCGCAGCAGCGCCACCCACACGGCCTCACGCCAGCCCCAGCGGGCCAGTACCACCAGGGTGATGATGTTGGCGAGGCCGGGCTTGACCCCGGGAAGGGGCAGCGGAATAGCCGCTTCGGCAACCGTCAGGACGATGGCTGCCGCTGCATGGCGAGCCACCCGATGGTCCTCGGCCGAGGGCCTCAGGATGATCTCAGTAGTTGATGGAGTCATAGTCGGCGGTGCGGCCCGACAGGGCCAGGCTGACCTGGTTGGGGGCGCAGATCGCCACCGCGCCGGCGCTGCTCAGCCATCCCTGGCGCACGCAGTACTGGCGCGGCCCGGGATCCGCGGCAACCCTCGCCCGGCCGGGCTGAATCTCGATGCGGGTGGCCCCGAGGGGGCCGGGCACCTCAAGGATGCGGGTGGCGTTCAGATCCACTTCGGCAAACACCCGGCCACCGGCCTTGATGATGGCCTTGTCCGGGCGCCCGCCTTGCCACAGGGCCACGGCCGACAAGCCGCAGGCTGCCAGCGCAGCGGCCAGCACCAGCACATCACCCCACTTCAGATGGGCGGCCCAGGCCGCCAGCCAGCCACGCAGGGCGGGCCCGGGGATCATTTCAGGGAGCGATGCCGGACGTGGACGCGGGCAGTCTCACGGAAGTGTTCAGCCAGCTTTTCGGCGACATAGACAGAGCGGTGCTGCCCACCGGTGCAGCCAATGCCGATGGTCAGGTAGCTGCGGTTGTCGTTGACATAGGCGGGCAACCAAGAGGCCACGAAGCGGTAGATGTCCTCCACCATCTGCCCCACTTCGGGCAACTTGGCGAGAAAGTCGATGACCGGGCCGTCCTTGCCGGTGAGGGGACGCAGCACCGGGTCGTAGTGGGGATTGGGCAGGCAGCGCACGTCGAAGACCAGGTCGGCATCCAGCGGAATGCCATGCTTGAAGCCGAAGGACTCGAACAGCACGGTGATCTGGCTGCCTGCCTCCATGTCCATGAAGCCCTTGACCCAGTTGCGCAGGGTATTGGCCGACATGTCACTGGTATCGATGCGCTGCCCCAGCTCGGCAATCAGCGCCAGAGCCTCCCGTTCACGGGCGATGGCCTCACCCAGGGTGCTGCATTCGTCGCCGAGGGGATGCTTGCGCCGGGTTTCCGAGAAACGGGCGATCAGGGTGTCGTCACGGGCATCGAGAAACAGGATGCGCAGGTCGCTGACCATGGCGCGCAGGGCTTCGACCTGCCGGGGAAGAGCGGCGATGCTGGCACCGGAGCGCACATCCACCGCCACCGCGATACGCTGATAGCCCGCACCTCGCAGATGGGAGACAAGCTGCGGCAACAGGGCCGAGGGCAGGTTGTCGACCACGTAGTGGCCACAATCCTCCATGACATTGAGGGCGACGCTCTTTCCGGAACCGGACAGACCGCTGATCAGAACGAGTTGCATGAGATTACCTGTTGAAAGGAGGGCGGCTGATCTGCTTGCCAGCCTGCCATCGAGAAGTGACAAATTGTCACCTTCTTTCGAAACAGCATAAACAACTTCCTCAAGCCTGGCTGCCTCGTTTCTCCCGGAAATCAGCACTTTCGTTAATTTATGTCACAACCAGAAAATGGCCTTTGCGGCGAGCCACTCCGGCTCGCTCCAGTTCGCCCACCAGCCAGGTGGCCAGGGCATCGGGGGACAGGCCCAGGAAGCGGCGGTTGGCCTCCCGATACAGGTGCACCTCGGCCAGGTAAGCCGGCAGAGCATCCAGATCAATGCTCCGCTGCTCCAGCAACATGAAGGTGATGCACGCACGGATGGCGTTGCGGGCCATCCGTGCGCCGTCCTGCTCGAAAGCCTGCAGCCGCGAGAAGGCCGCGCGCAAGGCATCGTCGACCTCGACGAAGGGCGCACCATGGCCGGGTATCACCAGATCCACCGGCAGGCGGGCGATGGCCTCGAGGGTTTCACGCACGGCCTCAATGCCCCCGCCCGCGCCGATGACCTCGGCAAACAGGATGCCGAAACCGTCCCGCCACAAGGCATCGCCAGAGATCAGCAGGCGGGCGTCAGGCGCGTGGAAGACGAGGGCATCCATGTCGTGTCCGGGTGCCGGCAAGGCCTGCCATTCCAGCCCCCCCATTACCAGGCGTTCACCGGGTGCCAGCGTGAAGTCGGCCTTGAAGGGCTCACCCTGTTGGGCCGCAACGCTCAGCAGCAGGGCCTCCTCGTCCCAGCGCGCCACCGCGTCGGCCATGCCCTCGGGCACGCCGATCCGGCAGGCAAAGGCACGCTGCACGGCCGCGTTGCAGCCGATATGATCGGAATGGGAGTGGGTGTTGATGAGTCGGGCCAGACGCCGGCCGGCGAGCACGTCGCCCACCAGCGCGACGGTCTGGGCCGCATGGCTCACGTAGCCGCTGTCTACCAGGGTAGCCTCGGGCCCGTCGAACAGCAGCACATTGTTGGCCGACAACCAGCCACGCTCGATGACATCAATGTCGGGCGGCAGGCTCACGGCCCCATGCACGCTCATGGCCCGGCCTCAATCCGAGGACGCTACCCGCTCGCCGGGCATGGGATGGATGCTATCCACTCCCGCATCGGTATCGCCGCTCCCCGCCGAGTCCGTCTCGCCAAAGATGACCTCGGCGCTGCGGCCGCAGCCGATGCAGTAACCGTCCTCGATTTCGCAGATGCCGATACAGGGGTTATCGTCGCTCATCGCCCGTCCTCAATCCCGAACGCATTCGCCGCGCAGGCCCAGTTCGAAGAGATCGGCCGCAGCCCGGCGCGAGGCCACCTCACCCAGAATGGCCTGCTTGCGAGCGTCGCTGGCACGGCTCCATTCGGTGATCTCGGGGATGCTGCGATAACAACCTTCACAGTAGCCGCTGGCTTCGTTCATGCGGCAGACGTTGATGCATGGGGACGGAATACTCATGGGGGACTCTTGGGGAAAGCGTGCCCGCCGCTACGTGGCGACAGGTCATGGATGGAAAGGCCTTGATCTGCTTATCGCAGACCGCAGCCCCTATGGCAAGGGCCGGGCAGGGCGCGCAGCGAACAGTCGCCGCACGAAACGCCACAACATCACGATCAGCAGGACGGCCAGAACGCAAAACACTACCAGGGCCGCCAGAAAAAGCAGGGGCTTGTGGAAGAGCGTCCACACCCCGCCGGCAAACAGCACGTCTTCCCCCAGGGAGGCCACCACGTTGCTGACCGGCTCCGGGGACGTATTGATGGCAGCCCGGGCGCCGGCCTTGGCCAGGTGCGTGCCGGCGGCCAGTGTTCCGCCGAGGAGCCCCATGGCAAGCTGCAGGGCACCACCCTGATCACCCATCACTGCGGCCGCCAGCGCCGCCCCGGCCGGGATGCGGATGAATGTATGCACCGCATCCCAGATGGAATCCAGCCAGGGCAGCTTGTCGGCAAAGAACTCAACCAGCAGGAGCAGACCCGACACCCCGAGAATCAGGGGATGGGCCAGCATGCCCAGCCCGCCTGGCAGCTGCACACCGGCAAAGCGCTCCAGGGCGCCGAGCACGAACACCAGGGCATACAGGCGCAAGCCGCTGGCCCACCCCAGCCCCGCCGCCAGCGCGGCCAGGGACGCCAGATCCACCGGCACATCGCGCCAGTCGAGGAGCGGCTTGACGCCCTCGGCCAGGGCGTGCAGGTCGGGGCTGGCGAGGTCCATGGGCTCAGGCCTTCAGGTACTGCGCGTGGTGGGCCAGGTGGTCCGCCATGAAGGTGGAGATGAAGTAGTAGCCGTGGTCATAGCCCGCATGCCGGCGCAGGGTAAGGGGCTGGCCATCGGCACACACCTGCTCGAAGCGGTCAGGGTTGAGCTGGGTGGGCAGGAACTGGTCGGACATGCCCTGATCGATCAGGATGGGCGGGCAACGCCGGCCATCCTCCACCAGGGTGCTGGCATCGTGTTCGCGCCACACGGCACGGTCATCACCCAGGTAGCCGCCAAAGGCTTTTTCACCCCACGGGCACAGACTGGGCGCGGCAATCGGTGCGAAGGCCGATACCGACCTGTACACGTCCGGATGACGCAGGGCCAGGGTCAGGGCACCGTGCCCCCCCATCGAGTGGCCGAAGATGCCGCAGCGGGCCGGATCGGCGGGAAAGCGGCTCGCCACCAGCTGGCGCAACTCACCAGTGATGTAGCTCTCCATGCGCCAGTGGCGGGCCCAGGGCTCGCGCACCGCGTCCAGGTAGAAGCCGGCGCCCACGCCGAAGTCCCAGCTCTCCGCCTCGCCGGGCACGTTGGCGCCGCGGGGGCTGGTATCCGGAGCAACCAGCATCAGACCCAGCTCGGCAGCCATCCGCTGGGCGCCGGCCTTGATCGGGAAGGTTTCTTCCGTACAGGTCAGCCCGGCCAGATAGAACAGTACCGGCACCGGGCCGGCGGCAGCCTGGGGAGGCACGAACACCGCGAACTTCATCGGCAGGCCGATGGCCCGCGAGTCGTGGCGGTAAAAGCCCTGCCGGCCGCCGAAGCAGCCGTGTTCGGAGAGGGTCTCGAAGCCGGTGTCGCCCATCTCAGTACAACACCACCGAGCGGATCGACTCGCCCTTCTTCATCAGGTCGAAGCCATCATTGATCTGATCGAGGGTGAGCGTGTGGGTGATCAGATCATCGATGTTGAGCTTGCCCTCCATGTACCAGTCCACGATCTTGGGCACGTCGGTGCGGCCGCGGGCGCCGCCAAAGGCAGAGCCCTTCCACACCCGGCCGGTGACCAGCTGGAAGGGACGCGTGGAGATCTCGGCACCGGCCTCGGCCACACCAATGATCACCGACTGGCCCCAACCCTTGTGGGTGCATTCCAGCGCCTGACGCATCACCTTGGTGTTGCCGATGCACTCGAAGCTGTAGTCGGCGCCGCCGTCGGTCAGCTGGACGATGTGATCGACCACGTTCTCGACCTCGCTCGGATTGATGAAGTGGGTCATGCCGAACTTGCGGGCCATGGCTTCACGGCCGGGGTTGAGGTCCACACCGATGATCTTGTCGGCACCCACCATCTTGGCGGCCTGGATCACGTTGAGGCCGATGCCACCGAGGCCGAACACCACCACGTTGGCGCCGGCTTCCACCTTGGCGGTGAACAGCACGGCGCCCACGCCGGTAGTCACGCCACAGCCGATGTAGCAGACCTTGTCGAAGGGCGCGTCACTGCGGATCTTGGCCAGGGCAATCTCGGGCACCACGATGTAATTGGAAAAGGTGGAGGTGCCCATGTAGTGCAGAATGGGCTTACCGTCCAGGCTGAAGCGGCTGGTGGCATCCGGCATCAGGCCGCGGCCCTGGGTGCTGCGGATCTTCTGGCACAGGTTGGTCTTGCGCGACAGGCAGAACTTGCACTCGCGGCATTCCGGGGTGTACAGCGGGATCACGTGGTCGCCGGTGCGCAGGGACTTCACGTCCGGGCCCACATCGACAACCACGCCAGCACCTTCGTGGCCGAGGATGGCCGGGAACAAACCTTCCGGATCGGCCCCGGAGAGGGTGTAGTAGTCGGTATGGCAAATGCCGGTGGCCTTGACCTCGACCAGCACTTCGCCAGCCTTCGGACCTTCCAGATCAACGGTTTCGATACTCAAGGGAGCGCCGGCCTTCCAGGCGACAGCAGCACGGGTCTTCATGGGGAGTTCTCCTTGGGGACAGGCAGATTTTCAGAGTTGTTTTTCGTCGCGGATGCGCTTGCCCACGGCCGGGGGGTGGTAGGCCCCCATGGCGCGTAGCAGGGCATACACATTGTCTTCAACCAGCAACAGGCCGCGGTTCTCGGCCTTCATGAAACCTTCACCAACGCCCCGGTCCATCATCTGGATCAGAGGCTGGTAATAGCCTTCGCAGTTGAGCAGCGCCACCGGCTTGTTGTGGAAGCCCAGCTGGGCCCAGGTGAGGATCTCGAACAGCTCCTCGAAGGTGCCCAGGCCGCCGGGCAGGGCGATGAAGCCGTCGGCCAGTTCGGCCATGCGGGCCTTGCGCGAGTGCATGGAGTCCACCACCTCGAGCCGGCTCAGACCTTCATGGCCGACCTCCCACTCAAGCAAGGCCCGGGGAATCACCCCCACCACCTTGCCACCGGCGGCCAGGCAGGCGTCGGCGATGATGCCCATCAGGCCCACGTTGCCGCCGCCATACACCAGCTCGATACCCCGCTCGGCGAAGGTCTTGCCGAGGGATTCGGCTGCGGCCCGGTAGGCCGGATTGATGCCCGGGCGGGAGCCACAGAAGACGCAGATCCGGCGCATGTCAGAAGGGGCCCCGGGCCAGCCAGCGTTCGAGCTGGGGCAGGCGGTCATTGCCCCAGAAGCCCTCGCCTTCGACGATGAAGAAGGGCGAACCAAACACGCCGCGGGCCTCCGCCAGATCGATCTCGGCCTTCAGGCGGGCCTTGGTGGCCGCATCGGAGAAGGCAGCGGAGACGTCCTCCCGGTCAAGCTTGAGCGCGTCGGCGATCTCCAGCAGCACGGCCGTCTCGGCAATGTTGCGGCCGTCGACAAAGTAGGCACGGAACACCGCGTGGGCAAAGGCACGGGCCTCGTCCGGGTTGCGGTCACTGAGCCACTGAAAGGCGCGGGCGGCATGCTCGGTATGCACCGGGTAGGGCACCGGCTCCTTGTAGGGGATGCCGAAATAGGCGGCCGAGCGCTCCACATCACGCCTGACGTACTCGGTGCGCATCAGCGCCGCGGGGATCTTCATGCCGCCCTGAGGCTGAAACTGGGCATCCAGCACGATCGAATGCCACATCACGGCCCGGCCGTGCTTCGCGCCAAGGGCATCAATCTGCTCAGAAGCCAGGTAGCCGTAGGGCGAAGAAAAGTCGAAGTAGAAATCGATGGGTGCAGACATGGGGTCTCCGGAGTTCGGGGTTCGGAAATGCGCAGTCGGCATTATCCACGGGAGTACTCAAAAGCCCCCTTCGGCCAGCCAGCGCTCCAGTTGGGGCAGCCGGTCTGCACCCCAGAAGGCCTCACCATCGACGAAGACGAAGGGCGAGCCGAACACCCCGCGGGCCAAGCCGAGATCCACCTCCGCCGCCAGGCGGGCCTTGATTTCGGTGCCGGCCAGCACCGCCGACAGCTCGTCGCGGTCGACACCCTGCGCGGACGCGATGTCGAGCAGGGCGCCCAGATCGGAGATATTCACGTCGTCGACAAAATAGGCGCGATAGGCGGCCAGACCAAAGGCTTTGGCGCGGGCCGGATTGCGATCATTGAGCCACAGAAAGGCCCGCGCAGCATGCTGGGTGGGGATGGGAAAAACGCTGGGCTGCCGGAAGGGCAGGCCAAAGTAGCGGGCGGAGCGTTCGATGTCGTGCAGCGAGTAGGCGCCCTTGAGGGGGATCGTCGGCAGGGGCGCCAGGCCCGTCACCTTGAAAGTAACCCCCAGCAGGAAGGGGTGCCACAGCACCGTGCGCCCGTGGCGAGCAGCCAGGGCATCGATCTTCTCGGCGGCAAAATAGCCGTAGGGCGAAGAAAAGTCGAAATAGAAATCGATGGGCGCAGCGGGCTGCGAGGGCTCGGTCATGACGTTTTCCTCCGTTTCAGGCCCCTGGGGCCACAGGGTCATCTGGGCACAGCGAAACCAAACCAGGCCCGGGTTCAGGCCTCAAGAGCTTCGAGCGCGGCAAAGTAACGCGGCATCAGATCGTCGCGACGGCTCACGTTGATGCCCAGATCGCGAATCAGGCCATCCTTCAGGCCGTACACCCAGCCATGCACCGTCAGGCGCTGACCCCGCTTCCAGGCGTCCTGCACCACGATGGTCTGGCAAACATTCACCACCTGCTCGAGGGCATTGAGCTCACACAGGCGGTCGTGCCGCATGTCGGGCGGCAACAGGTCGACGCGGTCAAGGTGCTTGACGTGCACATCCTGCACATGGCGCAACCACAGATCCACCAGCCCCACCCGCTCGCGCTTGAGCGCCGCCTTGACGCCACCGCAGCCATAGTGCCCCACCACCATGATGTGCTTGACCTTCAGTACATCAACGGCGAACTGGATCACCGACAGGCAGTTGAGATCGGTGTGCACCACCACGTTGGCCACGTTGCGATGCACGAAAACCTCGCCCGGCAGCAGGCCGATGATCTCGTTGGCCGGCACGCGCGAATCGGAACAGCCTATCCACAGGTACTCGGGGTTCTGAAGGGTGGACAGCTTTTCGAAGAAACCGGGGTCCACCTGGCGCATGCGTCGCGACCAGGCGAGGTTGTAGTCGAAGAGGTGGAACAGGTTCTCGTTCTTGACCTCGGACTCGGACCAATTCTCCAGATCAAGGGCCAGGAACATCGTGCCCTCGACCGGCGTCGGGTAGTAGGCGGGCGCCTCGGTGAAACCCAGCTCGCGGTAAAGCTTCACAGCGATGCGCATGGCCGGCAGCGTATCCAGCATGACCTTGCGGTAACCCAGGGCTTTGGCCGCCTTGATGGCCGCCAGGGCCAGCTCACGCCCCACGCCATTGCCCCGCTGCTCTGGCTCGACGTAAAGGCGCGTCATTTCGCAGACGCCCTCGGTCGCAGCACGGAGGCCGACGCAACCGGCGGGCTGCCCATCCACCTCGGCAAAGAACAGGCGCCCCATCGGTGCTGAATAGGCACCGGGCAGCGAGGCCATTTCCTCGGCAAAATTCTGGTAGCCCAGATCCACGCCCAGCCAGCCCGCGTAGTTGCGGAAGAACTGCCGGACGTGTTCGATCTCGGCATGGTCATTCTCGTCAAGGATGCGCAGGGTTACAGCCATCGATCACTCTTCCTTCAATTTCAACAGCCCGACACGATACCCTGCCACGCCATTCGTTTCATCAGGAACCTGCGCCACCGGAGGCCTTCAGGCGCCCTTCTCCTTGCGCCCATGCATGGCCATGATGGTCTGCTGCATCACGGCACAAAGCGTCCATTGCTCGGCCTTGATGGCAAAGACCTCGGCCTTGGTAATGATCAGCGTGCGTCCCGAGCGGATCACCTCGCCCCTCGCCACCATACGCTCACCGTCAGCCGGAGCAATCAGGTTCAACTTGTACTCGACGGTCAGCACGCTGCTGTCCGCAGGGGTGAGGGTGTTGGCAGCGTAGCCGGCGGCCGAATCAGCAATCATCCCCACCACACCGCCATGGATGAAGCCGTGCTGCTGGGTAATCTCTGCCTTATAGGGCAAATGGATTTCAGTGTAGCCGGGCTCCACCACCGCCAGCCGGGCGCCAATCAAGTGCATAGCCTGCTGGAGATCGAAGCTGGCCCGCACGCGCTCAGCATAACCGGGGTCACGGGGATGGAAGGGCTCAAGGGGCGGGCGGGTCATGTCGGGTCTCCTCGGGACGGGCTATCTCACGCGGCAGTTTTTTATAACGTTTACGTAAACGTAATTTTAATGGTAAAAAATCAACCGCTCTCTCGCAAACGGGCAACCAGTTCGGCACGGGCCTCGGCCGCGCCCTCGGGATTCTCGGCCAGCAGCTCCCGGCATTGCTTTTCGAGCATGCCGATCTCGCCGAGGACAGCAATGATGTCCTCGCGCTGCTGTTCAATGGCGCGCCGACGTTCGGCGAGCACGGACAGGAAGCGGCTCAGCTGCTGAGTGGAGTTGCGCACACCGTCGTACATGCCCAGCAGTTCGCCGATCTCGGCCAGTGACAGGCCAAGCCGCTTGCCGCGCAGGATGAGACGCAGCCGGGTGCGGTCACGCCTCGCGTAGATGCGGTTGCGCCCGGCCCGGGTTGGGGCCAGCAGGCCTTCATCCTCGTAAAAACGGATGGCCCGCGGGGTGATGCCGAATTCACGAGCGAGTTCGGTAATGGTGTAGGTTTCTTCCTGGCTCATGGGTCCGGCGCAAACGTGCTGACACAAAGAAAACGAGGGCCAGTAAAGCAGATTTCGCAGCCACGGGCAACGCGACCAAGCGAAACGACTATCCGTACAAAACAGGAGAACAGAACGATGGCCCCAATACTGGACTACCCCTTCGACACACTTCCCCCAACGGGGGAAACCCGGGAAGTCGCACCCGGCGTGCACTGGATCCGCATGCCCCTGCCGTTTGCCCTCAACCACATCAACCTGTGGCTGATCGAGGATGGCGGTGGGGTCGTGATTGTCGACACCGGCTACGGCCTCGAAGCCAGCCAGGACGCCTGGGACACCATCCTCGCCGGCCTCGGCCGGCCGGTGACGCGGATCATTGTCACTCACTGCCACCCCGACCACCTGGGCCTGGCCCAGTGGCTCTCCGAGAAGACCGGCGCCCCCGTGACCATGACTCTGGGCGAGTTCCTCGGCGGACATGCCCTGTGGAACCAGCTGCCTGGCTACAACACGACCGCCATGGTGGCCCAGTTTCGCCAGCATGGCCTCGACGAGGCGCGCTGCACGGCGCTGGCCAGCCGCGGCAATGCCTACAAGCGTGGCGTGCCATCCCTGCCGGCCAGCTATGAGCGGGTGATCGACGGCGACAGCCTGGAGATCGGCGGCCGCAGCTGGAAGGTGATCGTGGGGCATGGCCACTCGCCCGAACACATGTCACTGTATTGCGAATCCGCCGGCGTGCTGATTTCCGGCGACATGCTGTTGCCCCGCATCTCCACCAACGTGAGCGTTTTTGCCGCCACCCCGGATGACGATCCGCTGGGACGATTTCTCGATTCGATCCGCAGTTTCAAGCAGTTGCCGGTAGCCACGCTCGTGCTACCATCCCACGGGAGCCCGTTCCGAAACATCGGTCTGCGCGTGGATCAGCTCGTCGAGCACCACGACGACCGTTGCGCGGAACTTCTCGCTGCCTGTTCTGTGCCACGCTGTGCGGGGGAGCTTCTTGCGACCCTTTTCCCGCGAGAACTGGACACGCATCAGGTCATGTTTGCCATGGGGGAAGCCATCGCCCACCTGAACCATCTCGCGCGCAAATGGGAGGTGTGCCGGTCAGTAGGAAGCGATGGAATTGTCCGTTTCATCAAAAGCCATCAATAAAGGAGAGCCCGAGAATGGCTGCGCCCGAAAAAGAAGTCGCCAAGTCCGAACTGCCGGACCCTAAAGAAGTCGCCAAGACCTACGCCGAAGTTGCGCAACGGGCCTCCAAATTGCTGGCCGATCACATCCAGAAGCAGGTCAAGAAGGGGATCAGCGCCCCCGCCGACGAACTCGGCATCGCCCAGGCCTTCATGGACATGATGGGCAAGCTGCTGGCTAACCCCTATCGCCTCGCCCAGGCCCAGATGAACCTGGTGTGGGACTACTTCTCCCTCTGGCAGCACTCCATGATGCGCCTCACCGGTGTTGGCGCCGGCACCCCGGTGGCCACACCGGCCAAGGACGACAAGCGCTTCAAGGACGAAGAATGGCAGGAGCACTTCCTGTTCGACTTCATGAAGCAGTCCTACCTCATCGCCGCCCGTCATATTCACGACACCGTGAGCAGCGTTGACGGCCTGGATGATCAGAGCCAGAAGAAGGTCAATTTCTACACCCGTCAGTACATCGACGCCCTGTCCCCCTCCAACTTCGCCCTGACCAACCCGGAAGTCTTCCGCGAGACGGTCAAGAGCCACGGTCAGAACCTCATCAAGGGTCTGAACAACCTGCTGCGCGACGTCGAAGACGGCGGCGGCAACCTGCGCGTCAAGAT
>NZ_JBIJDC010000067.1:0-24676 GCF_044344315.1 Zoogloea sp. | reverse complement strand
AAGCGGGAGCCCCCGTTGGGGCTCCCGCGCGTTTCAGCTGAAGCTGTCGGCAAACAGGTTGTTGGCCCAGCCGAACATGTCCTCGTAGTGGTCCTTGGACGGCGTCGGGGCTTCGGCAAGGGTGTTGGGCACCGGCTTCATCAGCCCGGTGGCGGCGTCATAGCCAAACACCACCGTCAGCCAGGAGGCTGTCTTTGAGGTGATCGGGCTATAGCAGGCCGAGTTGGTCATCGGTGCCGGGTCCGGCGCCTCACCGGCGAAGTAGCGGATCAAGGCATCGGCGCACACCTTGGCCTGGGAGTTGGCCATGTGGCCCGACTTGGGCTGGCCCGTCCCCTGGGAATCACCGATCACGTGAATGTGCGGCACCACGGTCGACTCATAACTCAGCGGATTGACTGGCGCCCAGCGTGTTGCGGGATTGGTGCCGAGCAGACCGGCCGCAACAACGAGCTTCCCTGCCTTCTGGGGCGGGATGATGTTGGCGCCATCGGCACGGATCGGTCCCCAGTTGGTATGGATCGTCTTGTTGGCCCAGTCCACCGAGCTCACCACGCTGTTCGGGCGGTACTCGATCACGCTGGCATAGGTGGTCTGGAAAGCCGTATGGAAGGTGTGCGGCTCGGCCACCACGTCATTGTTGGCGTCCAGCACAATGACGCGCCCGGCGCGGCGCCGGCGCAGCAGGGAGTCGGCCAGCAGACAGGCCCGTTCGTAGGGCCCCGGCGGGCAACGGTAGGGTGCCGGCGGAATGGACATGACGAAGGTGCCACCAGCGGGCACCGCATCCAGTTGGGCCTTCAGGGCAAGTGTCTGGGGGCCGGCCTGCCAGGCGTGGGGCAGCACGGCGGTGTCCAGGCCCGGTACGGCGTCGAAGTCGATGCCCGGGGCCAGCACCAGCTTGTCGTAGGGGATGCGGCTGCCGTTCTGGGTGGTCACGATGCGGTTCACCGCATCAATCCCGACGGCCCGGTCGGCCACCAGGCTCACCCCGTACTTGCTGCGCAGAGTGTCGTAGCGCAGGGTGATGGCATTCATGCCCAGCGCCCCGGTCATCACCAGGTTGCTGAGAATGCACGAGACGTGGCTGGGATTCGGCTCGATCAGCATGACCTGGATCTTCGGGTTCCACATGCGGACATACTTGGCCAGCGTGGCACCGGCAAAGCCGCCACCGATCACGACAACCCGCGGTGCGGCCACCTGGGCACGGGCAAGGAGGGGCACGGAGCCGGCAGCGGCGAGCGCACCGGAGACCTGCAGGAGTTTGCGACGATTGTGCGAAAACATGATCTATTCCTTCGGGCTCAGTCGTCGTCCCGCGACTTGCGCCGGCTGGGGGTGCTGGTGGTCGGGGTTGTCGGGGTCGTGGTGGAGACCTTGCCAGAGGTGGCAAAGTAGCGGGCAATCAGCCGGATCTGCGCGTCGGTATAACCAGCCGCCTGGCGGTGCATGATCTCGTCCGGCTTGATCCTGGCCTTCATCTCGATCAGCTCCTTGTAGATCTCGCCCTCACTCTCGCCAGCGAGCTTGTCCATGCCGGACACCGCCTGGCCGTTGGTGCCGTGGCACTGGGCACATTGGGATGCCAGCAGCCGGCCGGCCGGCGGTGCGCCGTGGGCCGCCGCCGTAACCATCAACAGGGCCAGCGCGGATGCGCCGGACAGGTACTTCCGGATCTGTTTCATGTTTTCTCCTCCTCCTGGATGCCCGCAGGGGCGGGCACACCCAAAAACCTAATGTTCGAACTCGATCCGCGCGGCGACGATGGCCCCGCTGCCACTGTCAAAACGGCCCTTCACCTCCACATGACGGCCATTCGCCAGCTCAGCCCGGCTGCCGTCCTCGAAGATCACCGCACCGCTGGCGTCGATCCACTGGCCACGGAGGCGGAAGCGCTGGGTAAGCGGGTCAAAGTCCTGCATCACGCCGCTCAGGTCGAAGGCCTCGTCATCCGATGCGTCCTCGTCGCTGCTCTCCACCTCCCGGGCAACCAGAACACCGTTGCGCACGAAACCCTCCACCTCCACCCGCAGCCCCACCACCAGTGGGCCGTCGATGCGGGCCGCGCTGGCATCCACGTGGACGCCATCAACAGTGAAGGCGGTCTGGGCGCTCAGGCTGGAGATGCTGCCTTCGAGCTTGCTTTCGCCGCGGGTCAATACCGCGCGCTGGGCAGGCTGCACGCCCTCCACCTGCCAGACACCGCCCACTGGGAGGCGTGAAGCGGACACCTGGACGAGGACACCTTCGGCAAGCGCCACGAGCTCACTGGCGGGCACTGCCGCGTAATGGATAAGGACGCCAGCCAGCGTGAAACGACGCTGTACCACGTCGAGATCGCTCACCGACCCTCGCAGCTTGTAAGGGCCGGGCTGGGTCCGCGGCTCGATGCGGGTCGCCGTGTAGGCACCGGCAGCCGCGTTGTAACCGCCGTAAACCTCCACCACGTCGCCGGGCTTCAGCGCAGCAAGGCCGCTTAGGCGCTCATCGAAGACCGTGGAGGCCTTGACGCTGACGCTGGCGCCAAGGACGGTGAAACGGCTGCCGGCCAGATCGACGCTCTCCACCGGGCCCACCAACTCGCTGCCGTAGCGGATGCTCTCCGCCACGCCGCTGCCCGCCACGAAGTCGGCACTGCCGCGGATGGTGGTGACCATGCCCAGCTTCAACGCATCGCGGCCACGCACATTGCCCTCTTCGTCGGTGACCACGGCGTGGCTGTCGTCGTAGCGCACCCCGGCGACGATCACCGAACCAAAGCCCGAGATCGGCCCCATCGAGACAACACTCGACACGGTGCCCGTGCCACCGGTCCCCACACCGGCCATGTCCCCGCCGCCACTCCCGCCACAGGCCATCAGAACCGCCGTCACGAGAGCAGCCGCAAGCCACCCGGAAAGCCGACGTCCGGCTACACGGCAACGGGTGCCCATCACGACCGGTTCTCCCCGTCGTCCGACTCAGGAGAAGATGTCATCGCCATCGGCTCCGAATAGCTGTAAAGACCGATCCGAACACGCTGATTCTGGGCGCGCCCGAGTTTCCGATCTTCCTCGATGAGGGCCTCCAGCGCCGGCACGGCGCCCTTCATCAGGCGCTCCCAACTACCCAGCACCATGCGTCGCACGGCCGCAACCGACTCCAGCGACAACTCGTCGGCAAATACGGCCTGCTCGAAGTGCGGCGGCTCCGCAGCGATCACGTTGCAGACCGCCGCGCTCAGGTGATCGCCAACGTTGTCCCCGAGAAAACCCAGCATCGCCGCCTGGGCGTCGTTCGGCACAAAGGCGTTGCGCACCAGCACAACCTGGTCGGTCTCCCCATCCAGCCGGGCAATGCCCAGCCGGCACAGCTCGTCGAGCAGGCTGCGTGGATGCACGTCCCGGGTCACCGAGTGGGCCAGGCTTTCAAAGCTGGGCTCTCCCGGTGCCTGCGGCAATCGCGGCAAGGGCCGCGGAACACCATTCCCGTCGCAGCACGCGGGGTCGGTCAGCCAGCGGGTGAAGGCTTCGGCGGCCGGCGGGTGACGCACTTCGCGGGCATCGCGCCGGCGCTGCGTGAGGCGCGTGACTTCGCGCCGGTTGAGCCCGGTGGCCACACTGATCCGGCTGACCACGCGCGATGGTGTCTGGGCCGACTGTGCCTTCAGTGCTTCGTCCACAACCGCCTCCTTGAGCATTTCTTCGAGTACCGCAAATGACACCCCCTGCGCCAGCGCCAGCCTGGCCATCGGCCCCAGCAAGGCGCGCAAGGCATCCGCCATCGCGGGGTCCAGGGACTGCCCACCGCCTGCCGCTCCCCGGGCAGGCCCTGCGGAATCGGCGCTCATTGCTTGCCCCCTGCCCGTATCCGGAACACCGGAAAACAGGATCTGCCGCCTTCGGGGCGGCCCAGCGGGTTCATGGCAAAACCTCAGGCAACATGATTGCTCCAAATATTAAATGTGTGATTTGCACATTTCAAGACAGTGTAAGGGTTTTCTTATGTAAGTAAAAAATACTGCGGGGCGCCTTGGCGCCCCGCATCGACTACAGACCCGGCAGCCACGCGGCCGGTTCAACCCTCTCTCAACTCCCGCTCGGCCCAGTACAGGGCCGTGATGGTCTTGGCGTCGGTGATGCGCCCATCAAACACCGCCTCCCGCGCCTCGGCCAGGCTCAGGGTCAGGATCTCCAGGAACTCGCCCTCATCCCAGGCATGCCCCACGTGCTTCAGGTCACGGGCGATGAAGATCTCGATGCGCTCGTTGGAGTAGCCGATGCACGGGTGCATCACCCCCAGGTAGCGCCAGTCCTCGGTGACATGGCCGGTCTCCTCCTGCAACTCGCGCTGCGCACAGCGCAGGATGTCCTCACCCGGATCGATCTTGCCGGCCGGCAGCTCGAGAAAGGCTCGCCCCACCGGATAGCGGAACTGGCGCTCGAACACCAGCCGTCCGTCAGGCAACACCGGAATCACCACCACCGCACCGGGGTGCTTGACGTACTCCCGCAGACCTTCCTTACCATCAGGGAGGCTGACCCTGTCCCGGAATACTTTCAGCAGGCGGCCCTCGAAAACGGCTTCCGACGACAGGGCTTCTTCATGCAAGGGGTCCTTCATCCCGCTCTCCATTCCTGATCTCGCTCAAAACACAAAGACCGCAGCATGGCATCTGCAAGCCTTGGCTGACCAGTCATAATCGCGCCACCTTGCACCTGAAAACGGACCGTGCACAACCCCTTCCCCACCCTGCGTGACCATCTGTTCGACCCCAGCGGTGGCCTGACGTACCAGTTGCGCGCCCTCCGCTACCGCCGCAGCCTGTGGGCCGGCTTCCATGCGACCGTAGCCGGCTGGCTGAGTGGCTGGCAGCCAAACGCCCGCACCCTGGTGATCGTCGGCCCGAACGCCGGTCATGCCCTGCCGCCGGGCTTCCTTGAACGCTTCGAACAGGTCATCGCACTGGAGCCGGACCCCATCGCCCGCCACCTGCTGGCACGGCGGCCGGATGCCCGCCGGCTACGCTTCGACAAGCTCAACTGCCTGAGCACCCCGGATGGCCTGGCCCTGCTGGCGGCACGCTTTCCGGACGCCGCCTTCCTGTTTTCCAACGTGCTGGGGCAGGTCGCCGCGCCAGGCGGGAGCTGGACGGCCCTGCTCTCACGCCATCTGCAGGCACGGCACTGGGCGAGCTATCACGATGTGCTGTCCACGACCCGGGCGCCGGACCGTCACGCTCCGGTGCACAGCGCTGGCCACCTGAGCCTGGAAGCCCTCCTGGCGAATTTCTGGACGCGGGGCGAAGTCACCGTGACCGACCACGAAACCTTGCACCTGGGCGGACGCGGCCCCTTCAGCTATGCCCTGTGGCCGATCACGCCGGCAGGCTGGCAAGTGGTGGAGTGGGTGGTGAATCAGGCGTAGGTGTCGAGGGCCGAGCCGGTGGCCGGCGCGCGGCCCCCGCTCTCTGCCACCCGGTAGGCCTGGGCAGGCCCGGCGGGGTCTTCATCGCGGGAACGGGTGGCCAGTTCGACGCGGGCTTCGGCCGCCATGCTGGCGGCACGGGCTGCGATCTGGCGGTCCTGCCCCGACGGGTCGGCGGGCGCCAGGGCGGCAGCGCGGATCTTCTCGGCCCGGCTCAGGGTTTCTTCGGGCGTGCGCCCGGGGGACACGTTGATGCCGACCTCGCCGCCCACCGCATAGCGTCGGCCATCAGGGCCGGTCTCAAAGGAATAGCTGGCGCCGCTGGTCACCACCCCCGCTCCGGCCGCCACGTGGGCCATCTCGTGGGCACGGACTTCCCGGTCACGCTGCTTGAGTTGCTCCACCCGTCGCAGGTCGGCCTCGCTCAAGCCTTGAGCGTTGCCCTGAGGCTTGCCTTGAACTTCGCCTTGCGCTTCGCCCGGACGCACCCCTGCTCCGCCGGCCCGACTGGTGGGTGCAGCGAACGACGGACTGAATGACAAGGACGAACCAACCGAGGAAACAGACATAAGCAGACACCTGCAAGCCTTGCTTTTCAGCCTAGACGCTCAAACCCCTGCCGTCAGCCCGGCTGCATCACCAAATACCAAAAAGTCCTCACTCACCCAGGTAGGCAGCCCGAACCTTGGGATTGGCCAGCAGATCCGCACCCGAGCCGCTGAGGATGATCGCCCCCGACTCCATCACGTAGGCCCGGCTCGAAAACTCCAGGGCGAGGGTGGCGTTCTGCTCCACCAGCAGCACAGTGACGCCTTCGGCGGCCACCGAGGCGATGACCTCGAAGATCTTTTCCACCACCAGCGGTGCCAGGCCCATGGACGGCTCATCCAGCAGTAGCAGGCGGGGGCGGGACAACAGCGCCCGGCCGATGGCGACCATCTGCTGCTCGCCGCCGGAGAGGGTGCCGGCCACCTGCTGCAGGCGCTCCTTGACCCGCGGCAGCATGCCGAAGATGCGCTCCATGTCGGCTTCCACGGCCTCGTCGTCGCGCCGGCAATAGGCCCCCATGCGCAGGTTCTCCTCCACCGTCAGGCGGGTGAAGATGCCCCGCCCTTCCGGCACCAGGGCCAAACCCTGGCGCAGGCGCTTGTGGGCCGGCAGCTTGTCGATGGCCTGACCGTCGTAGAGGATCTGCCCGCCGGCGGTGCCCAGGGTGCCGGCGATGGCGTTGAGGGTGGTGGTCTTGCCGGCGCCATTGGCCCCGATCAGGGACACCAGCTCGCCCCGGGCCAGTTCCAGGCTGATGCCCTTGACGGCCTCGATGGCGCCATAGGCCACCCGGGTGTCGCGCAGTTGCAGGATGGGGGCTGCGTTATCGGTGGTGCTCATGCCGCAGCTCCTGCCTTGCGGGTGCCATGGCCGCCCAGGTAGGCGGAGATCACGGCGTCGTTCTTCTGTACCTCGGCGGGCACGTCCTCGGCGATCTTCTTGCCGAAATCGAGTACCGCCAGGCGATCGCACAAGCCCATCACCAGCTTCACGTCGTGCTCGATGAGCAGCACGGTGACACCGTCGTGGCGGATGGTCTGGACCAGCTCGCGCAGCTTGCCGGTCTCGGTGGCGTTCATCCCCGCCGCAGGTTCGTCGAGGGCCAGCAGCTGGGGCTCGGTGGCCAGGGCGCGGGCGATCTCCAGGCGGCGCTGGTCGCCGTAGGAGAGGTTCTTCGATACCGTATCGGCAAAGCGCTCGATGCCCACGTAGCGCAGCAGCTCAAAGGCGCGCTCGGTGATGAGGCGCTCTTCCTCCCGGGCATGCTTGGTCTGCAGCAGGATGGAGAACGGATTGGCCCGGGAGCGAAGGTGATGGCCGGCCATCACGTTCTCCAGGGCGGTGAGCTCGCGGAAGAGGCGGATGTTCTGGAAGGTGCGGGCGATGCCGGCAGCCACCACTTCGTGGGGCTTGCCGGTGGGCAGCTCGGTGCCGTTGAAGACGATCTCGCCCTCCTCCGGCACGTAGGCGCCGGTGAGCACGTTGAAGAAGGTGGTCTTGCCCGCCCCGTTAGGGCCGATCAGGCCATACACCTCACCTTTGCGGATGGTCAGGGACACATCGGACAGGGCCGTGAGGCCGCCAAAGCGCTTGGTGATGTGCTTCGCTTCGAGCAGGGTGATCACTTGGTCGCCTCCGTCGGTGCCGGCTTGCCGACCACCAGTTCGGGGCGTGAATAGCGGCTGTGGGCCGGGATCAGGCCCGCCGGGCGCAGCAGCATCATGAAAATCATGGCCAGGGAGAGCAGCAGCATGCGCAGCACCTCCGGATCGAGAATGACCTGATTGAACACCGCCTGCTGCACCGGAACCGCCACATGGCGCAGGATCTCGGGCAGGGCCGTGAGTGCCAGGGCGCCCACCACCACCCCGGCCAGATTGCCCATGCCGCCAAACACCACCATGGTGAGCACGGCGATGGACTCCATCAGCGAGAAGCTTTCGGGGGACACGAAGCCCTGGAAGGCGGCAAACAGCCCGCCAGCCACACCGCCAAAGGTGGCCCCCAGGGAGAAGGCCAGCAGCTTCATGTTGCGGGTATTGATGCCGATGGCCTTGGCCGCCAGCTCGTCGTCACGGATCGCCGCCCAGGCCCGCCCGATGCGGGAGATCTGCAGGCGCTGGACCAGGATGATGGACAGCACCACGAAGGCCAGAAAGACGTAGTAGTACAGGAACAGGGAGTTGATGGTGATGTCGTCCCCGATCTTCAGGGGCCGGGAGATGTCCCAGCCGAAAAGCGCCAGCGGGTCGATCATGTTGATGCCCTGGGGCCCGTTGGTGATGTTGATCGGGTGGTTCAGGTTATTCAGGAATATGCGCACGATCTCGCCGAAACCCAGGGTCACGATGGCCAGGTAATCACCGCGCAGCCGCAGGGTGGGCAGGCCGAGGATGATCCCCGCCAGCGCCGCAAACACGGCCCCCAGCGGCAGCACCAGCCAGAAGGGCAGGTGCAGCTCGAAGTGGGGCGAGGCCAGGAAGGCGAAGGTATAGGCCCCCACCGCGTAGAAGGCGATGTAGCCCAGATCGAGCAGGCCGGCAAAGCCCACCACCAGGTTGAGGCCGATGGCCAACATCACGTAGAGCAGGGCGAAATCGAGGATGCGCACCCAGGTCTTGCCGAAAAGCATGGCAATGAGGGGGGCGCCGAGGGCCAGGGCCAGCACCACCCAGCGGGCTGCAGCCGGGTTGCGCTTGCCGAGCCAGGGAATGGCGAGGGCGAGTTCATTCATGGGGAAACACTCTCAATGGCAGCGAGCGCGATGGATGAGGGCAGATCCGGGGCTTCCGCCGGGCCGCCCCAGGGAAGTCCCGCGCGCCCCTGGGGGGCGGCGAACGCAGTGAGCGTGGGGGTCGTCATATCAGGCGCGGTCTGCGACGCGTTCACCCAGCAGGCCGGTGGGCCGGAAGATGAGCACGATGCCCAGAATGATGAAGGCGAAGATGTCCTGGTAGCTGGAGTTGAGGAATCCGAAGCTCATGTCCTCGATGTAGCCGGCACCGATGGACTCCACCAGCCCCAGCAGCAGCCCGCCGAGCATGGCGCCACCCAGGTTGCCGATGCCCCCCAGCACCGCCGCGGTGAAGGCCTTGAGGCCGGGCATGAAGCCCATGGCGTAGTGGGCAATGCCGTAATTGGAGGAGAACATCACCCCGGCCACGGCGGCCAGGGCCGAACCAATGATGAAGGTGGCTGCGATGATCTTGTTGGTGTCCACGCCCATCAGGCTGGCCACCTTGTGGTTCTCGGCGGTGGCCCGCATGGCTCGGCCGAGGCGGGTCTTGTTGACCAGCAGCACCAGGGCCACCATCAGCACCGCCGACACCACCAGGATGACGATCTGCACCGGGGTGATGAAGACGCCGGCAACGGGCTCCAGGGGCGTGGTGGACACCAGTTGCGGGAAGGTGTGGTAGTTGCGGCCCCAGATGATCATGGCGATGGTCTGGAGCAGGAAAGACACGCCGATGGCGGTGATCAGGGGCGCCAGCCGGGGCGCATTGCGCAGGCGGCGGTAGGCGGTACGTTCAATGGTGTAGCCGAGGATCATGCACACCACCACCGAGATCGACAGCCCGGCCAGCAGGGTCGGGACGAGACCGAGGTCGGGCGCATATATCTGGAGCAGGCGGATGGCCTCGAGGGCCACCAGGGCACCGACCATCAGGATGTCGCCGTGGGCGAAATTGATGAGGCCGAGAATGCCGTAGACCATGGTGTAACCGAGGGCGACGAGGGCATACACGCTGCCCACGACGAGGCCGTTTACGGTTTGCTGGAGAAGGGTTTCCATGGAAACGACCGGATGAGGTTAACGAAATGCTGGGGCGGGGGGTGGGGTCGGGGCGGATTCAGCCCCCCCAACGCCACCATCAGGAACACATTACTGCAGGGCTTCCCACTTGCCGGCCTTGAACTGATAGACCGTCACGGCGCCGTCCTTGATGTCGCCCTTGGCGTCGAAGGCCACGGTGCCGATCACGCCCGGGAAGTTCACCTTGGCGATGCTGCCGGCGTACTTGGCCGGGTCGGCGCTGTTGGCGGCCTTCATGGCCTCGATGATGGCCGAGGCGGCGTCGTAGGAATACGGGGCGTAGATCTGCACGTCGGCATTGAAACGCTTCTTGAAGCGCTCGTTGAAGTTCTTGCCGCCCGGCATCTTTTCAAGGGGCAGGCCCGGCTGGGTGCAGTAGGTGTTGCCGCTGATCGCATCGCCAGCCAGCTTGATGACTTCGCCGGTGCAGCCGCCGTCGCCGGTGATGAACTTGGCGTTGATGCCGAGCTGCTTGATCTGCTTGAGCATGGGGCCGGCCTGGGTGTCCATGCCGCTGTATACGATCACGTCAGGGTTCTGGGCCTTGATGCGGGTCAGGATGGCCAGGAAATCGGTGGCCTTGTCACTGGTGAACTCGCGCCCGGTAAGGCTGCCGCCGTTGGCCTTGACGGCCTTCTCCACTTCATCGGCGAGGCCCTGGCCGTAGGCGGTGCGATCGTCGATCAGCGCAATCTTCTTGCCCAGCTTGGTGGCCGCATATTTGCCGATGGCCAGGCCCTGCTGCACGTCGTTGGCGATGGTGCGGAAGGTGGCCTTGAAGTTCTGCTGGGTCAGCTTGGGGTTGGTGGAGGCGGGAGAAACCTGGGGCAGGCCGGCCTCGTTGTAGATGCGCGAGGCGGGAATGGAGGCGCCGGAGTTGAGGTGCCCGACAACCCCCTTCACGCCACTGTCGGCCAGACGCTGGGCCACGGTGGTGGCAGTCTTGGGGTCGGCCTGGTCGTCCTCGGCCTGCACGTCAAACTTGACCTTCTTGCCGCCGAGGGTCACGCCCTTGGCGTTGTATTCCTCGATGGCCAGGCGGACACCGTTCTCGATGTCCTTGCCCAGGTGGGCCTGGGTTCCGGTGAGGGGTGCAGCGACGCCCAGCTTCACAACTTCCTGGGCCTGGACGGCGGATGCACCAAGACCGAGCACGGCAAGGGCGACAAGGCGGTATTTCATGCGGGTTTCTCCTCTGGTTTGTAGGGTACGACGCTGACTAGCAACTTCGGGGCCGGGCTGGGTAACAGCCCTCCTGTCACGATGTGACATCCTCCCCAAGGGAGGGACGCGCGCCCTTCGGGCTGGCGGGCTCGCGCTCTGTTTCAGGGCCGGGCTTCCCACTTTCCGGCATTGAACTGGTAGAGGGTCACGCCGCCCTCACGGCTGTCGCCGCTGGCATCGAAGGCGATATTGCCGGTCACGCCCTTGAAGCTCAGCTTCTGCATCTGGGGCAGGTATTTGGCCGGGTCGGAAGAGCCAGCCGCCTTCATGGCCTCGATCAGGGCCGTGGTGGCGTCATAGCTGTAAGGGGCGTAGAGCTGCACGGGCACGCCGAAGCGCTTCTTGAAGCGCTCGTTGAACTCCTTGCCGCCCGGCATCTTGTCCATGGGGATGCCGGCCTGGGTGCAGTACACATCGCTGCTCATGGCTGCGCCGGCAATCTTGATCATCTCGGCGGTGCAGGCACCGTCACCCCCCAGGTACTTGGCGGTGATGCCGAGCTGCTTCATCTGCTTGAGCAGTGGTGCCCCCTGGGCATCCATGCCGCCATAGAAGACCGCGTCGGGCTGGGCTGCCTTGAGCTTGGTGAGGATGGCCGCAAAGTCGGTGGCCTTGTCGGTAGTGAACTCGCGCCCCACCGGCGGGGTGCCGAGCTTCTTCAGGCTATCTACCAATGCGTCGGCCAGGCCCTGACCGTAGGCGGTGCGATCATCGATCACGGCAATACGCTTGGCCTTGAGCACCTCGGTGGCAAAACGGGCCATGGCGGCGCCCTGCTGCAGGTCGTTGGCAATGACCCGGTAGGTGGTCTTGAACTTCTGCTGGGTCAGTTTGGGGCTGGTGGACGACGGGGTGATGGCGGGGATGCCCGACTGCTCGTAGATGCGCGAGGCTGGAATCGACGCACCCGAGGTGACATGGCCCACGACGCCCTTCACGCCCGCATCGGCCAGACGCTGGGCCACCGTGGTGGCGGTGCGCGGGTCGGCCTGGTCGTCCTCGGCCTGCAGCTCGAACTTCACCTTCTGGCCACCGATGCTCACGCCCTTGGCGTTGGCGTCGTCGAGGGCCAGCTGGGCGCCGTATTGTTCATCCTTGCCCACGTGGGCAATCGGGCCGGTCAGGGGGCCGGCAAAGCCGATCTTCACCACTGCCTGGGCCAGGCTTGCAGAGCTGCCCGCCACCATCACACCGGCCAGGGCCAGCTTCATTGCGCTGTGTTTCACCTGTTCATCCTCCGCAAAGGGTCTTCGTGCCAGAATGGGCACCCGACTTTTCTGCCCACAATGAGGTGGATTGTAACCAAGCCCGGCCGCTTTGGCGGGATACGGGCCCATCCGGAGAATCCCCGATGCGCAGGCTGTTTTCCCTCCTGGCCGCCCCCCTTGCCGTGGCCGGCCTGGCCGCTTGTGATGCGGTCACCCTGAATGAACTCAAACCCGGTGTCTCCACCGGTTATGAGGTGCGCGACAAGCTGGGCAAACCCGGCATCGAATGGCGCAACGACGACGGCAGCGTGACCTGGGAATACACCCGCCAACCGGAAGGCACGGAGTGCTTCATGGTGACGGTGGGGCCAGACAATGTCGTGAAGAGCATCGAAAACGTGCTCACACCCCAGAACTTCGCCCGGGTTCAACCCGGCTGGACGAAGGACCAGGTGCGCCGCCTGCTGGGCAAACCCCGCTCGGTCCAGGTCTTCTCCCTGAAAAAGGAGGAGGTGTGGGACTGGCGCCTGCCGCCCGAATTCAGCGCCGATGTCTTTTTCAATATTCATTTCGGGGAAAACGGGCAGGTCACCACGACCAGCCGTTCGGTACAACCACGAGGCTGACCCAGGCCCGGATCCTGTTGGCGTAAAACTGACTCAAGACAAGGCACACAATGGCCGTTACATGGCAGACCTTGCCCATGCCCAGGATCCCGTCATGCGCCAAAATCTGCCTGTCACACAAAACGAATATCCGATCGCCGACGGCGCCGCCATCATCAGTCGCACCGATCTGGCCGGGCATATCACCTACTGCAACGAGGAATTCGTCGTCGCCAGCGGCTTCAACCGCGAAGAAGTCATCGGCGAACCCCACAACATCCTGCGTCACCCCGACATGCCTGCCGAAGCCTACCGGGACATGTGGGAAACCCTGCAACGGGGGCGCCCGTGGAGCGGGATCGTCAAAAACCGCCGCAAGAACGGCGATTTCTACTGGGTACGCGCCACCGCAACCTCCCTTGCCGATGGCTCGGGCTACATGTCGGTACGCATCAAGGCCCGACGCGAAGAGATCACCAGTGCCGAAGCCCTCTACGCCCGCATGCGCCAGGACCCGGGCATCCGCCTGGCGGAGGGCCGGCTCGCCCCGAGCGGCATCGGTGCCGCCATCGCGAAAGCCCTACCCCGCACCGGGCTGGCAGCACGTATAGGCCTCGTCAATACCGGCCTTGCCGCCCTGTGCCTGGTTGTCGGGTTTGCCGGTCTCAATGCCACGGACCGGGCGCGTAGCGCCATTGGCACCCTGCATCAGGAGCAGACACAGGCGTTTCAGCAAGTTGCCCCGGACAACCCCGCCCGGAACGAGTTGAAACGCCTGGCGGACGCCAGCAACGCCGCACGCACCCGCATCGAAGCCGACTACGCCCAGACCCGGAACCTGCTGACGGCCCTCGGCGCCGGCGGGCTGGCCCTGGCCGCTGTGGCCACCTGGCTGCTCGTGCGCCGCCTGCGCCAGTCCATCGACGCAGGCAAGCGTGTGGCCGAGGCCATCGCCGCCGGTAACATGCTGCAACCCCTGCCCCCAGCCAGCGACGATGAACTCGGCAGCCTGATCGTCCACCTGGCGGTGATGCGCAACAACCTGCACGAACTGATCGCCTCGATCCGCAACGAGGTAACGGTATTGCTCGGCAACGCCAGCAGCCTGAGCGGTACGGCCGGCGACACCCGGGTGCTGGCCGAGGCGCAGTCGGAATCGGCATCGGCCATGGCGGCCGCCATCGAGCAACTGTCCGTATCCATCGACCACATCAGTGACCACGCCCGGGAGTCCCGCGAGCTGTCCGAGCACTCCGGTGAGCAGGCGGCCCTCGGCTCCCGCGTCATCGGCGATGCCCTTGACGAGATGCGCGGCATCGCCAATTCGGTCAATCACACCGCCCAGTCAGTACGTAACCTGGAAGGACTATCCGGCGAGATCTCGATGATTGTCGGGGTCATTCGCGAAATTGCCGACCAGACCAACCTGCTCGCCCTCAATGCCGCCATCGAAGCAGCACGGGCCGGCGAGTCGGGACGGGGCTTTGCAGTGGTTGCCGACGAGGTGCGCAAGCTGGCCGAACGCACGGCCAACTCCACCGCCGAGATCACGTCAATGATCGAACGCATCCAGGCCGCCACCCGCAGTGCCGCCGACGACATGGACGGCGGCGTCGAGCGGGTGACCCGGGGTGTCGCCCTCGCCGACCAGGCCGGCAGCACCATCCACGCCATCCGTGACAGCAGCCGCCAGGTGTTGAGCTCGGTGGAAGGCATCACCCTTGGTCTCAATGAGCAGTCCTCGGCCGCCCGGGATATCGCGCAGCGGGTGGAGCAGATCGCCGGCGCCTCGGAATCCAATGCCGCCAGCGCCGCGCGCATCACCCACGCGGCCACTGAACTGGAAGGCCTGGCCCGGACCCTGGAGAGCCTTTCCGGCCGCTTCCGCATCGCCTGAGCGACGCCCCCCGAAAGAACAGGTGCTCCATCGTGCACTTTGCATGGAGCACCTGTTCAAGTTTAAGACACTTCTTCGTGACAACTGCTGCAGCGCAGCGTTTTCAGACAGCCCACTCAAAGGACTGATAAAGAAAGAGTTTCTCCTCATAAACAGGGCTGATCGGCCCCTGGCACGCCCCCTGCTGATATGGGATAACGCTGAGCAAAGCGTTTTCAAACCAAATCCAGGAGGAGACTTCCATGCTGTATGCACTGCCCGGTTCTGCCGACGCCAAGATCCAATACAAGTCCCAGTACGAAAATTTCATCGGCGGCAAGTGGGTTGCCCCGGTCAAGGGTGAATACTTCGACGTCATCACCCCGATCACCGGCAAGGCCTACACCAAGGCCGCCCGCTCCGGCGCAGAAGACGTGGAACTGGCCCTCGACGCCGCCCACGCCGCTGCCGATGCCTGGGGCCGCACCTCCGCCGGCGAGCGCGCCGGCCTGCTGCTGAAGATCGCCGACCGCCTGGAAGCCAACATCGAGCGCCTGGCTTACGCCGAAACCGTCGATAACGGCAAGGCCATCCGCGAAACCCTCAACGCCGACATCCCGCTGACCGTCGACCACTTCCGCTACTTCGCCGGCTGCCTGCGCGCCCAGGAAGGCGGCATCTCCGAGATCGACGAAAACACCGTCGCCTACCACTTCCACGAGCCCCTCGGCGTGGTCGGCCAGATCATCCCCTGGAACTTCCCGATCCTGATGGCCGCCTGGAAGCTGGCCCCCGCCATCGGCGCCGGCAACTGCGTGGTGCTCAAGCCCGCTGAATCCACCCCGATCTCGATCCTGATCCTGGTCGAACTGATCGCCGACCTGCTGCCGCCGGGCGTGCTCAACGTCGTCAATGGCTACGGCCGCGAAGTCGGCATGCCGCTGGCCACCAGCCGCCGCATCGCCAAGATCGCCTTCACCGGCTCCACCGCCACCGGCCGCGTGATCGCCCAGGCCGCCGCCACCAGCCTGATCCCCGCCACCCTCGAACTCGGCGGCAAGTCGCCCAACATCTTCTTCGAAGACATCATGGCCGCCGACGACGCCTTCCTCGACAAGGCTGTCGAAGGCATGGTGCTGTTCGCCTTCAACCAGGGCGAAGTGTGCACCTGCCCGTCCCGCGCGCTGATCCAGGAATCGATCTACGAGCGCTTCATGGAAAAGGTCATGGCCCGCGTCAAGGCCATCAAGCAACTCAGCCCCCTCGACACTGACAGCATGATGGGTGCCCAGGCTTCCCAGGATCAGCTCAGCAAGATCATGTCCTACATGGAAGTCGGCCGCCAGGAAGGCGCCGAGTGCCTGATCGGCGGCGATCGCACCCACATGGACGGCGACCTGGCCGGCGGCTATTACATCCAGCCGACCCTCTTCAAGGGCCACAACAAGATGCGCGTGTTCCAGGAAGAAATCTTCGGACCGGTGCTCGCCGTGACCACCTTCAAGGACGAAGCTGAAGCCCTCGCCATCGCCAACGACACCCCGTACGGCCTCGGCGCCGGCGTGTGGAGCCGTGACGGCAGCCGCGCCTACCGCATGGGCCGCAACATCAAGGCCGGCCGCGTGTGGACCAACTGCTACCACGCCTACCCCGCCCACGCCACCTTCGGCGGCTACAAGGAATCCGGCATCGGCCGCGAAAACCACAAGATGATGCTCGACCACTACCAGCAGACCAAGAACCTGCTGGTCAGCTACAGCCCGAACGCACTGGGCTTCTTCTGATCCAAGTGTTGTACGTGTAAGGCAAGGTGTTACGGGGCGAGAACCGCTCGCCCCGTTTTTTTCGTTTACCTCACCTGAGGACGCGACCATGGTCGATCGCATCACTGCCACCGAGGCCGCCCTGCAGTTCATTGACGAACTGCGCACCGATTTCGGCCCCCTGATGTTCCTGCTCTCCGGAGGTTGCTGTGACGGCAGTGTCCCCAACTGCTACAAGGTCGGCGAGATCCTGCCCGGGCAGACGATGATCCTTCTCGGCCAGGTCGGCGGCGCCGACTTCTACCTGGGACACCAGGAGTTCCAGTATTACGAAAACAGCCAGTTGATCCTCGACGTCCGGCCGGGCAACGGCGGTGACTTCTCCCTCGACTGTGGCCGGGGCAAGGCTTTCGTCACCCAGTCCCGTCTCTTCTCCGACACCGAACTGGCCGCCCTCAAGCCCATCGACAGCGCCTGAAGCACGGCATCGCCCAGACTGGGCAATGCCAACGGACTTATCGCCCCCCAGCCACGCAAGCTGTCGAGTTGCCGGCCGTAATATGAGGACACAGCCCATACTGCCGCAAGCAAGGTGGCAGTACGCGGCCCCACTACCTCCGGGGAGATTTCAGCCATGGCGACGCTTCTCTGGCTGCAGACCGGCGCCTGCAGCGGCGACACCATGTCTCTTCTGTGCGCAGACAGCCCGTCCATCGAGAACCTCGTACGCAAGGGCAGCATCGAGATCCTGTGGCACCCCTCCCTCAGCGCCTCCACCACAGGCGGCCTGGGCGAGATCATTGCCGCCATCGAGGCAGGCCGGCAAAGCCTCGACATCCTGTGCATCGAGGGCAGCCTGATCACCGGCCCTTACGGCACCGGGATGTTCGACAGCTACCGCGGACGGGCCAAGATCCACATCGTCGAGGCCCTCGCCCGCCACGCCGGCTACGTACTGGCCGTGGGCACCTGCTCGGCGTTTGGCGGCATACCGGCAGCCCCGCCCAACCCCACGGACTGCACCGGCCTGCAGTGGGACCATGATCGGCCCGGCGGCCTGCTTGCGCCAGAGTGGCGCTCCCGCACCGGCCTGCCCGTAATCAACCTGGCGGGCTGCCCTACCCACCCCGCTACCATCACCCGCAGTCTGGCAATGATTGCCCACGCTCTACCCATGGAACTGGATGCCCTGAACCGCCCCAGGCTGTTTTACGGAACCATGGTCCACCAGGGCTGCACCCGCAACGAATACCACGAGTACAACGTCGAAGAGACCCAGCCGGGCGGGCGTGGATGCATGTACTTCAACCTCGGCTGCCAGGGCCCCGGCACACTCGCCACCTGCAACAGCGAGCTCTGGAACGGACGCAGCAGCAAGACCCGTGTGGGGGTCCCCTGCTTCGGCTGTACCTCTCCGGGCTTCCCCAAGGACGGGGATCTGTTCCGCACCGACAAGATCGGTGCAGTACCGGTCAAGCTCCCCCTGGGCGTTTCCCGCGGGCACTACATGGCTTACAAGAACCTGGCCGGGGCCGCTGCGCCGCAGCGTGTCAAGGACCGGGAGATGGAACCCTGAGCCCTTCCCCGAGCCCCACTGTATGGCACGCACCACGCTGAACATTGACCTGAACCGTGTTGAGGGTGACCTGGAATTCCAGGTGGACCTGGACGGACGTACCGTGGTCGACGCACGCTGCGTCGGCACGCTGTTTCGCGGCTTCGAGCAATTGCTGATCGGCCGCGCCCCCCGCGACGGGCTGGTGATCACGCCCCGGGTATGCGGCATCTGCGGCACGGCCCACCTCTACGCCGCCGCCCTGGCCCTGGAGCGCCTCGCCAGCCTGCCGGTCCCCCCCCAAGCCACCCTGATCCGCAACCTGTGCCTGATGGCCGAGAACGTCCAGAGCGATCTGCGCCAGAGCTTCCTGTTCTTCACCCCCGACCTGGTGCATCCGCGCTACGCCAGCCAGCCCCTGTTTGCCGACATCGATCGCACATTTGCCCCGATGCAGGGGCACATGGTGCGTACAACCCTCGCCGCCAGTCGCAAGATCGTGCAACTGGTAGCGCTTTTTGGCGGCCAGTGGCCTCACTCGTCCTACATGCTGCCAGGGGGCGTGGTTCGGGGCGCCAACGCCCGGGACCTCATTGAATCCCAGGACATCGTGGACCAGAGCATCGCCTGGTACGAAGCCGAAGTGATTGGCGACACGCTGGAAACCTGGCTCAGCCTCGACAGCGTCGACGCCTTCCTTGCCTGGCTGGAGCTACCCGCGCACGCGGCCAGTGCCATCGGCCTGCTGACCCGCTTCGCCCGCGCCATCGGCCTGCACCGGACTGGCGGCGGCAGCCGGCATTTCCTGAGCAGCGGGGCGTGGCACGACCCCATCCGCTGGCAGCCTCCGTACGGCGATCCGGTCAGCCTGCTGGCGGCCGGCATCTACGACGCAGACCGTGGCCTGCGGGATCCCTTCGACCCCCAGCAGATCAACGAACACGTTCGCCACTCCTGGTATCGCCCCTATCCCGGCGGGCGCCACCCCTATATCGGCGAAACCGTGCCGGACTACCAGCCCGATACGGACCGCTACACCTGGGCCAAGGCCCCCCGCTATGGTGATCGTGTCGTCGAAACAGGCCCCCTGGCGGAACTGCTGGTGGAGGGGGACCCGCTGCTGCGCGCACTCCTCGCCAGCGAGGGCGCCAACACCTGGCTGCGCCAGTTTGCCCGCCTGCGCCGCACCGGCCTGACCCTGCAGCTGATGAGACAGCAGCTGAACGAGCTCGCCAGGCAGATCGGCAGCCCCCACTACCTCCCGCCCCCCGACAATGCCTTCTCGGGGGGCGAGGGCTTCGGCCTCGTGCAGGCCGCCAGGGGCAGCCTCGGACACTGGATCCAGGTGGAAGACGGCCACATCAGCCGCTACCAGATCGTCACCCCCACGGCCTGGAACGCCTCGCCCAGGGACAGTGCAGGCCAGCACGGCCCCTGGGAGCAGAGCGTCATCGGCCTGGAACTGGCCGACCCGGCCGACCCCATCGAGATCGGCCACGTGGTGCGTGCCCACGACCCCTGCCTGGTATGCACCGTGCACTTTGTCGGCAGCGGACAACGTCACCGCTATGGTGTCTGAGCGCACCCACATCGTCTGCTTCGGCAACGAGCTGCACGGGGACGACGGCCTTGGGCCGGCGGTCCACGCCCTGCTCTCGCAAGCCCCGCTTCCCGCAGGGGTGCGCCTGATGCGCGCCGATGTGGCAGGCCTGTCGGCCATCGCATGTTTCGAGGACTGCGACCGCGTGATCATTGTGGATGCCCTGCTCGGCCATGGCCCGGCAGGCACCCTGTACCAGCTTGACGCCCTGCCGCTGGCCGAGGCCGCCGCCCGCGACGAAGCCCCGGCCGGCTTCCACGGGGCAGGCGTGGGTGCACTGCTGAGCCTGCTGCCGGCGGCGCTGGATGTACTGCCCCGGATGATTCTGATCGGTGTCGAGATCCTCGCCACGCGCCCCTTCACCCCGGGCCTTTCCGCCGCCGTTGAGGCCCGCGTGGGCGAGGCCGCCCGACGTGTGCTGAGCCTGCTGTCATGAGTCGCGGGCACCGCCCCCCGATCGCCGCCGAACAGGACGCCACCACCCAGGCGGAGGTTCAGCGCCTGCACACCGAAGTCGAGGCCCTGCGCCATGCCAATCGCGCCCTGGAGCAACAGATCGGCGTTGTCACCGGGATGATGGACGCGATGGTGGACGAGGTCAGCCGGAAGTCCCGCGAGCTTGAAGAGCGAAACGCCGAACAGGCACGCCTGTCGGCATTTGTCGCCAACGTGATGGACACCATGGACAGCCTCCTGCTGGTGCTGGACCGTTTCGGCAGGATCCGCCAGGCCAATGCCTCCGTGCGCCGCAGCCTCGGCATCGACCCTGCCGAGCTGATCGACGGCAGCCCCGACAGCCTCCTCGTCGCCAGCACCCTCACCCAGCTACAGGCCGCCGCGCCCAGCAGCGCCCCGGGCATGGTCCTGTTCCGCACCATTCTGCAGCGCGGTTCGCTGGATATGGAGAGCGGCATGTTGAGCCGCCTGCCAGGGCCGCCGGTGCGCCATTTCATGCTGCGCGCAGCCACCCTCCATGATCGCTGCGGCAAGCTTGAAGGCGTGGTCATCGTCGGGTCGGACATCACCGCCCTGCGGGCCCGGGAAGAAGCGCTGAGTGAAAGCGAAAAGCGCTTTCGCGACTATTCGACCGTGTCTTCGGACTGGTTCTGGGAAACCGATGCGGAGATGCGTTTCACCGCCTACGTGGGGCCCGACCGCAACAACCGCCACATGATCGACATCGTGCGCGGCAAACAACGACAGGACTTCGCCGCCCCCGAGGACCTGGAAGACACGGCCAAGTGGCGCCGCTACCTGGAGACGGTGGCTGCCCGACAGGCCTTCCGTGACTTCGAGTACTGCATCGCCCCTCAGACCATTGGCATCGCCTGGTTCAGCGTCTCGGGCACCCCTTTCTTCTCCAGCGATGGAAGCTTCCTGGGCTACCGCGGCACGGCAAAGGACATCACCCCGCGCAAGGCCATCGAGGCCGAACTGCGCCGGCACCGGGACCACCTCTCCGAGCTGGTGGATGCCCAGACCGCCGACCTGACGGCCGCCAAGAACAGCGCAGAGCGGGCCAACCAGCTGAAAAGCGAGTTTCTCGCCAACATGTCCCATGAATTCCGGACACCGCTGCACGGCATCCTGTCCTACGCCCGGCTGGGCGAAACCCGCACCGGCCATGCCCCGGACGAGAAGCTTGCCAGCTACTTCAGCCGCATCCACCAGAGTGGCAGCCGCCTGGCTGCGCTGGTCAACGACCTCCTTGACCTGGCCAAGCTCGAGGCGCGACAGGTCAGCTTCAGCTTCGGGCCTGCGGATCTGACGGTGGTGGTGGAGCGGGTGTGCAGCGATCTTGGCGCACTTATCAGCAGCCGTCGGCTGCGCGTGGACATCCAGCGTGACACCGCCAGCACGGTGGGCTGGATCGACCCCCAGCAACTCCATCATGCGGTCCAGAATCTGCTCTCCAATGCACTCAAGTTTGCGCCTGAAGGCAGCACCATCGACGTGAGCTTTCGGGATGCCCTGATCGGCCAACGCGAGGCTCTGGCCCTGACTGTGAGGGACCGGGGTATAGGCATCCCGCCGGGCGAGGAAGAGCAGATCTTCGACAAGTTCGTGCAGAGCAGTGCAACCAAGACGGGCGCCGGCGGCACAGGGCTGGGCCTGGCCATCACCCGGGAGATCCTGCTTGGCCATGGCGGGACCATCACGGCCCGCAATCACCCGGAGGGCGGCGCGGTCTTCGAGATCCGGGTACCCCGCAGCGCCTGGGCACTGTCCTACTCCGGCACGAGCACCAGGGACCCGTCGGGCAAACGGTAGGCCGTCCCCGCCCGGACACCCCCTTCGGCCGTGGTCGCCGCGCCTTCACCCTGAAAGCGTTCGACCTTCCGGCCCTCCGGCAAGGCCTGGGCGGCCGCCGGAGACTGCTGGGGGTTGCGCGCCAGCGCTAGCAGCAGGGCGGCCACCAGGACCAGGAACACATCAATCAGATTGACCATGGACAACAGAGGGTCGTCCCCCTCCCCCTCGTCAACCAGGCGCAGGCGGATCCGGCTCATGCGGCAAGCCCTTCCTTCTCGATGGCCAGCAGGTCGGCGGCATACCAGCGCCGGCGCACACTCACCACCGCGTAGCTCAGGGCCGCAGCAATCAGGGCCAGGATCACCGCCGAAAAGGCCACCATCAGGCTGCGTGACACATCCCCCAGGCTCCCTTCGCCGAGGGCCTTGAGGGCCGGCCCCATGGGGATCATGGTGGCCACCAGCCCCAGCAGCGGCGCTACCCGGGTGGCAATGCGGGCGAACTCCAGGCGCGCCAGGGCCAAGGCCTCCAGATCAGCCAGCAGCAAGCCGGGGTCGCGGCGCCGCGCCTCGGCCAGTTCGAAGCCGGCCGCCACCCCGGCCCGGCGCTGGCGCGCCTGCCACAGGAAGGCCCCGAGGGCGTAGAAGGCATGCGCAAAGAGCAGGCCGATGGCCAGCAGCACGGGGATCAGGAACAACTGGCTGGCCGCGTACATCAGGCCGTCGATGGAAGCATTCATGGTTCAGGTGTGGAGAGTGGGAAATGGGAAGCGGCGCAGGTGAGCACCAGCCTGGCGAACAGCGCCCGCCATGAGGAGCGCCGCCATCACTGCGACCAGCACGGTGGAGCCCGGATGAGCCGGTGCCTGGGCCACGGGTGCCGGCACCAGGCGCTGCGCAGCGCGTGTTTTGCCCGGTAGCGGCGCCGAAACGGGCGCACCGGGCTGACCCGCCGGCGTCTCGGCGACAAGATGCCGGGCAACGACAGGGCGGGGAGGAAGCGCCGCAGGGCGCATGGGTACGGCCCCCTCCTCGAACAGCTCCCCGGGCAGAGGCACGGCAGGCACCACAGGGGGAGACGCGCTACCCACCCCACGGGCCAGACCGTCCCGGTCGCCTACGTGGTAGCCGGTGCGCAGGAACTCGATGGCATCCGGGTTGCCCTCGGCGGCCGCGGCCTCGAACCACTCGCGGGCCGCCTCCACATCCCGGGGCACGCCCTTGCCCTCGTGCAAGGCGCTGGCGTAGTGGAGCTTGCCGAGGGTGGCATAGGGCGAATCTCCCGCCCCGGCGGCACGGCGCATCAGTTCAGCCGCCGCCGGCAGATCGGGCGCACCCAGGGCGCCGTCCTGCAGCATCAGGGCTTTCCAGATCATGGCGCCGATGTAGCCCGCCTCGATGCAGCGATCAAAGATGCGCATGGCCGTCGCGTGGTCACCACACTTCTCGAAGAGATAGCCCTTGCTGCACACCATCATGCTCGCCGGCTGATCGGCCATGTACTCCAGGGTCTGGTCGCCCACCACATGGGCCAGATCGGTGGGTTCGCCAGTCTGGGGCACGGGCCCGCCACAGAACAGGTTGTTGGCCGCCGCGTTGCCGGACAGCAAGGCCATGACCAGCAGTGCTGCGGTGAAGGATCTGCGCATGTTCGCCCCGGGGTGGATGACGGACGGCACCACCCGGCACCGTCCCAGCCCCTGGACTCTAGGGCCTGCCATCCGCCGGGTCAGCGGCATCCTGCCCCGGATGCAGCAGGCAATTTGCCCGCCCGCATCAACACAAAGAGGGCGGGAGAAATGCCCGCTGCTTTACGGGCAAGCTGACCTCGGCGGCCTCCTACCGTGGGGTTTCTACTGGCGCCAGCCATCCGGCCCAATCCACGAGGAGACATCCATGCCCACGCATTTCGACGCCAACACCATCCCCTGGCAACCCTTCGGCGACTTTCCCCATTTCGCCTTCAGCATCCTGCAGGTAGACATGCAGCAGCGCATCGCCGACGTGCTGTTCCGCTTCGACGCCAACCAGCAGATCGTGCTGCATCGCCATAAGGCCCTCAACCACACCTTCGTGGTGCAGGGTGAGCATCGTCTGTATGAAATGGACGGGCGCCTGCGTGAGGTACGCCCCACTGGCAGCCACACCGTCTCGCCCGCCAATGAAACGCCCCACCGGGAAGGAGGCGGGGCCACGGACGCCATCGTGCTGTTCAGCATGCGGCCGCAGCCGGGGGAGATCCTCTACGAGATCCTCGATGACGCCGGGCAGCCCATCGCCGAGATCACCCTGGAAACCCTCCAGGCCATCTTCGAGGCTCAACAGCAGGCCGCAGCCATAGCCGCCTGAGCGGTTCAGGTTCTCTACGCGAAGCGCAGCCGTACAGCGGGAGGAAGGACCTGCAGGTACGGCATGCCGGTGACGGGGAGGGACCGTGGGGTCGAATTCATTGGCTATGTTCGCGTTAAGTGTGGAAAGCGCTTTCGCTTCGACAGGTAAGGCTTGAGCTCTTGCTTACGGGCGTTCCGTTGCTTGGCGTTACATCGGCCGGGATTTCGCCCCGGCAGGCGACCTTCTTCTTTGCTTCGCCAAAGAAGATGATATGGACGCCTCCCGCCCACCTCCACCCACGAAATGACCGACTGCCGGTGCTGACACCGTCAAAGCGGTTCGGCAAGGGGGAAAGGCCCTTCCTGCGGTGCTGAAGGGGGGAACCTCGCGTCTGACGGCATCAAGTGCCAAAGTGGAGTTCCGAACAACCACCTGCGACGAGAGGTTCCCGAGATGAATGCTACAACGTACGGCATGGATATCGCCA
>NZ_JBIJDC010000066.1:0-24757 GCF_044344315.1 Zoogloea sp. | reverse complement strand
GCGTCGGTGAGGTTGAGGTGGCCATTGTTCTGGGCGTGGGCGTCGATGATGGCGTAGAACTTGCGCTCCTTCTCGGCCTGGTACTTCCAGTAGGAATCCATGGTCAGGCGGAAGGGGTCTTCCCACTTGTCCCAGTCGTGGATCTTGATGCCCTCGTAGCCCATGAGGGGGAAAACCTCGTCCTTGCTGTGGTAGGTCGGCTCCCAGCCCAGGTCCCGGGTCATCAGCTTGTACTTCTCTTTCAGGCCGAGTTTCTTCTTGCTGACTTTCATGTCCATGGCGGTCTCCTCTTTCAGCTGTTCCAGCTCAGGGTCAGGGTGTCGTCGTCCTCGCTCACGTGGCCGGTGAGGGAGATCAGGTTGATGTGCAGCTCCTGCAGGTCGAAGTCGCGGCCGACCTGCTCTTCAATGGTGGACTTGCGGATCACCAGTGTGCCCTCGGCGTCGATCTTGACCATGGCCGGCTGGCGATGGACGACGGCATGGGGGTTGTCGATCTCGATGGCCTCGATGATCGGGCGGGTGTCTTCGTTGGTTTGCAGGGCAATGAATACGGTGGACATGGCGGCCTTTCAGAGGACGATGCCGGTTTTCTGGATGCGCGCCTGGAAGGCAGCGAGCTGCTCGCCGACGGCTTCGTCGGCATCGGCGCCGAGGGCCAGTTCGACGATGGGCACCATGGCCGACGCAGCGCGGGTACTCCAGCTGCGGGTCCATTCGGTGAGCACGTCCCGGTTGGCGTCGGATTCGGCAGCGGCCACCTTGAGCACAGCGTCCACCCATTTGCGGGTCTCGTCGAACCAGTCGCTCATGAATTGGGTGAGCATGGCCACCGCCGAGGCGCCGCGCACCGACAGGTGGTTGTCGACGATGCGTTCGTACACCAGCGGGTAAAGCAGGCCGTCGAGAGCCACGTTCTGAGCCACAAAGAGCTCGAAGGGATCGCGGCACACCAGGCAATCCTCCACGTAGCGGCGCAGGGGTTGCCAGGCGGCGGCATTGAGCCAGGCGGCCTTGCCGGCGTCGAGGGCGTCGGTGTCACCCAGCAGCAGCCCCAGGCGCGACAAGTATTGGGCGATGCCCAGGTTGTCCATGGCGTGGTACATGCACGGCTGGGTGAAGGTGGTGCCGAAGCCGTAGCCGCAGATGAAGGCGTTGTGCTGGTTGGCGCCCCAGGCGGCGTGGCGCAGGGGCACCAGCACGTTGAGGGCGACGGCGCGCAGCTCGTCGGAGAGCATGTCGCCCAGGCCGCGGCTTTCGACGAAGCTGAAGTTGGCTTCGGTGGTCTCCTGCTGGCGGGCGCGGGTCAGGGTGTAGGTGCTGTAGTAGAACTGGCGCGGGTCCTTGAGGGCGTACCAGTCAGCCATCACGATGCGGCTCAGGCTGGCGTCGTAGAGCTGGTGGTCCGGGTCCCAGGTGGGCCTGTAGTGCAGGTTCTCGGCGGCCTGGATGTCGTAGCTGGCTTCCTGGTAACGGGAGGCGGGCTTGTTGCCGAAGCGGCGGATCAGGTGATCGAAAGCCTGGCGCTGGGGCTCGATGGCGACCGTACGGAGGTCAATCTGCATGTCGGGTGTCTCCTGCTGTGCGGATTATTTGAAGCGGGTGTGGGTGGCATCGGCGAGGCGCCAGTCCCAGTCGCCGTGGGGGGCGTCGGGGTCGCGGGGCGCCAGCATCTCGACCCGGTTGGCGACACAGAACTCGGTGAAGGCCTCGCGGGGGAGGATCATCTCGACGAAGATCTCGGGCTCGCCAATGGCGAACTCGAACTCCACAAAGCCGTTGGGGCGTTCGCCACTCAGGCGGACGAAGCGCCGGGTGGTGTCCACGGGTGCGTGTTCGACGCGCATGGCAGGCTCAGCTGACAACGGTCAGGAAGGTTTCATGGAGCTTGCGCTGGGGGTAGTCGAGACCCTGGCCGAAGTTGTCGAAGGTCCAGGTCATGGTTTCGTAGTCCGGGTAGGGCAGATGGCCGCCGAAGAAGGTCTCGAAGCGGTTGCCGGACGGGTCCCAGGCGTAGATGGTGCAGCCGCGGGTGACGCCATGGCGGGTGGGGCCGATATCCACGGGCACGGCGTTCATGGACATGATGTCGCCGGCACGCAGCACCTGGTCCCAGCTCTCCATCAGGAAGGAGCAGTGGTGCAGCTTGCCCGGCTCGGGGTACTCGGCAAAGGCGATGTCATGCACCTTCTGCCCGCAGGACAGCCAGACCGCCGCATTGGCATTGCCGTCGGGGGTGAGCACCCGCTCCACCAGGTAGAAGCCCAGCACCTCGGTGAAGATCTTCTGCACCTCGGCCACATTGGGCCCGTACAGCAGCGCGTGGTCGAGGCGGATCGGGGCGATGCCGTTGTCGCGGGCCTTGCTCCACGGGGCCGGGTTGATCAGCGGAATGCCGTTGCCCACCTTGTCCTTCTCGGCGTAGAGCTCCATCACGTGGCCGGACGGCAGGGTGAAGCGCACGCGCTCGCCGGTGGCCAGCATCTCGCCGGCGGGGATGCGCTCGGTGGTGAGGCCGTAGGCCTGCAGGTCGGCTTCCAGTTTGTTGAGGGTTGCCGTGTCGAGCACGCGGAAGCCGAAGAAGTCCAGGCCGGCCCGGTCCGACTCGCGGATCACGTAGCTGCTGTGGTCGCGCTCGTCCCAGCACTTGAAATACACGCGGCCCTGGGCGTCACGGCCGGTTTCCACCAGGCCGAGCACATCCTTGTAGAAGCGCACGCTCTCTTCCAGATCCAGCACGCGCACCTGGGCGTGGCCCGGGCGCAGAACACCAGTCATTGCCATTTCTCGTCTCCTCTTTGTCGGTATGGATGTATCAAACGGAATGCGTCAGGCGGTGGCAGGGCGGCAGACACGCTTCTGCAACTTGCCGATCACCTTCAGGGAAAGATCGCTGGCGGGGTACACCCGGCAGGCCAGCAGCCTGTTACAGGCCCGGTCGTCATCACTGACGTGGTCCCGGCTCATGGCCCGGGTCTGGAAATCGCCGGACAGGACTTCCACCTTGCACACCCCGCAGCCACCGCCCCGACAGCCCAAAGGGATACCCCGCCTGCCGAGCCGGGCCATGGCGCTCAGCAGTGACTCTTCGCTGGAGCAGGCATAGCGTTCGCCGGTGTCTTCGATGCTTACGGTGTGCGGCATGGATGTCTCCCTTCCCGGGCTGTACGTTTTTGTTCAAAGGGGCCATCAATCAATGATTCTGATGAACCCACAAGCCTGACTAATGCAGCCGCCGTGCCATGTCAGACAAAGGCTTGATGCAAAAGGGGAAAAAAGAAAAAGCGGGAGGTCGGCCGCAGCGCCCGGGGTGACGGATTTGTCCGCGGGGCCGCCCGGGGTGACAAAAACGTAAAGCTGCACTGCAGCATGGCGCTCGGGCCAGAAAGGCGATGGGGGGCGGTAAACGGAACACCGGGCCCGCAACAGACACAATGCTGTCGGGGCCCGGCTTGAGGACTTGCGCTTACAGGGGGTGCGCTCAGGCGCGCACGGGCCGGCTTACTTCACGAGTTTCCACTTGCCCGCCGCCACCTCGATCAGCACGGCAGATTTGGGATCGTAACCACCGTGGTCTTCGGGGCTCATGGTGTAGGTGCCATTGGCGCCCACCACCCGCGTGGTCTTCTCCAGCGCGTTGCGCAGGCTCTCGCGGAACTCGGGGCTGCCCGGCCGGGCATTCTTCAGGGCGGCGTTGAGGGCACCCTCGAGGATCAGCCAGCCGTCCCACGAGGCCCCGGCAAAGCTGGAGCGGGACTCCGGCCCGTACTTGGCCTCCAGGGCCTTGTCGAAGGCCAGCCCAGCCTGCTTGTTGGGGTGAGCGTCGGGCAACTGTTCGGCCACCAGCACCGGCGCCACGGCCAGGCGGGCGCCCTCCACGGCCTTACCGCCGACCCGCAGGAACTCCTTGTTGGCGACGGCGTGGGAATGGTAGATCGGGCCCGCATAGCCGCGATCCCGCAGGGCGGTGTGGGGCATCACCGCCGGGGTGCCGGAGCCGCCGACGAATACCGCGTCGGGCTTGGCGGCCACCAGCTTCAGGGCCTGGGCGGTCACGCTGTTGTCGGTGCGCCCGAAGCGCTCGGTGGCCACGATGCGGATGCCGGCGGCGTCGGCCGTCTTGGTCAGGCCCTTGAACAGCAGCTCGCCCCAGGAATCCGAAAAGCCGATAAAGGCCACGGTCTTCACACCGCGCTCCTTCATGTCGGCCACCACCCGGCCCACCATCACGTCGGCCAGGGGCTCCACGCGGAAGGCCCACTTGTGCTTCTCCGGCGGCACCACGATGGGCGCCTGGGACAGCAGGGGCACCTTCTTTTCGTTGGCCACGTCGGCAATGGCCAGACCGGAGGTGATCAGGTTGGGCCCGAAGAACACATCCACATTGTCCTCACCCGCCAGCTTGCGGGCGTTCTTGACGGCATTGGTGGGGTCGGTGGCGTCGTCGAGAACGATGTAATTGACCTTCTCCTTGCCGATCATCTTCGGCATCAGCTCAATGGACTTGCGGGTTTCCAGGCCCAGCGACGCCGCCGGCCCGGTCAGGGAAAAGATGACGCCGACGTTGATGTCGGCACAGGCGTGGCCAGCAGCCAGGGCCATGGCGGCGGCCAGGATGGGCTTGCGGAAATAGCGCATGTTCATGGTGTCTCCTCTGTTCTTGTGATGGTTGGGGTGTTGCATAAAGAGGGGGCTGGCGCCCGATGTCAGGCCAGGGGCCAGTCCAACACGGTGCCGAGCGCGGCGGCCAGCAGCCGGCGGGCTTCAACCGCATCGGCCACCGGCCCGGCATGACGCCAGGCCACGTAGCCGTCCGGACGCACCAGCAGGGCGCCGGCCTCGGCAATCTCGCGGATGCGCTGCCAGCTGCAGTAGGGGTCGGTAGCGCCGGCCTGGCCGATCACCACCGCGCGCAGGCACGGCAGGTCCAGCCCGCGGACGGCCTCGGCCCAGGCCTCACCGGCCAGGCCGGTGACCACCGAGAAGCTGCCCTTGCCGGTCACGTCCAGGGTGGATACGCGGATGCCGCGCCGGTCCACCAGCCAGGCATGGGGAATCTTGGCCCCCGGGCGGGTAGTGGGCTGCAGGTGGAGCTGCGCATCCCGCCGCCACACCTCCTCGCCGGCCGCGGGGTCGGGCACCACGGCCTGCGACACGTAGCGCTGGTTCATCTCCACGCCCTGGGCGTTGAATTCGGTGTTCTTCAGCGCCAGCGCCGCATCCACGGCCTGGCGGGCTGCCACGCCTTCCGGCCCCGGGTCCTTGAAGCGGGCAATGCCGGCGGCCACCGGGTTGTCGGCGCCTTCGACGCGGAAGGCGGCCTTGAGGGGCGCATAGTCAAGGCGCGACTGATTGGCCCGGGTCACGATCTGCCGGCCCACCGGCGCCCGCTCGGCGCTGTAGCTGTCGAGCAGGCCGGGGCCGGCGTAGCCCTTGATGACGTAGGCGAGCTTCCAGGCCAGGTTGAAGGCGTCCTGCACACAGGTGTTGAGGCCCAGGCCGCTGGACGGCGGGTGGCGGTGCACCGCATCCCCGCCGCAGAACACCCGCCCCCGGCTGTACTCGGTGGCATAGGCCTGGTTCACGTACCACACCGAGGTGCGCTCGATCTCCACCTCCAGCGCAGGGTCGCCCACCAGAGTGCGGATCCGGTCGAGGAGCAGCGCGGGGTCAAGATCGGGCTCGCCCCGGGAGATGTCGAAACCCCAGCCGGCGATCCAGCGATCCCAGGGGCGCACGGCCCGCAGCAGGCCCATCCCGATCTCGCCAAAACTGGCGCTCGGGGTGACGATCCAGTGCAGGATGCTCGGGCGGTGGGCCACGTAGCGGCTCAGGTCGGCCTTGAAGATCACATACACCGTGCCGGCCCGGGCCAGATGGCCCTCGATGTTGAGACCCAGCTCATCCACCACCTTCGACTTGGCCCCGTCGGCGCCGATCAGGTAGCGCGCCCGCATGGCGTATTCGCGCCCGGTGAGTCGGTCCCGGAACAGGGCCGTAACGCCCTGCCCGTCCTGCTGGTGGGACAGGTATTCGGTGTTGAACGAGAAGTGCGCGCCGCGCTCGGCCGCGTTCTTGAAGATCACCGGCTCGATCAGCGGCTGGGGAATGTCCTGCAGGCCACAGGGGCTGCCCTGCAGGTAGTCGCCCTTGCGTTCGTCGCCCGTGCCCCAGGTGCGCAGGCGCACCAGCTCTTCGCCCGCCAGGCTGGTGGTGAACAGGGTGTCGCCCATCTGCTCCCAGGGCGTGGCGTACTTGATGGCCTCGTCCTCGATGCCCAGATCGCGCAGCACTTCCATGGTGCGCTGGTTGGTGATGTGGGCCCGCGGCGTGTCGGCCAGCCAATGGGTGCGCGAAACGAGATGGACGCGCACGCCCTGGGTGGCCAGGGCCAGGGCGGCCGTACCGCCGGTGGGGCCGGAGCCGATGATCAATACGTCGGTGTCGAAATCTGCGCTGGTTTCCACGCTAGGGATCTCCTCGCCGCTCGTGGCGGGCTGATGGGGTCGATGAAATGCGGCCTTGATGGAGCCGCACTCTACAGCGCTTGCATGCTAGCATGCAAGCTCCAGATCCACACCTCTACCCCCACCCGACGGCCCCGGCGCCCCGACGCCCTTAGCTGCCAGACTCCCCCCGGCGAGGGTGATACCATCCGCCCGCACCCACCCAACCGCACCCGGACGCACGCCCATGGCCAAGAAGAACTACATCTACCAGGAGATCCTCGAGCGGCTGTTCACGTGCCAGTACCGCTTCGGCGATCGCATCCTGGTCAAGGAGATCGGCGAGGAGATGGGGGTCAGCCGGCACCCCATCATGACTGCCCTGTACCGCCTGCAGGAGCGGGGCTTCGTCACCATCACCGCCCAGGTCGGCTGCGAGGTGGTCACACCCACGCCCGAGGCGATCCAGGACTTCTATCGCATGTTTGCGCTCACCGAAGGGTTGATCGCCGAGCTTGCTGCCAGCCGGGCCAGCGCCGCCGACATCAGCCGCCTGCGCCTCATCAACGACCAGATCCACGCCCTCGACGCCACCCGCAGCGCCAACGCCGACGAATACCGGCGGCTCAACGTGGACTTCCACACCCAGCTCCACGCCATGGCGAAATCACCCCTGCTGTGCAGCCGCCAGCTGGCCAACTTCGAACTGTCGGATTTCTTCATCGTGCAGACCTGCGGCTTCCGCGCCCACCTGGGGCTGGTGGCCGATGAACATAATGCCGTCATCGCCGCCATCGTCGCCCGGCAGCCGGAAGCGGCCAACCGGGCTGCCCGGGAGCACATCGAAAGCGTGTCCCGCAGCGTCGCAGCGGCCCTGGACAAAACCACCGCGGGCGACGAAGGCAGCGCAGACACGGCCCCCTGACCCATCAGGCCGCGGGGTATGCTGCCGACTGGAGGTCAACAGCCCGTGCCCCGCTCCACCCCACTGCTCCTCGCTACCGCACTCGTCCTGTGCAGCTGCATCTTCGTCCCCCGCACGACGCAGCGCTACGACCCCGCCTGCGGCATCACCGAGCGCCACATGACCCTCGACGCCTACCAGGTCGGCGCCTTCGGCGGCTGCCGCAATGAAGGCTGCGCCGAGCTCCTGGTCCTCGCCGGCGCCGTCTCGGCGGTCAGCCTGGTGGTGTCGGGCAGCGTGGTCGTGGTCGGGGAAGTGGTGTACTGGCTGGAAGCGAAGGGGCGCTGCTTAGCCCGCTAGGGAAGCCGGGGCCCCTGAACCAGTCCGCGGACGGGCGGCCCGCCAGGCGATCAGACCGGCCAGCCCCACCAGCAGGCCGGTGCCGGGCTCGGGCACCGACTGGGTGATCGGCGTCCCGACGATTTCATACACGGCGGTGTTGAGGAATGTCTCGGTGGTCACGGTGGTCCGCAGCAGGTAATCGGCAATGCCGGCAGAAGTCAGCAGAACCGTGTCGCCGGCGGCGACGAAGACGTCTCCGTAATCCACGGTGCAATCGAAGGAGACCCCTTTCACCAACGCCACGCAGCCAAACTGGGCCGAATTGAGGTGGAAGAGCTCTTGGCCCACCAGTTCGACCGTATCCACCCAGAGCACCTCCTCCCCCGTCTTGACCTCCGAGACCGTCGATGACGAGTTGCTGAGCGCCCGGCTGCTGGATGTGAGCGTGGGACCGGAAAAGGACAGCGGATTGACGGACGCTGCCGCCAGGATGCTTCGGGCAGTGACGAACGCCGCCTGAACGGCCGCATCACCGAAAGGCAGCACAAACTGAACATCCACCAGCGCCGTCGGGTCTCCGGCGAGGAAGCCCAGCACCTGAGTCGAGTAGGTTTCCACGGTTCGGGTTTCCGCTGCCGTGGTGACACTGGGGACGCGGTACTCCAGGGTCTTGGTGCTCGTCCCGCCCGTGGTCTGCGCGGCGGCAAACCCGGCCTGCCCCAGCAGGGCGGCGGCCAGCGCCGACCACGCGAATGCGTTTGCAATCCGACTATTGAACATCAGGCACTCCGTTTCTGTGGAAGAAGGTGGATTTGATCCCCTGCCTCCGGAAATCGGAGTGGTGTGCGCCGGGTTGAACCCCCTGAGCAATAGAGATGCCATCTGCGCAAGGTCTTCATTTCATACAGTTTTCTCTCCAGCCACGGGGTAATGTGTAAAAATTTCCGTCACAATTCCGTGACGGATGCCCGGAGCACACCCGGCGCCATGCCGTCCTAAGCCCGCTCCACGCTCATCGCCGTACCAATGGCCGCCGCCTGCAGAACGGCGATGCCGACCAGCACGGTGGTGAAGCTGCCTGCGTCCATCAAGCCCCCAAACACCAGCGGTGCCAGGGCCAGGCCGGTGTCAAGGCCCGAATAGACAAAGCCGTACACCCGCCCGAAAGCCGCCTGACCAAAGCGCGCGGTGGCGGCGCGGCGCACCAGCAAGTCGCGGGAAGGGCCGGCCAGCCCGGTGAGAAAGCCGATGGCCGCCATCAGGGCAACCACCGCCGCCGACGGCACCCAGCCGCTGGCCAGCAGCAAGACGGCCACGGCCGCCGCCCCCAGGGCGCTGGCGATGATGCGGTCCTGGCGGGCCGAGCGGGCCAGGAAGCCGCCCACCAGGATGCCGGCCGCGCCCCCGAGCAGATAGGTGGACAGGGTCGCCGCCGAAGCCGCCACCGACATGTCGTAGAGCCCCTTCATCAGCGGTGCGCCGAAGTTCTGGAAAGCCCCGAAGGCCATGGTGAGCAGGAAGAAGAAGGTGAAGCACATCCACACCGGACCCACCTTGAGGATCTCCAGGGTACTCACCGGCCGCCCCGTCGCCGCAGTGGTGCGGCTCTCATCCACCAGATGATGGCGGCCGAGGATGATCAGGGCCAGCGCCGGCACCGCCAGCAGCCCCGCCGCCAGCGCCGCGACACGCCAGCCGGAGTGGGCGGCGATGCCGGTCAGGAAGACCGGCGCCAGGGCCCAGCCCAGGTTGCCGGACAGGCCATGCACCGAAAAGGCATGGCCCAGCCGGGGTGCCGACACATTGCGGTTGAGGATGGTGAAATCGCAGGGGTGGAAGACGCTGTTGCCCAGCCCCGCCAGGGCCGCCACCACCATCAGCCCGGCAAAGGAGCCGGCCTGGGACAGCAGCACGCCGGCCGCCACGAAACAACTGATGCCGGCAGCCAGCACCCGCACCGGCCCGAAACGGTCCGCCGCCAGCCCGGACAGGGCCTGCCCCACCCCCGAGACCAGGAAAAAGACCGTCATGGTGCTGCCGATGCCGACAAAATCCAGGCCGAACTCGGGCATCAGCCACGGGAAGAGGGGCGGCAGCAGAAGGTGAAAGAAGTGCGACACCCCGTGGGCAAAGCCCACCAGGGCGATCACGTAAGCATCCTGCCTGGGGGGTGCGAGGCTGGCTTGGGCGGTCATGTAGGTGCTCTCCGTGGCTGTGTCGGCGGCCCGGCCTGCCGCGTTGTTGTATTGAACTGGCCGGAACACGAGTCGATACTAGCGCTCGTTCCGATGGCTGTATTTCGACAAACCGACAGAGATTTGCTCAAACATGCCACAGAAGGGCCCGCCCCGATCCTTCGATCCCCTGCCCCGCCGGGCCCCCTCCGCCGACGAGCCGGTGACCGTCAACGTCCGCAGCCTGCCGCCGGACGTAATCGTTCCGCCCCACCGCCACCCTTGGGCCCAGCTGGCCTACCCGATCCGCGGCGCCATCCGCATCTGCGCGGCCGGCATGGCCTGGATCGTCCCGCCCAACCGGGCGGTGTGGATCCCACCGGAAATCGACCATGACGTGACCGTGCTGGGCCCAGTGGAGCTGCGCACCCTCTACATCGCCTCCGCCGCCGCGCCCCTGCCCCTGGATGCGTGCACGGTGGTGGACGTCTCCCCGCTGCTGCGCAGCCTGGGCGAGGCCATCGCCGAGGGCCGCGGGGATGCCCGCCACCACCTCATGATGCAGCTCGCCCTGGAGGAAATGCGCATCGCCCGCCCCCTGTCCCTGGGCCTGCCCCTGCCCGATGACCGGCGCCTCAAGACCCTGTGCGATGCCCTGATGGCCGACCCCGCCGACAACCGCGGCCTGGCCGAATGGGCCGAACAGGTGGGCGCCAGCGAGCGCACCCTGGCGCGCCTGTTCAAGTCCGAGCTGGGCAGTAGCTTCGGCGCCTGGCGCCAGCAGCTGCGCCTGGCCAAGGCGGTGGACGAGATCTCCCGCGGGGTGCCCATGGCGCAAGTGGCCGCCGCCGTGGGCTATGCCAGCCAGGCGGCCTTCTCGGCCATGTTCACCCGGGCTCTGGGTGTACCCCCAAGCCGCTTCGGCGGCGATTGAAGCCTGAGCAGCGCGTCAGGCCTACTTCGAGTCGCGGCTCGGAAGGCCGTCGTCGTCCGCAGGGCGAAAGCGGGCATCGATCTCTGCGAGTACCGCCTCAAGCTGCGCGGTCAGCAATTCGAGCATGGGACGCAGGGCCGGATCCCCCTGCCTGGCCTGGCTCTCGGCCGCGCGGGCGAGTTGCTCCAGCGGCCCGGCGGCGATGTTGGCGGCGATGCCGGCGATCTGATGACAGGTCCGTGCCAGCAGCGCTTGGTCTCCGGACAGCTGGGCACTACCCAACGTGGCATGCAGCCCGGAGACAGTGCGGCCAGCCACGTGGGCCAGCTCATCGACAAAGGCAGCCTTGCCGGCAAACCGGGTTTCCAGGCAGTGCCAATCCACACAGGGCGCCCCCCCCTCCACACCCGTCTCCGGGCCGGGGACGACGGGCAGGGGTGCCGCGTCGGCCAGCGCCGGCCTGGGCCCCTGCGCATGTTCAGCGAGGCTGCGCAGCAGGGCATCCACGTCCACCGGCTTGCTCAGCAGATCCACCATCCCCGCAGCACGACACAAGGCCTTCTCCTCCGGCAACACATGGGCCGACAGGCCGATCACCGGCACCTGGGGGGCCAGGCGGCCGATCTCCCGGGCGGTGGCGTAGCCGTCCATCACGGGCATCTGCAGGTCTGTCACCACCAGGTTGAAGGCCTGGGGGCCCTCCCGCTCCAGGCGCGCGCAGGCCGCAGCGCCATCGGATTCGATGACGCACTCGGCGCCGGCCAGGGCAAGGATCTCCCCCAGCACCAGGCGATTGGCCGGATCATCTTCCGCCGCCAGGATGCGCAGCCCGGCCAGGGACGGCACCGGCCGCGGCACCGCGGCAGCGCCCGTTACGGGCGTCAGTCGCAGTGCCCATCGCACCACGTGGCGCCAACGCAAGGGCCAGCTCAGGGCCTGGCCGGCCGAAGCGCCCGTGCTGCCCTCCCCGGCCAGGGGCGCTGCGAGCATCAGCACTTCTGCCCCCCCGGTCACCGGCGCATGGCGGCCCGGATCAGACTGGAGGCGACGCTCCGGCACGATGAGCAGCTGCCGCACACCGCTGTCCGGCACCGGAGCAGCCAAAGCGTGCACAACCCGGATGCCCGGCGGCGCGCTGGCGCGCAGCGCCGCCACCGTCGCGTCCGGAAAGCCGGAAAGCAGCACCTCCAGCGGCGGCCAGGCCGGGGCCGGCGCGCCGGTGGCAACCAGGGGCAGGGAGACCGTGACCTGGGTACCGTGACCAGGCCGGCTGCTCACGCCTATCGTGCCGCCCATCAGCTCCACAAGTCTGCGACTGATGACCAGCCCCAGGCCGATTCCTCCGAAACGACGGTGGATGGAGCCATCGGCCTGCTCGAAGGCCTGAAACAGCCGCTCCACCACCTCCGGCGCCATGCCAACTCCGCTATCGACAATGCGGACGCGCAAGAAGCCCAGGCAGACAGCCATTTCGAGACGCACGCTGCCCCGGTCGGTGAACTTGATGGCGTTGGAGAGCAGGTTCACCAGGATCTGGGTAAGGCGCATGGGATCACCCACCATCGACACAGGCAGGTTGGCGTCTTCCACGACCAGAAAATCCAGGCCCTTCTCGCAGGCCCGCGCAGCATTGATCTCCACCGCCCGGTCGATCACCTCACCGAGAGCAAACGACATCGCGTCAAGGCGCAACTTGTGGGCCTCGATCTTGGAGAAATCCAGCACATCGTTGATGAGCCGCAGCAGCAACTCACCCGAGCGCAGGATGCGCTCGAAACTCTCGGCAAAAGGGCTGCCCTGCCCCCGGCGCAAACCCACCTGGGCAAACCCGAGAATGGCATTCAGCGGCGTGCGGATCTCGTGGGACATGTGTTGGCCAGGAACTCGCCCTTGGCCCGCGCCAGCTGTTCCGCATGGATACGGGCGGCCTCGCGTGCGTTCTCGATGTCGCGCTGCTCGCTCACATCCCGCAGCACGAACACGTAGTCGTCCGCGGTATCACTGGTCAGACGACTGACCACGAACTCGGCCGGGAACGACTCGCCGGAGTGGCGCCGGGCCGACATTTCCAGGCGACGGACAACCGGAGCCGCCGGTGTGCCGGTGAGGCGCTGCGCCAGATCTTCCATCAACAGCCTGGGCATCAGCCGCCCCAGCGGCACCCCGGCCAGCCCCTCCGGCGGGCGGCCGAAGATCCGCCCGGCGGCCGGATTGGCCATGTGGATCACCCCTTCCCGGTCCGTCTGCACCACCGCATCATGGAGGCTGTTCAGGATGGCCGTGGTGTGTGCCTCCCGGGCTGCCAGCTCAGCGGTCCGCTGGCGCACCCGGGTCTCGAGCCTGTCCTGCGCTTCGGCCAGATTGCCAGCCATGCGGTTGAAAGCCTCCGCGGTTGCCGCCAGCTCCGGCACTTCGCACAGGGGTGCCCGGGACGCCAGATCGCCCTCACCGAAACGGGTCACGGCGTCCGTCAGGGCATGCAGGGGGCGCAGGCCCCCCTGCAGCGCCCGCTTCAGGAAGAAAGCCAGCACACCGGCCGTCGCCAGCCAGAGGCCCAGCGCCACCCACATGCGCCACCACAGATCCTGCAGGACGAAGGTTGCCGAGGGCTCTGCCACCAACACGCCATAGTCCACGCCGCCCACGGCAACGGGGAAGCGGTGCATCTCGAAATGCACCTCGAAAAGCCGGCGAAACCAGCCGGGCACATGGGCGATCCGGTCAATCGGGGGCAGATTTCCGTCAGCCAGCAGGGCCCCCGAGTTGCGGTCCACCAGTTGCAGACGACTGAAGTGACCATGGCGCATGATGTTGTCCAGGGTCTCCTGGACGGTGGACAGGTCCCCCACCACCAGCGCGCTCTGGAGCAAGGGAAGGGTCGCCGAGGCGATGCCCAGGGTATCGCTCTCGGCGCGCTGCCGGGCAATGTCCACGTCGCTGGCCACCTGCACGGCCACATGTAACAGGAACACCGGGAGCAGACAGGCCAGCACCACCCGCAGGAGGCGATGCAGCAGCCCCTTGCGCGTCATCATTGGCCGATGGCCCGATAGATCCTGCGCACGTCGTCGTAGTCCTGATCCGTCGCGGCATCAAAACCGGCGCACCGAGCCTGGGCCAGCACGACACGCCCTTCCGGATCATCCTTCATCCCCAGCAGGGCCCGGGTGATCGCCTCCACCTGCTCCCGCGGCAGACGCGGATGCGCAATCACCGGCAGGTCCGGATAGGGTGCCGAGATAAACACCGGCCTAACGGCGATCCGCTCCTGATCGCGATAGTCCTCCAGGAAACGGGAATTGACCGACACCGCCTCCACCAGCCCGGCCCTCAGCTGGGCCAGCGCCCCGTGATGATTGCCGGCGAACCGCTCCACGACCCTCACGCCCGCATCCTTCAAGGCCTGGGTGGTCACCGCGTAACCCAGAAAGGCTTCGGCGGAGGGAAAGGCCAATGCGGCGCCGTCGAGATCCTCCAGGCGGCGAATCGGCGAGTCCTCGCGCACGGCAATGACGCCCCGCACCGGCGCCCCGCTCCAGCGGGCGATGACCCGGTAACGACCATCGTATTCACTCTGGAAGTTGTGGTTGGTAAAGGCCAGATCGAACTCCTCCCGACCCATCATGGCGTCGGTCTGGGCGATCGTCGCCCCCATGCGCAGCTGCAGGGGCAGGCCGGTCTTGAGGCCCAGATACTGCAGCAGCGGATTCCAGCGTGCGGCCGTCTGCAGGACGCTCTGCTGATTGAGCACACCGAACTGCAACGCACGCGGGGCATTGCCAGCGGCAGCCCACACCATGTCCGGCACGAGGCAGGTCCATAGGGTCAGGAGACATGACGCCAGCCCCAGGGGCCATGCGGATAAGTGAGACATCTGGCGGCGGGCGGCGGGCGGCGGAGACTCAGTCTCCGGAGTGGAGCTGACGCAGTGACTGACCGACGCGATGCAGATCGTCAGTGACGCTCTTGCCTTCCGAAAGGATCCCGCCGACGCGCGCCGCCGTACTGCGGGCCAGCTCACTCAGCGAGGCCTCCTGGCTCTCGGACAGGCCGAGGTGCACAAAGGCGCGCTCCAGCTCGCCAATGAAGCCATCCATCAGGCACAGGGCGTTCAGGCGCACGACGTCCTGATCCTTTTCGATGTCCACCAGCGCCTGGGACAGGCCCTTCAGCACATGATCGATGCCTGCTGCCTGCCGCGACAGGATCAGGTGACTGCGCAGCGAAAGCAGGCGGGCATCGGCACCTTCGGCGAGCATGGCGAGGTTGTCGCGCAGACGCCCCAGCCGGGTCTCGTCATCAAGGGGGAGCCCGAACACCAGCAGCGTGACATTCGGATAGTTGATCACCATGCGGTCATGGAACTGGAAGATCCGGTCCATCAGGCTCACATGCTCCAGAATGGATTTCTCCAGCGCGGTGGATTCGCCCTGACGCGAATAGCACGCGGTGGTGTCGCCGCAGCGCAGCTGGGCGATGTACTGCACGGAAAAGTGGCCCAGGGCCTCCGCCATGACCTCATGCACGGCATCCATGGAATCGCAGGCATAGGTGGCGCGCAGGAATTCGAGCACGATGCCCAGCTCGGCAGCGGACGACATCGCCGAGAACGCGATGCTGGAGGCCTGCGCCGCCCGCGCCTCAAGCGTGCGCTGTTGCTCCAGCACCTGCCGCGCGACGGCAATCTTGGGGCCCAGCTCGTCGGGCAGCACCGGCTTCACGATGTAGTCGTTGCCACCGGCATCGTAGGCACCGAGCCGGGTTTCCAGGTCGTTGTGCACCGACACGAAGATCACCTGCGCCGCCGCCAGGCCAGCGTCGCGCAGGGCTTTGCAGGTCTGTACCCCATCGACACCCGGCATCTCGATATCCAGCAGCACGATGTCGGGCTGGATCTCCAGCGCCGCGAGGCAGGCCTCACCGCTGTCGAACTGATGGACCTCGTATTCGGGCCCGGTGAAACAGAAGGAGGAGCTCAAGCGCGAAGAGGGATCGTCATCGACGATGAAAACCTTGAAATTCCCCGCTGTCGCCATCGCAGTCACCACGCCATTCCGTTTTCAGTCGAACGCCATACAAGATCGTGCGGCACCGGCACAGCCCCGAACACCCGCCGATGCACGTATCCGCGGCCTCCCGGCAGGTCCGCCTTCAGCCACATATGATAACCATCATACCAGCATGGCCATACCGGATGCATTCTCCGGCCCCCGCGAGGTTTCACCTGGGGCCAGGCCGCGCAGGCTGAAGGTGATGCCCGCCCCCAGCACCAGCCCGACCCAGTCCTGCCAGCCGAGGCTGTTGGCGAGCACCACGCACCAGCCACCGATGAAAGCGCAGACGGCGTAAGGGCGGTGATCGCTGAAGGCGCTGGGGATCTCGTTGCAGACGATGTCCCGCAGCACCCCACCGAAGACGGCGGTGATCATGCCCATCAGCACCGCCACGATAGGCGGCATGGACGCCGCCAGGGCGATCTGGGTGCCACCGGCGGTGAACAGCCCGAGGCCGATGGCGTCGGGCCACTGGATGGCCCGCTCGGTGGGCTCGAAATGGCGCCCGCGCATGAAGTACATGGAGAGCAGGCTCAAGCCCAGCAAGACCCACAGCCACGACGAATGGGACACCCAGAAGAACGGCCGCCGGTCGAGAAGGATGTCGCGCAAGGTGCCGCCGCCAAAGGCCGCCAGCCCGACCACGACGCACACGCCAACGATGTCGAGACGCTTGCGCGCCGACTCGAGCAGGCCAGACAGGGCGAAAGCCAGGATGGCCGCGGCTTCGATCAGCAGCTGCGCGGTGGACAGGGACAGCGGGGGGAGCGTGGAGACTTCCGGCATGGCAATGGGCACAGGTGACAAGGCCGCGATTATCCCTCGCCGCCCCCGGTGTAGCGCCGCGCATAGCGCCGCCCCAGGCTCGTCAGGATCTCGTAGCCGATGGTGCCGGCGCAGGCGGCGATGGCGTCCACGCCGTTGAGCGGGTCGGCCAGGTCGAGCATGTCGCCCTCAGCGATCCGCCCCTCGGGCAACCCGGTGATGTCCACGATGAGGGTGTCCATGGAGATGTTGCCCACCAGCGGCAGGCTGATTCCGTCGCAGCGCACCACGCCCCGGTTGCTCAGGCTGCGCAGGTAGCCATCCGCATAGCCCACCGCCACCGTGGCGATGCGCGACGGGCGCGCCGCCGTCCAGGTGTGGGAATAGCCGACCGCCGTTCCGGCAGCAATGCTGCGCGTCTGCAGCACCTTGCCTTGCAGGCGGATCACCGGCCGCAGCGGGTTGGCCTGCCCGGCCACCGGCGCCACGCCGTAGAGCGCGGCGCCAGGGCGGACCAGGTCGAAATGGTAGTCCCCGCCGAGAAAGATCCCCGACGAGTTGGCCAGGCTGCCGCGCACCCCGGGCAGACGCGCCAGGGCCGAGCGGAAGCGTTCAAGCTGCAGGCGATTCACCGCACAGCCCTGCTCCTCGGCGCTCACCAGATGACTCATGAGGTACTTCAGGGCAATGCCCTTCAGGCCGTCCGGGCTGGCGCTCAGCTGCTCGAACTCCTCGGGCGCCAGGCCCAGGCGGGCCATGCCGGTATCCACCTGCAGGATGGCCGGCAGCGTCGCATCCACGTCCCGGGCCAGCCCTTGCCAGGCCTGCACCTGCTGCAGGCTGTTGAGGACGGGGACAAGCCGGTTGCGCACGAAGTCGCGCTCGGCGCCCGGGTGGGGCCCGTGGAGCACATGGATGTACGCATCGGCGGGAAGCACCGGGCGCAGGCGGATGCCTTCGTTAAGGTGGGCGACGAAGAAGTGGCGGCAGCCGGCACGATACAGCGCCGGGGCCACCCGGTCGGCCCCCAGGCCATAGGCATCGGCCTTGACCACGGCAGCGCAGTCCGCACCGGCAAGCCGGCCCCGCAAGTTGCGCCAGTTGTCGCAGAGGGCATCGAGGTCGATGCTGAGGAGAGCCCCGAAGGGGTTCAGAGTACTTTCGGACATGCGCTTTCTCGTCAATTCACGGATGCGGTTTTCAGTGCCAGGGCCTTCTTCGCCCAATACTCATGGGACAGACGGACAATGACCGGCGAGAGCAGCAGCAGCGAGATCAGGTTGGGCAGGGCCATGAAGGCATTGAGGGTATCGGCCACCAGCCAGACGAAATCCAGATGGGTGACGGCGCCCACCAGCACGAAGATCGTCCACAACACGCGATAGGGGACTTCAGCCGCCGTCCCCACCAGATACCCCCAGCACTTCTCGCCGTAGTAGGCCCAACCCAGTATGGTGGTGAAGGCGAACACCGCAATGGCCACCGCCAGGAACTGCCCGCCATAGCCCGGGAAGGCCGCATTGAAGCCGGCCGCGCTGAGGGCCGCGCCCTTCAGGCCGGAGCTCCACACGCCGGTCACGATCAGCACCAGGCCGGTCATGGTGCACACGATGATGGTGTCGATGAAGGTACCCATCATGCCCACCAGGCCGGACTCCACCGCGTTGCGGGTCTGCCCTGCCGCCTGGGCAATGCCGGCGGTGCCCAGGCCAGCCTCGTTGGAGAAGATGCCACGGGCAACGCCGTAGCGCATCGCCATCAATACGGCGGCACCGGCAAAGCCACCCGTCGCGGCTACCGGGCTGAAGGCGCTGGCGAAGATCAGGGTGAAGGCCGCAGGAATCTGGTCGGCGTAGAGGCCGAGCACGGTCAGGGAGGCCACGATGTAGCCGACGCACATGAAGGGCACGAGCCTCTCGGCCACCGCGCCGATGCGCTTGACGCCGCCCAGCAGCACGAAGCCGGTAAACACGGCCATCACGACACCCGAGACCCAGGGATTGATGCCGAAGGCGGTCTCAAGGGCACCGGCGATGCTGTTGGACTGGACCATGTTGCCGATACCGAAGCCAGCGAGGCCGCCAAAGATCGCGAAGGCCGCGCCCAGCCAGCGCCAGCGCTTGCCCAGGCCGTTCTTGATCGCATACATGGGGCCACCTACCTGCTCCCCGTGATCGTCGGTCTCTCGGTAATGCACCGCCAGCAACACCTCGGAATACTTGGTGGCCATGCCGACCAGGGCCGTCATCCACATCCAGAACATCGCTCCCGGGCCGCCGATGGCAATGGCCGTGGCCACGCCGGCGATATTGCCGGTGCCGACGGTGGCGGCCAGGGCCGTCATCAGCGCCGCATAGGGGGTGATCTCGCCCGGGGCGTCGGGCGCCGCCTGGCGCCCCCGCCAGACCATGGCAAAGCCGGCCAGGATCCGGGTGATGGGCATGAAGCCCAGGCGCAGCTGCAGGTAGAGGCCTGTCCCCAGAATGGCCACCAGCATTGGCGGCCCCCACACAATGTCGTTGATGGCGGTGATGAGTTGCGTCAGTGCTTCCATGGTTTTTCTCTCCCTTGGGGGTGATGCGTTCAGGCCGGAGCGCAGGGTCCGATGGCCTGGAGAGCCACGGGGGGGATGGTGACATGCATGGTATTGCCTCCTTGGGTGTCGGTTTTTGTCGGGTGATGGTGCAGGGGACGGGTCAGGCGTAGCGGGCGACGGCAAGGTCGTCCACCGGGATCTCGGGCCGGCGGCCACTGAGCAGGTCGGCCACCACACGGCCGGTGCCGGCGGCCATGGTCCAGCCCAGGGTGCCGTGTCCGGTGCTGAGGGTCAGGTTGTCGTAGCGGGTCTTGCCGATGATGGGCGTGCCGTCCGGCGTCATGGGGCGCAGGCCGGTCCAGAACTCGGCCCGGGAGATATCGCCCCCACGGGGAAACAGATCGGAGACCACGAACTCCAGGGTTTTGCGCCGCCCCTCATCCAGGCTCAGGTCGAAGCCCGAAAGCTGTGCCGTGCCGCCGACCCGGATGCGGTCGCCGAGGCGGGTGACCGCGACCTTGTGGGTCTCGTCCATGATGGTGGACTCCGGCGCCATGGCCGCATCGGTGATGGGCACGGTGATCGAGAAGCCCTTCACCGGATACACGGGGATGTCGATGCCCACCGGCTTCAGCAGCGCCGTGGAGTAGCTGCCGAGGGCCAGCACGTAATGGTCGGCCGTCAGGGGGCCGGCGTCGCTGCGGATGCCGGTGACGCGCTGCCCATCGTGATCGATGCCGGTGATGCTGACCCCGAAGCGGAAGCGCACGCCCAGGGCTTCGGCCATGGCGGCCAGCTTGCGGGTGAACAGGTGGCAATCGCCGGTCTCGTCGCCGGGCAGGCGCAGGGCACCAACGAACTTGTGCTTGACCAGAGCCAGGGCCGGCTCGTAGGCCAGGTAGCCTTCGCGGTCCAGCACCTGGAAGGGCACGCCGGACTGCTGCAGGATCTCCACATCCTTGCCGACGCCGTCGAGCTGCTTCGGGGTACGGAAAAGCTGCAGGGTGCCCTGGGTGCGCTCATCGTAGGTGATGCCCGTCTCGGCGCGCAGCTGCTTGAGGCAGTCACGGCTGTATTCGGCGACACGCACCATGCGGCTCTTGTTGACCTGGTAGGCGGCCTCCGTGCAGTTGCGCAGCATGGCCATGCCCCAGCGCCACATGGAGGGGTCGAGCATGGGCTTGATGACCAGGGGGCTGTGGTGCATCAGCATCCACTTGATGGCCTTGATCGGCACGCCGGGGCCGGCCCAGGGGGCGGAATAGCCGGGCGACACTTCACCCGCATTGGCAAAACTGGTCTCCAACGCCGGGCCGGCCTGGCGGTCCACCACCGTGACCTGGTGTCCGGCCTTGGCCAGGTAGTAGGCGATGCAGGTGCCGATCACGCCACTGCCGAGGACGAGGACATGCATGGGAGTTCTCCTTGAGGAATCGGGTTGGCCATTGGAATGAATGACACTTAGCGATTCCCGTGCCAAAGAAAAAAACCCATACAAAACAATGATTTGAAAACACTCACCGGCCAGCCGCCGATTCATTCGTAACGATATCGTTACGATATTATCGCTGCACGCCCGCTTTTCGCAAAATTCTCCTTATTTCTCAATGCACTGGATGATCCGTATCATTATCGATACACCGTATTGAATTCACTACACACTCGCCATGCGCATCGACGTGTTCTTCTCCGACCGGGTCGGGATCGCCCAGGAGGTGCTGGCCGAGCTGGCCCGGCGCCGACTCAACGTGACCGCGGTCGAGGTGGATCCGCCCCATATCTTCATCGAGGCGCCGGCCGTCGATCAGGCCAGCCTCGACGAGCTGCGCGAGCAGCTGATGGAGGTCGCCGGGGTGCGCACGGTGGAGCCCGTGGGCATGCTGCCCGGGGCCCAGCGGCGCCTGTACCTCGACGCCCTGCTCGCCTCGCAGCCCGATCCAGTCTTCGCCGTCGATGAGTCGGGCTGCGTGGTGGTGGCCAACGGTGCGGCCATTGCCGCCTGCGGCATGGACGAGGGGCACCTGATCGGCACCTCCATGCAGGCCCTGATCGGCAACCCGGCGCTGCTGCGGGAACTGGTGGACGGGGGCTATCACCTGCCGGTGTGCGAGGTGGCCATCAATGGCGAGCCCTACCTGCTGGAAACCATGCCCCTGCATGAAGCCGGCGGCCGGGTCGCCGGTGCGGTGATGACCCTGCACGCCCCCAGCCGCATCGGGGAGCGCATGAGCGCCCTGCAGAACTATGACGCCGGCGGCTTCGACGCCATCCTCGGCACCTCGCCGCTGATCGAACAGCTCAAGCAGCGTGCGGCCCGCATGGCCATGGTGGATGCGCCGCTGCTGATCACCGGCGAGACCGGCACCGGCAAGGAGCTGCTGGCCCACGCCTGCCATGCGGGCAGCAGCCGGCGCAGCCAGCCCTTTTTCGCCCTCAACTGCGCCGCCCTGCCCGAGAATCTGGCCGAAAGCGAGCTCTTCGGCTACGCCGCCGGCGCCTTCACCGGCGCCCTGCGCGGGGGCAAGCCGGGGCTGCTCGAGCTGGCCGATGGCGGCACGGTCTTTCTCGACGAGATCGGGGAGATGTCACCCTACCTGCAGGCCAAGCTGCTGCGCTTTCTCAACGACGGCAGCTTCCGGCGGGTCGGTGGCGACCGGGAGGTACGCATGAACGTGCGCATCATCAGCGCCACCCACCGGGCGCTGGAGGACATGGTGAGCAGCGGCCATTTCCGCCAGGATCTGCTCTTCCGCCTCAATGTGCTCAACCTGCAGGTTCCGCCCCTGCGCGAACGCCCGGGCGACATCCTGCCCCTGGCCCAGTCCTTCCTCAGCCGGGCCTGCGCCCAGGCCTCCCGCCCGCCCATGCGCCTGTCCCAGGCGGCCTGCGCGGCCATGCTGAGCAATCCGTGGGTGGGCAATGTGCGGCAGTTGCAGAACGTCATCTTCCGGGCGGTGACGATGACCGAGCGCAACATCATCCAGGTGGAAGACCTTGAGCTCGCCCAGGTCGCCACCCCGGCCGCGGGCGATGGCACCGAGGTGGGCTCCCTGGACGAGGCCGTTGCCGAGTTCGAGAAGAACCTGCTGCAACGCCTGTACCGGGAGCACCCGTCGAGCCGCCGGCTGGCCCGGCGGCTCGGCACCTCCCACACCGCCATCGCCAACCGGCTGCGGCGCTACGGCATCGCCTAGCGCGACAGGTCGATGGCGTACACGCCCAAGCCCTTGCCCGAGCCATCATCGTCACGCAGCACGCTGATGTTGCCCAGCCCCAGGGCCGTGGCCACACCCAGCTTGCCGCTGGCCGACTTGAAGGTCACCGGGCCGGCCACCGACACCGGCGTGAAGCGCCAGCTGCGGGTCGCACCGTCGGTCGCAAAGACCAGGTTGCGGCGGGCCTTGATGTACTCGATCAGCACATCCCGGTTGGCATCGGGCGAGGCGTAGATGACATTGCTGCCGTTGAGGCCAGGGAAGCCGCCGCCACCCGAACCGCGGTAGTTGTTGGTGGCCACGATGAACTCGGCGGCCGTGTCGATGGCCGTGCCCTTGTAGTTGAGGTTGCGGATGCGGCTGCCGGCGGGCTGGGTGACGTCGATCTCGTAGCTCAGATCCGGTGAGGTGAACACATCGAAGTTGTAACCGGGGAAGCTCGACACCAGGGCCTGCTCGGTGGTCAGCGCCGGGTTGATCTGGTTGAAGCGCTCGGCGGCCTTCTCCAGCCAGGCCTTGATGCCCGCCCCGCTCACCTTCACCGCGTACACGGTGTTGGGGTAGAGATACAGGTCGGCGGCGTTGTTGATGGCCACGTTGCCGGCCTTCACGTCGGTGAAGTCAGAACCACCGGCAAAACCGCTCTTGAAGGGTGCGCTGACCGACAGCACCGGCAGGTTCTTGTAGGCCGGCAGGTTGGCGGCCACGTAGCGGGCCACGTAGTCGGCCTGGGCGGCGTTGACCACCTGGATCGCCGACACATCGCCCACGTCGGCAAAGTAGGTACTGAGGTTGAAGTCAGACTGGCCGATGGGCGTCTTCACGTAGTCGATGGCCGAGGCATGCTCCGCCTGCACCGCCGCCGAGATGGCCGGGTCCACCGCCACGTAGCTGCGGGTGGTGGCATCGAGCAGCGCCTTGCGCAGGCTCACCTGGGTCTTGTTCCGCACCACGCTCCACTTGCCGTCCTTCACCTCCAGGCTGTAGTTGATCACCCCGATGGCCTTGCCCCAGTAGCTGGGCATCACCGCCGGCACGCCGTGCAGGGTGCCCTTCACCTTGTCCACGCCGCTGGCGTTGCAGTCGGTGGTGGCGCAGGCGGCGTTGGGAAACTCGCTGTGGGAGTGCCCCATCAGAATGCCGTCGATCCCGGCCAGCTTGGCCAGGTGGTAGTTGGCGTTCTCCATGGAGGCGGAGTAGGCGCTGCTGTCGAAGCCCCCGTGGGAGGCGGCGATCACCAGATCGGCGCCCTCGGCACGGGCCATGGGCACGTACTTGCTGGCCGTCTCCACAACGCCCTGCACATCCACCTTACCGTCCAGCCAGCGCTTGTCCCAGGACAGGATGGGGGTCGGGGTGAGGCCGATGACCGCCACCTTGATCTTGCCCGAGAAGGCCTTGCCGTCCTTGTCCACACCCGTGATCGTGCGTTCGAGCATCACATAGGGCTTGTAGAGGGTCTTTCCGTCCTTGCGGCTGGTAACGTTGGCCAGGGTGAGCGGAAAATCCGGGCCCTTGCACAGGCTCTGCGCCGCCACCTCCGGCATGCCCTCCACGTTGAAGCGGGCGCCGGTGACCTGGGCCAGGTAGGGCAGGCCATAGTTGAACTCATGGTTGCCCAGCGTCCCGGCATCGAAACCGATGGCATCCATGGCCTTGTAGGTGGCCAGCTTGGTGGTACAGGACAGGGGCGACACCAGGGCCTGGTAGTCCGCCACCGCCGTCCCCTGGATGGTGTCGCCGTTGTCGATCAGCAGCGAGTTCGGAAACTCCGCCCGGGCCTGGCGGATCAGGGTGGCCGTGCGCTCGAAGCCCACCGATTTGTCCTCGGCAAGCTTGAAGTAGTCATAGCTCAGCAGGTTGGCGTGGAGATCGGAAGTCTCCAGTACCACCAACTGGGCCGTGCCCGCCTCGGGAAGGCGGTGATGGTTGTCACTCCCGCAGCCCGCCAGGGCAAGCACGGAAGCAAGCAGGACAGCCCCAGGGGCCCGACGGCGGAACCGCGACGGCAAGAAAGACGTGGACATGGCGAGGAACATGGCAGTTGAGAAGCCCTCAACCCTACTGTCCCTTCATGACACACCGATGAGCCCCATGTGATGCCCCGTGGGGTCGATTTGATTCCCAGCCGGTTCGCCCGCCCCGGAATGCACCGAAGGCAGCGTGAGGAGTTGTAGGGGCGACTTCAGAGGGTGTTGTAAATCCCTTTTCACCCCCGCATTTCACGCCAAACCAGGCTACGCCGGGGTCAATCGGACGCGTAGCGCCGCTGGGCGCCTGCCGGTAAGCCGCCCACGCCATTGTCTCGTTGGCGGGCAAAGCCTGCTCAGAGGGCACGCCAAACGCAATACGAGGGCCCAAAAGCGCCGCCGGCGGGCGTACGCCAGC
>NZ_JBIJDC010000065.1:0-25013 GCF_044344315.1 Zoogloea sp. | reverse complement strand
CCCTGCGCAGCCTGGTGAAGCAGCACGGAGTCAGCCTGTCCACGGTGCTGCAGGCCTGCCGCAGCCTGGAGGATGAGGGGCTGCTCGAGGCGCGGCCGCGTTCGGGCTACTTCGTGCAGCGCCCGCGGCGGGCCCATCTGCAGCCTGTCAGCGAGCCCGACCCGCGGGCGGCGGCCCTGGCGCCCGATCCGGCGGCTTTCGCCGGTATTCACGACCGGGTCTCGGATTTCGTCACCAAATGCGAGCGCCACCCGGTGCACACCAATCTGGCCCTAGCCTTTGGGGCGCCCGAAGCCTATCCCCAGGAAGCCCTCAAGAACGCTGCTTTGCGCGCCCTGCGTCGGCATCCGGAGGTGCTGGTGAGCCCGGTGCCCCCCCAGGGCGACCCGGGTTTCCGGGCGGTGCTGGCACGCCGTGCCCTGGCCGCGGGCATGCACCTGACGGCGGACGAGATCCTGGTGACCCATGGCTGCACCGAGGCCATCAACCTCGCATTGCGTGCGGTGAGCCGGCCCGGCGATGTGATCGCGGTCGAGTCACCGACCTATTTCGGTCTCCTGCAGGTCATCGAGAGCCTTGGCCTGCGCACCCTGGAGATTCCCACCAGCCCGAGCCGGGGCCTGTCCGTGGAGGCCCTGGAGCTGGCTTTCCAGACCCACGAGCGCATCGCCGCCGTGGTGGTGGTGCCCAACTTCCAGAACCCCCTCGGCTGCGTCATGCCGGACGCGGAGAAGGCCCGTCTGGTCGCGCTGTGCGAGACCTATCGGGTGCCCCTGGTGGAGGACGACATCTACGGCGCCCTCAGCGATGCCGAGCAGCCCCTCAGCGGTTGCAAGGCCTGGGACCGCAGCGGCAACGTGATCCACTGCGGCTCCTTCCACAAGACCCTGGCCCCCGGCATGCGGGTGGGCTGGATGACCGGCGGGCGCTGGCAGGACCGCATCCGCATGCTCAAGCACGCCCAGAGCCGGCCCAACGATGCGCTGGCCCAGATCGCCATTGGTGAGTTCATGGCCAGCCACGCCTTCGACCGGCACCTGTCACGCCTGCGCCGCCAGCTCAAGGACCAGCGCGAGCGCACGGCGGAAACGGTTGCCGCCCGCTTTCCGGCGGGCACCCGCCTCAACATGCCCGGGGGCGGCATGCTACTGTGGGTGGAGATGCCCGAGGGCTGCTCGTCCCGGCGGGTCTTCGAAACCGCCCTGTGTGAGGGCATCCGGGTGGCGCCCGGCCTGCTTTTCTCCAACTCGGCGCGCTTCGACCGCTTTCTGCGCATCAGCTGCGGCTATCCCTTCTCTCCGCAGATCGAGGCCGCCCTGGCCCGCCTGGGGAAGATTGTCGGCGCGGGCTGAGTGGCGCAGGGAACGAAGCCGCGCGCCGATGATCGACACTATCGTGTCCGTCCCCGTCAGAGGTGTCGCCATGCGTGTCCTGCCTATTCGCCAGACCTGCCGGGTACTGGCTGTTGGTGCCCTGATCGGGCTGTCTTGCCCGGCGCTCGCGTGGGAGCTCGCCGGCACGCAGACCATCACGCTGGAAGGCCGTGACGGGGTGGAGATCCCCATCGGCAGCGTCAGTTTTCGCCCGGAGGGCGCACGCACGGCCTTCGTCCTGCATCTTGATCACGCGCGCTTCAAGGATTTCTTCCTGTCCATGCGCGAGTTCAAGTGTCTTGAAGGGCCGGAGGTTTTCTGCCACGTGCCCTATCCCCATCGCAATCCGGCCACCGTGACCCGGGGCGATCTGGCCTGGCTCGAGCACGCGCTGCTGTTTCTCCACAAATCACCGGCCGAGTTTGGCGCCCGGTTGTGGAACGGGGTGTACTACCGCATGCAGGTGACCCCGGACGGCATAGTCGGCATCGCCCGGGCGGTGGATCTGAATCACATCGGCGCCCCGCCGGATGACGCCGGCGTGCCTCCCTACCAGTCTGCCGATACCAGCGACATCGACCCTGCCAGCCGCTGGCTGGGGCGTCTGAAAATTCGTTGAGAGTGTGTAAGAGTCCCTTGTTTTTCCTCTGGTGTGACAAAATGTTGCCTTGTTGGGCCGCTCAGGCCGTATCAGGGGACTACAGCCATGGGCTTGCGACTCAAATTCAATCTGGTCTTGCTGGCGGTATTTCTCGCCGGCTTTGGCGTGGCGGGTTATATCTCCCACGATCTGCTCCACCGCCATGCCCGCGAGCAGGTGCTGGGCGAGGCGCGGCTGGTGATGGAGGCGGCCATGGCTGTGCGCGGTTACACCGTGGCTCAGGTTCGCCCCCATCTCAACCCGCTCATGGACAAGCAGTTCCTGCCCCAGACGGTGCCGGCCTACGCGGCCACCGAAACCCTGGCACAGCTGCGCAAGAAGTACCCCAACTACGACTACAAGGAAGCCACCCTCAACCCCACCAACCCCCGCGACCGGGCCGCCGACTGGGAGGCCGACCTGGTCAACAGCTTCCGCAACCGCCCCGACAGCCGGGAGATCACCGGCCAGCGTGACACCCCCACCGGCCCGGCCCTCTACATCGCCCACCCCATCCGCATTGAGACGGCCGCCTGTCTGCCCTGTCACAGCACGCCGGACGTGGCGCCGGCAAGCATGATCAAGGTCTATGGCACGGCCAACGGCTTCGGCTGGAAGCTCAACGAGGTGGTCGGCGCCCAGGTGGTGTCGGTGCCCATGTCGGTGCCCCTCGAAAACGCTGGCCAGGCCTTCCGCACCTTCATGGGCTCGCTGGCGGCGGTGTTTGCTGCAGTCTTCGTGGTGCTCAACCTGATGCTGACCTGGCTGATCATCCAGCCGGTGTCGCGCATGTCGGCCGCGGCCGACAAGGTCAGCACCGGTGATTTCGACCAGCCGGAATTCCCCGAAGGGGGCAAGGACGAAGTGGCCGTGCTGGCCAGCTCTTTCAACCGCATGCGCCGCAGTCTTGAAAAGGCCATGCAGATGATCGATTCCTGAGCCCCGCGGCCGCATGAACGACACCACCCAGGCGCCCCACGAAGGGCCGGACGAACAGCTCGCCCTGCCGGCGGGCTACGTCCTCAACGAGTACCGCCTTGAGCGGGTGCTCGGTGGTGGCGGTTTCGGCATCACCTATCTGGCCCACGACACCCACCTGGACTGTCGGGTGGCGATCAAAGAGTATGTCCCCAAGGATCTTGCCCTGCGGGACGGCAGTTGTGCCGTGCGGCCGCGCTCGGCCAGATCGGTCAAGGGCTTCGAGTGGGGCCTCAAGCGCTTCCTGCTGGAGAGCAGGGCACTGGCCAGCTTTCATCACCCGGGCATCGTCCGCGTGCTGCGCTACTTCCAAGCCAATGAAACCGCCTACATGGTGATGGAGTACGAGACCGGCGAGCCCCTGCACCACTGGCTGGTCGGTCGCCTGCCCCTCGACCGGGCGACCCTGCTGAACATCGTGCGCCCGCTGCTCGACGGCCTCGAGGCCATTCACCGGGCCGGCTTCCTGCACCGGGACATCAAGCCGGGCAACATCTACATGCGTGCCGACGGCACCCCGGTGCTGCTGGATTTCGGCTCGGCACGCCGCCTGGAAACCGACGAAGGCCAGGAGCAGGCCCTCACCGCGGTGGTCACCCCCGGTTTTGCGCCGGCCGAGCAATACCACCGGCACGGCAAGCAGGGGCCATGGACCGACCTGTATGCCTTTGCCGGGGTGATGTACTGGATGGTCACCGGCAAGCTGCCCGTCGAGGCCTTCGCCCGCCTGCGCGAGGACGGCATGCCCCCGGCTGCGGGCATCGGTAACGTGGATGTGTTCGGCCTCGGTCTGCTCAACGCCATCGACTGGGCCCTCAACCCGGACGAAAGCAAGCGCCCCCGGCAGGTGGCCGATTTCCGCCGCGCCTGTCTGGCGCCGCCCACGGGCGGCGAAGGGGCGGTGGACCCGCCCGTCGAGGCGCCGCTGCCCCTTGGCTTGTCGGCGTCGGAGGCCCGGACCTTCATTGGTGCCGTGCTGTTTGCCGATGTGGTCTCGCCGGCTGATGATCTGGCTGCCCAGGCGGAAAGGCGCTCCCGCCTGGTGCGCATGCTCAGCCAGGCCATTGCGCCGGTGCCGCCCACCACCCGCCTGGCGGTGAATACCAAAGAAGGCTGTGCCGTTTGCTACGTGGGCGACCCCGAAGATGCCCTGCGCACCGCGGTGCATCTGGGCGACGCGGCCGCCAGCGAAGGCCTGGACGTGCACCTGGGCATCAACCTGGGCCCGGTGCGCATTGCCCCCGATCCCAACGGCCGCTCGCGCATTCTGGGCGACGGCATCACCACGGCCTTCCGGGTCATGCGCTTCTCCGAACCCGGCCAGGTGCTGGTGGCGCGGGCCTATTACGAGGTGATCCAGCACCTCAAGCGCAACGCCGGCGAGTGTTTCCGCCACCTGGGCTTGCGTCGTGACCCCCTGGCCCGGGACCATGATCTGTATGTCTGGAATGGCGAGAATCTGGCCGCCTGCGCAGCCGGTGGGGATCCCTCCCTCAGTCGCCCGGCGGCAGGGGCCGACATCACTCCCGCTGCCATCGACAGTGCCGAACGCATCCTGGCCCAGCACATCGGCCCGATGGCCCGCATTCTGGTGCGCCGCACGGTGCCCCGCGTGGCCAGCCTGCCCGAGCTGCTGCAGCGCCTGGCCGACCTGATTCCGGATCCGGCGCCGCGCTCGGCCTTCCTGTCCAGCGCCATGGCGGGGTCGGGGCTGCCCTCCCTGTCACCGTCCTCGCGCAGTGTGGCGAGCTCCGCCACCGGCACCGCAACGGCTTCCGGGCTGATCCCCGAGGCGGAGCTGGCACGCATCGAGAAGCTCTTTGCCCGCCACATGGGCCCGATGGCGAAGGTGCTGGTGCGGCGCGAGGCGCGCACCGCCAATGGCCTGGAGACCCTCTGCCGGGCCCTGGCGAGTCATCTGGACAAGGATGTGGAGCGCGTGCGCTTCCTGAAGGACGCCGGCCTTTGAGCGCCAGGCGCTTCCTTGACTGCCCGACTTGAGGAGAGAAACGGAATGGAAATGCGCCCCTTGCGTCTGACCCCTGGGCAGGATCTGCGCCGGGCACTGGAGTGCATCGTCTTTGCCGAGGGTTTCTCGGCGGCCTTTGTGGTGGCCGGCATCGGCAGCCTCGACAAGGCCCACCTGCGCCGGGCCGGCGCGGAGGAGGTGGATGTGCTGGAAGGAAAGCTTGAGCTGCTGACCCTCTCCGGCAGCATTGCAGCCAATGGTGCCCACCTGCATGCCGCCATTGCGACGGCCTCCGGGGAGGTAGTGGGCGGGCATCTGGCTTACGGGTGCAAGGTGCGGACCACTGCCGAGGTGCTGCTGGGCTTGCTGCCCGAGTGGAGCTTCATGCGTGAGCCGGACCTGGGCACCGGCTACGCGGAACTGAGCATACGCCCCCGCCAGCCGGGCAGCTGACAGGGGCGGGCCCGCGGGGCTTCAGGCCACCTTGGCCTTGCAGGCCTTGGCGCACTCGGCACAGCTCTCCATGCAGTCCTTGCAGGCCTTGTGCTTGTCGGCGTGCTTCTTGCACTCCGCCTCGCAGGCCTTGCACACATCCACGCACAGGGCGGCAAGCTTCGGAGCGAACTTTGATTCGGCGCCCGCCAGGGTGATGAGGGCGCGGCACGTAGCGAGCATCTCACGCACGCTGGTGGCACAGGGCGCCATGGTCTTGTCGCCTTCGCCCATGAGCATGATGCAGTGGGTCAGGCACACCTCGCCCTTTTCGATGCAGATCCCGGCAGTGTCGAGCACGGCCTGCCAGGGGTGGGCACCCCCGTGATGATGATGGCTGTGGTCGGCTGCGGCAGAGGCCGCGCCGGCGGCAAGCAGCGCGCCGGTGGCGAAGAGGGCATCACGACGGTTCATTGTGGTCTCCTGATGAATTTACTTGGCGGATGAGCCGGTGATGTTGTCGAGTCGCCGGGCTTCCTCCTCGGAGATGTACTCGAAAACCCGCACCACTTTCTGTACCCCGTTGGTGGTACGCGCCACTTCGGTGGCGGCGTTGCCTTCCTTTTCGGTGACCAGACCCATCAGGTACACCGTGCCGGCCTCGGTTGTTACCTTCACCTGCTGGATGCGGAAATCCTTCTGGTCCACAAAGCGGGCTTTCACCTTGGAGCTGATGTAGCTGTCGTTACTGCGGGCCGAGAAGGTGCTGGTGGGGGCGATGCGCAGCTCGTTGACCACTTCCTTTACGTTCTCGACCACGGCGGCGATGCGCCCGGCCTCCTCACGGCTGGCCTCGTTGAAGGCTTCGCCGGTGAGCAGCAGCTTGCGGTTGAAGGAGGTGGCGTTGACATGCACCTTGTCGCCGAGACGCTCATTGATGCGGTTGCCGGTCTTCCATTCGATGCCTTCGTCCTCCACGTAGGCGCCGGAGCTGCGCCGGTCGGTGGCCATGGCCACGGCGGCGCCGGTGCCGCCGACGATGACGGGGATGCAGCCCTGGGCTGCGGTCAGTGTGCCGATGGCGAGGGCCGTCCAGGCGAGAGTCTTGCGGATGGATTTCATTCTTCGATTCCGAGAAAGAGACAGTCAATGCCGTCGCACAGGCAATGCAGGGTGATCAGATGGACTTCCTGGATGCGCGCCGTGCGATCGGAGGGAACACACAGGTGGATGTCATCGGGGCCGAGGAGTTCCGCCATGGCGCCGCCACCCTTGCCGGTCAGGGCCACCACGCGCATCTCGCGCTCGTGGGCGGCATGGATGGCCTCGATCACGTTGGGGGAGTTGCCACTGGTGGAGATGGCCAGCAGCACGTCGCCGGGTTGCCCCAGGGCGCGCACCTGCTTGGAGAAGATCTGGGTGAAGTCGTAGTCGTTGGCAATGGAGGTGAGGGTGGAGCTGTCGGTGGTCAGGGCCAGGCCGGCCAGGGGCGGGCGCTCCATCTCGAATCGGTTGACCAGTTCGGCGGCAAAATGCTGGGCGTCGGCGGCGGAACCGCCGTTGCCGCAGGCCAGGATCTTGCCGTTGGCCATCAGGCTGTGGGTCATGGCCTCGATGGCGGCGGCGATGGGTTCAGCCATGAACTCCAGGGACGCCAGCTTGGTCTGGGCGCTGTCGGTAAACTGCTGGGCAATGCGGGCGACGAGATCCATCACGAACTCCGGGGAAAGTGCCCGCGATTCTAGCATTCCACCCGCTGTGCCCGTCGGGTGCGATAGATCCGCTTACAAACCCACCAGCACGTCCACCCGCAGGCGTTTCCAGGGGTTCGGGTGTTCCACCAGGCGGCCGATGCGCCCGCTCACCGGGGTGCCTCGATCCATGGCCCGGGCCACGTCCCCGTTCTCGGCGCGGGGCAGGTAGCCGAGCTTCTCGCCGCGCCACTCGACCCGTATCGCCAGGGGATCATGGGGATTGTCCGGCTCGCGGATCAGGGCCAGGCGGTCGCCCTCGCGCATTTCGTCCCACAGGATCTTGCCGCCGTAATACTGAAAGCCGGCCAGCGGAGAGCTCTGGACGAGAATGCGTACCGTTGGCTGGGCCAGCGCCGGCAGGCTCAGCAGGAGGGCCGTGAGGGCCAGCCTAGCCCGCATCGAAAGCCCCCCGCAGCCACTCGATGCGCGGCGGATCCAGGCCTTCGAGCAGCACCGCGTCGAAGCGGCAGGGCGCGTTGGCGTAGGCCCGCCCGGCACCTGCCAGCCAGTAGCGCGCCGCCAGGATCACCCGCCGCTGCTTGGTAGGCGTGATGCTGGCCGCTGCGCCGCCGAAGCGCGGGTTGCTGCGCAGGCGCACCTCGACGAAGACGATACTGTTGCGGTCACGGGCGATCAGATCCACCTCGCCGCCGCGGCAGCGCAGGTTGCGCACCAGGATGGCCAACCCGTGGCTTTCCAGGTGTGCCGCGGCCAGGGCCTCGGCGGCCGCCCCGCGCCGCAGGTGTTCGGCTTGCGTCGGCGTGCCCCCGCCCCCACAATCGGGCTCCCCCGCCTTTCCGCACCACGCCTGCCATGCTTTCTGCACCGTCCGACGCATCTTCGGTTTCTCCGCTTTCTAAGACATCGTCATTGTATGTGGTGGCCACGCCCCTGGGAAACCTGCAGGACATGAGCCTGCGCGCCCTGGCCGTGCTGCGGGCGGTGGATGCGGTGGCCTGCGAGGACACCCGCCACAGCCAGCGCCTCCTCGATGCCTTTGGCATCAAGACCCGCCTGGTGGCCCTGCACGAACACAATGAACAGGCCGCCGCCGGGCTGGTGATCCGCATGCTGGAGGAGGGCAAGCAGGTGGCCCTGATCACCGATGCCGGCACTCCGGCCGTCTCCGACCCCGGCGCCCGCGCGGTGGCCCGCGTCCAGGACGCGGGCTTTCCGGTGGTCCCGGTACCCGGCGCCAGCGCGGTCATCACGGCCCTGTCGGCCTCCGGGCTGGCCGACGGGCACTTCCACTTCCATGGCTTCCTGCCCACCAAGAGCGCCGCCCGCCGCGCCAGCCTGGAAAGCCTGCGCAGCGTGCCCGGCACCCTGGTGTTCTACGAGGCACCCCACCGCATCGCCGAAACCCTCGACGATCTCGCCGCCGTCTTCGAGCCGGTCCGCGAGCTGGTGGTGGCCCGCGAGCTCACCAAGATGTTCGAGCAGATCGTGCGCATGCCCATCACCGAAGGCCCCACCTGGCTCGCCGCCGACCCCAACCGGGCCCGGGGCGAGTTCGTGCTGCTGGTGTCGGCCGCGCCGGTGGCTGAAGGCCTGTCGCCCGAGGCGGAGCGGGTGCTGGGCCTGCTGCTGGCCGAGCTACCGGTGAAGCAGGCCGCCAAGCTGGCAGCGGGGATCACGGGAGAGTCGAAGAACGCGCTGTATGAGAGGGCGCTGGCGATGAGGGACGGGGAGTGAGGCTTGGTTCCAGGGTTCAGGATCAGTGCATTGACAAGGGCTGACGTTGCCCTTGCTGGCCCCTACACGGGGCAGCCACAGGCCTGATTGCGAAATAGCCGGACGTAGGTCAGACCTGCCCGATGGAATGCCTTGTTGAACCAGAAAACCCAAGTTAGCCCCGTCGTCTGACGGATCGTGCCGCATCACCTGTAGGGGCGACTTCAGTCGCCCGCGGACTTTGATCAACGAACTACGCGTGGAATTAAGTGCGGCGCGGCGACTGAAGTCGCCCCAACGATCCCTTCTGCGCCACGTTCATGTGTAGTACGACCGCATCCTGAGCACGCGAACAACGCGCTCTTCGACAAAGACTTCGTAGACCAAACGGTGCTGAAAACTGATTCGCCGTGAGTATGCGCCTGGTCGTGGTTGCTCTCCAGTGAGAGCGATGTGGTACGTATTTGCGTACGTGGCATCAATAGATATTTGAGTGGCCTTTCGTGTAGGTCTGCGTGGAGATCGTGGGGACGGGGGCTTTCAATGTCGTGCCCTTGGATGTCCGCAGATGAAATCCGAGCGTGTCAAAAACAAGGGCGGCCTGCCGAGCTTGCTTGCGGGAAGGGTTTCAGTCAGTGGCATAGTTTCAGCGGTTGCTGAAGTGCTTGCGGCGAATGAAATGTGCTGCGATTTTCAGTAAACGTGCTATTTTCAGCGAATGCTGAAAGAGGTTGTTTCCATGAAAGAGGCGGAGGCGCGTGCGAGTGAGGCATTGCGGGGGCTGCTTGAGAGGATTCCGATCCTTCAGGTGGAAGGCATCGATGCCGCAGCCGTGTCCGGCGATTGGGAGCCGGACTTGATCGCCCGGCTGCTCGTGGACGGGCGCCCGCACCAGCTCATCTGCGAGTACAAGTCGAACGGACAACCTCGGTACGCCCGGTCCGCGCTACTGGAATTGCGGAACTACGTTGTGCATCGCGACCCCCAAGCGACGCCCGTCTTCATCGCGCCCTACATCTCACCTGCGGTGAGGCGGTTGTGTGAAGAGATGGGGGCCGGCTATCTCGACTTGGAGGGCAACGCCCGGATCGCCTTTGGTTGCGTGTTCATCGAGCGAGTGATGGTGGGCAAGCCTGTGGCCGAACAACGCGAACTCAAGTCGCTGTTCAGGCCGAAATCTGCCCAGGTGCTCCGCACCATGCTGCGCGAACCCGGGCGTGCATGGCGGGTCGCCGAGTTGTCGGAAATCTCCGGGGTCAGCCTTGGGCATGTCAGCAATGTGCGCACCGGCTTGATTGATCGGGAATGGGCACGTGCCTCGGACGATGGCCTGGTCCTTTCGGAGCCCGATGCACTGCTGGATGCATGGCGGGACAGCTACACCACCCCATCCGGTGAGCGGCTGCGCTTCTATACGCCGCTGCATGGCAGCGCACTCGAAGACGCGGCGCGAAGCGCTCTGCGCGCAGGTAACGGTCCCGGGCGCGCTGCCTTTGCATCGTTTTCGGCGGCGCAGTGGCTTTCTCCTTATGCGCGCACCGGCACGCACTACTTCTTTGCCGACGACGAAGGCCTGAATAAGCTCCAGGTCGCGCTGAAGCTCACGCCCGCCTCGAAGGGCGAGAACGTGATCGTCACCGTACCGAAGGACTTGGGACTGCTCGCCGACACCGTTGAGCCTGCTCCGGGCGCGGTCTGCACGAGTCCGGTTCAGACCTACCTCGATCTCTCCATTGCCGGCGAGCGTGGCGCGGAGGCCGCCGACCACCTGCGCCAGGAAAGGCTCTCATGGCCCAACTGAAAGCACCCCAGGAGCCGCAGTCGGCGGCCGAGTACGATGACCGCACGACCGCGGCCGTGAAATCCGTGCTGATCGAGATTGGCCAGATCCTTGGCAGCTTCAAGGGCAAGTTCGCCATCATCGGCGGCGCGGTTCCCTGGTTGCTGCTGGCCAACGAAGACATGCCCCACGTTGGCACACTCGACGTGGACGTCGGGCTGGACGCGGACGCGCTCGGCGACGGCGAGTACGCCACTCTGATTGGTGCGCTTCAAGGCCACGGATACGCCCAGCGCGAGGGGCTTCGGCGCTTCCAGTTGGTTCGCCAGGTGCCCGCGCGCGACGACGGGGGAGCGATTGATGTCGTGGTCGATTTCCTGATGCCGCGCGACGCGGAAATCATCAAGAACGATCCGCCCTTGATCAGCGACTTCGCCGTGCAGCGGGCCGATGGCGCCGACTTGGCGATGCGCTTCTATCAACTCGTGGCGGTGGCCGGACCGATGCCGGACGGAGGGACGAACCGCGTAGAGATCGCGGTGTGCTCCATCCCCGCTTTGCTGGCGATGAAGGGCCATGCGCTGGCGGGCCGCTACAAACAGAAGGACGCCTACGACATCTACTACTGCGTGCGGAACTACCCCGGCGGCATCGAGGCGTTGGCGAAGGAATGCTGTCCGCTGCTCGGGCATGCAAGTGGCGAACGTGGCTTCCGGCACATTGCCGAGAAGTTCGACACCTTCGAGGGACACGGCCCAACCTGTGTGCGACGCTTCGTCGAAGACACGCATGCGCTGGGTGATCGCACGTCCGAACAGTGGCAACAGGATGCGTTCGGCCAGATCGACGCACTGCTGCGCGCCATGGCGCTGCGGGCTTGAGTCAGCCCGATGGACTACGCGCAACTTCGCACGCTACTGGAACCGCTTATCACGGGATTGAAAGATGCCGGCACCCACACCGTTCTGCCGACGCTTTGCGAAGAATTGGGGTTGCCTGCACCTGCCACCGATGGCTCCAAGCGCGAGCGCATGACCTCCAGCTTCGATGCGGCAGCGGACGCCGATCTACCTGCAGTTGCACGCAAGCTGCTGGTACGCCATCCGCCCAATGCCACTACGCGCAATCAGATTCAGGACGTTCTCTGGAGCGATAGCGCGTGCCCACCGATCCCGAAGCGTTACCGGCGCGAGGTGGCGCGGCGGCTCAATAACGAAGAGTTGTATGGGAATGCTCGCAGATTCGACGAGTTGCTGGAGCGCTTGTGGATACTGGATGCCGATGACTGGATGTTCCTGTTGGGTGGAAAGCCTACGGGATTGCGCACGAAAATTCAGCAGCACGTCCATCGCAATCCGGAGGACTGGCCGGCCGAAACGCTGTTCGACCAGTTGGGCGCTTATGATGCTTCCGACCGGCGCTTTGCGCTGTTTCTGGAGGGGTTAGCTTCGGCCGACGTGCGCCCCGACGAGGCTGCGCAACGCCGTTTCGTCGCCTGCGTCAACGAGCCATTGCACAGTTGCGGCGTCGAGTTGCGAGAGATCGGCTCAGAAGGTGGTTACCCGGTTTTCTCTCTGGTCTCGCTGCACGCGCTGACCAAAGGCCGCCCAAAGAATCTCATCTTTGCCTCACCCGACAAACCCGACCTGCGCTTTCGCGATGTGCTGGACAACGATGTCGAGATCGTCAGCAATGCAGATAAGGTGCTCGTTTATGACCGTCCCATTGGCAACGATGGGCTATGTTGGAACGATCTGCAGCAGTGGTGGGCAGAGACTGAACAGATTACCGATGCTGAACAAGCCAAACGCTCGCTGTACGCGCGCCTCAAGGGCAGCCTGCCTTGCGACTCTCCACCACAAACCCTGCTGTTCGTTGCTTTCTTCGAGGGTTTTGGCAGTGCTGTGCCCAAGCTCCCGACACTGCTCCCTGAAGTCTGGCTGCATTGGGACCCTCGGACGGTCAAGGAGCGAGGACCGGATGCGCTTTTACGCTTTCGCATGGATTTCCTACTCCTACTACCGCAGGGCGTGCGGGTCGTCATCGAGGTCGACGGCAAACACCATTACGCGGATACCGCAGGCAGCGCCGACGTACAGCGTTACGCGCGGATGGTCAGGGGCGACCGCGAACTCAAGCTCGCGGGCTATGAAGTCTTTCGCTTCGGGGCTGCGGAGCTACAGGCGCCCACTGCCAAGGCAGACGTGATGGATTTCTTCGAGGCTCTATTCAAACGCTACGGTGTTCCGACAAACTGACAAGCCAGCCCCACGCTGGCCGCCACAATACCCCTTGGAGAGCATCGTGCAGAACGACGAAAACGATGATGCAGCGGAGATTGATCTGCTCGCCAGGATGAAGTCGCCATCCGACTTCGCCGGGCAAGCGCTCTTTATTCAGGGCGAGGACTGGTACAACAACGCGATGCTGGGTTGGACCCACTTCCCCTGGGACATCTACGCTGCCGGTTACAAGGATGCTGCTGATGCCTTGGTCGGGGCATTGGCCGAACGCAAAGCATCCCTTGACAGCGTGGTCTACCCGCTGGTGTTCTTGTATCGCCAAGGATTGGAACTCGAACTGAAATTGATCCTGCCGCTGGCCCGCCGCTTAGCTGGCAAGGAAGCCGTTGCCGATCACCAACACGGATTGATGCCGCTTTGGAGCGAACTGCGCCGGCACCTCGAACAGCTCGATCCTCGCGAGGACGACAAGGAGTTGCCGGCCATTGAGGATTTCATCCGCCAACTCGATACCGTCGATCCCGGTTCATTCGCCTTCCGATACCCCACGACGAAGAAGGGCGAGGTGTCGCTCCCCGAGTTGCGGCACGTCAACGTAAGGCACCTCTCCGAAGTCATGGATAGCGTGTTCATGCTGCTGGGCGGAATCTATTCCTGGCTGGGGGAGATGGAACAGAACACCGGCTACCACTGACGGCGCTGGAAGCCGTCCGGTTCATTCGCCGATCCGGGCCTGAAGCCAGAGCGGGCAGGCAGTACTTGCGATTTGTCGGGATAGCCCCGTGTCGTATTGATCGTGGCATCGCATCCTCGCGGGCCCGATACCCAAAGGCTTCCTAACAGCGTGTTGAAAAAGTCAGCGTTCCTCGCGGCTTTTTCCCCTGCCCTAAAAATCGATCTCCAATGCTCGCTTCGAGCCGGAAGTGCTGCCGCCTTCAGGCGTCTATGGCGCTGCCACCTGTACATCCATTGCGCAGGGCGGTTTCAAGTCTGAAGTGCAATACCAGGCTGAAAGTTCATGATTTCACGCGCAAAGACACCCTGCTAGAAGTTGACTAAATCAACACCCTGTTAGACAGAAACTACGGGGAAAAAGCGCAAGGCCTTGACGTGAGGCGGTCTCCGACGAACCGTCCGGCGAAGAGCGCGATGGCCACCACGGCGATTGCAGGAAATCCGATCAACGCCATTCCGTAGGTCAGCAAGACGCTCCAGAGGTACCACGCCGCTATCGCTACGAATACGCTGCGTACCAGTACGGTGCTGGTCGGCCGGTCAAAGGAGAAACCGAACGCGAAACCAACGAATCCGGACAGTAGGACCGAAAAGCTGGCAAACAGCCATAGTTCATGCTTGTTAAACTCGCGCAGTGCGGTCAACAAGAGCGTATGGCCAAACCAGAATCCTGCAAAAAACAGAAGAGTCTTGCGGAACATTTTTCTCTGCCAAAATGCCAGTTTAATATAACGACAATAGCATAATCAATGGGGCCGGCTTCCTTTGTTGTCCGTCCGTTTCCTGATTTTATATGGCTGAAACCCCGGTTTCGGGTAAAGCAGCAGGCCGGCATGGTTCTGCTTGTAGCAGGACACTGCCAGGTTCAACGATCGTTGAATCATGAGCAAGTCTGTGACCGGAAGTCCGAGGTCGAATGAATTCGACCCCGCAGAAGCGCACCGTCGCGTCACGCGTTCCGGTCCCGCCACCCCTCACCGCACATGATTCCCATCCCTCCCCAGCAGCGTGACCTCCACATACCGCGACCCCACCCGCTCCCCCGGGCCGAACCGCACCTTGAATCCCCCCAGGTCCAGATCCAGGTTCTCCAGCGACTGCATCACCGCGGCCGGGGTGGGGGTGCCTTTGCTGCGGCGGATGGCTTCGATCAGGACGCGGGCGCCGACGTATTCTTCGAAGCTGGTGTAGGACGGGGTGTCTTCGGGGGCGAAGCGTTTGAGGGCCTGGTGGTAGTCGCGGGTGATGCGGCTGACGCCGCTGAAGGGGGAGGGCATGACCTGGGTGATGCCGACGCCCCGGGCGGCGTCGCCGCCGGCCAGCTGGTGCAATTCGCGCCCATTCACCACCGAGATGCTGAAGAGCTGGGTGCCCGGGTGGGCGGTCTGGTAGGCCTTCACGAAGGCGGCGGCGGGGCGGACCACGCCGATCATGATCACCGCCTGGGGCACGCCGCGGGCGATGTCTTCGACGGCCCGGGCCACATCTTCTGTGTTCTTCTCGTAGCTGCCCTTGCTGACGATCTTCATCTTGTGGCGGGCCAGGGCCCTTTCGACGCCGGCGAGGCCGGCCTGGCCGAAGGGGTCGTTCTGGTGGAACACGGCGATGCGGGTGAGGCCGGTGCCGACAAACTGGCGCACCATGGCTTCAGTCTCGTCGCCGTAGCTGGCGCGGATGTGGAAGATCCAGGGGTTGAAGGGGCTGCGCAGGGGTTCGCCGCCAGTGTAGGGGGCGACCAGGGCGATGCCGCCGCCGGAGAGCACCCCTTGCTTGAGCAGTTCGGCGATGTTGCCGGTGCCGGCGTAGCCGATCAGGGCGGCAGCCTTGTCCTTGCGTATGAGTTCCTGGGTCAGGCGTAGGGTTTCGGCGGTCTGGTAGCCGTCATCCTTGAGCACGTGCTTGAGGGTGTGGCCATTGACGCCGCCGGCGGCGTTGGCGGCATCGATGGCGATGCGCACGCCCAGGGCCATGGCCTGGCCGGTGGAGGCCAGGCTGCCGGAGAGGGGCGCGCACTGGCCGATCACCACGGTGTCGGCCCTTGCGGCCAGACTCCATCCCAGCAGTGCAGTCACCAGCAGGCCGCCAAGCAGCCGCCAAATCTCCCTTTTCATTGCTTATGCCCCCATCGCATTTATTGATGGGGGCAGTATGAAGCATGGGAAGGTTAATTCCTGTGAACGGATGTTGCGCTGCAATGTGACCTATGTCGCAGCATGCATGCCATCGTTCTACAAGGGTTCAGCCCTCGCCCCCCTGCAGCCCGTATTTGCGGATCTTGTCGTGCAGGGTGGTCTTGGGGATGCGCAGGGCCTCGGCGCTGCGTGCCAGGCTGCCGCCGTGGCGGCGCAGTTCGGCGGCGATGAGGCTGCGCTCGAAGCTCTCCACTGATTCTGCCAGCGAGGCGGGCGCGGCCTCGCCCGTGGCGGTGCCGAGGATGTCCTTGCCGACGCCGAGCACGATGCAGTCGGCCACGTTGCGCAGCTCGCGCACGTTGCCCGGCCAGGTGTGGGCCATCAGCTTGCGCATCTGCTCCGGCGGCACCGCCGGCAGCGGGCGTTCGTGGCGGTGGGCGGCGAGGAGCAGGAAGTGTTCGAGCAGCAGGGGGATGTCCTCGCGCCGTTCGCGCAGGGGCGGCAGGTCGATGGTCACCACGTTGAGGCGGTAGTACAGGTCGGCGCGAAAAGTCTGGCGCTCGGCCCGGTCCTTCAGGTCGTCCTTGGTGGCGGCCACCACCCGGCAGTCCACCGGCAGTTGCTGGTTGGAGCCGAGGCGCTCCACCACTCTCTCCTGCAGCACCCGCAGCAGCTTGATCTGCACGCCCATGGGCATGCTCTCCAGCTCGTCCAGGAAGAGGGTGCCCTTGTTGGCGTATTCGATCTTGCCGATGCGCCGCTTCTGGGCGCCGGTGAAGGCACCGGCCTCGTGGCCGAAGAGCTCGCTGTCGAGCAGATTGTCGGGCAGGCCGCCGCAGTTGAGGGCCACGAAGGGGCCGTCCTTGCGGGTTGAAAGTTCGTGCAGGCACTGGGCGATGAGCTCCTTGCCGGTGCCGGTCTCGCCGCGTACCAGCACGTCCACCCGGGTGCTGGCCACGTCGGTGACGAGCTGGCGCACCCGGGCCATCTGGGGCGAGCGGCCGATGAGCTTGGCTTCGGCGCCTTCGCGTTGCTCCAGGCGGCGGCGCAGGTCGAGCACCTCCAGGGTCAGGGCGCGCTTTTCCAGGGCGCGGCGCACCACGTCCACCAGCAGCTCTGGCGAGAAGGGCTTCTGGATGAAGTCGTAGGCGCCGGCGCGCATGGCCTCCACGGCCAGGGTCACGTCGCCGTGGCCGGTGATGATGATCACCGGCAGGTCGGCATCCATGGCCTGGCAGCGGTGCAGCACCTCCATGCCGTCGGCCTTGGGCAGGCGCATGTCGGTGACCACCACGCCGGGAAAGCCCGGCTTGAGGCGCTGCAAGCCTTCTTCGGCCGAGCCGACGCCCTCCACGGGGATGTCGGCCAGCATCATGGCCTGCTCGCAACCCAGGCGCACGTCGGGGTCGTCTTCGATGATGAGGGCGCGGAGTTCGGGGTTCATAGGGGCAGGAGAAAGGCTAGAGGTGGAAAGGAGGGTACTTTTTTGGGGCGACGTGTGGGAGCGACGTGTAGGGGCGACTTCAGTCGCCCATCCGCCCGCTGAATCACAGGCAAGCCCTTGATCGGAGTCCGTGGGCGACTGAAGTCGCCCCTACTGGTCAGCATCGGGGTGGGCGTTCTCGCCTGGGGCGGCGGGCAGTTGCAGGATGAAGCGGGCGCCGCCTTCGGGGCGGTTCTCGGCGCGCAGGTCGCCGCCGAACTCGCGCACGATGTCGCGGGAGATGGCGAGCCCCAGGCCGAGGCCTTCGCCGGCGGGCTTGGTGGTGAAGAAGGGTTCGAAGAGGGCGCCGGCATCGGGCAGGCCGCAGCCGGTGTCGGCAATGCTCAGCTCCAGGCTGCCGTCTGCGCCCGGTGTGGCTTCGATGGTGAGCGTCTTGTGCGCGCTGTCGGCCATGGCGTCGGCGGCGTTGCGGATCAGGTTGATGAGCACCTGCTCCAGGCGGTTCTGGTCGCACCAGGCAATGGTCTGTTCGGCTTCGCAGCGATTGTCCACGGTGACCCCCGACTTGCTCAGGCGCTGGTCGAGCAGGAACAGGGCGGCGCCCACGGCATGGGCCACGTCGGTGGGCGCCGGGATGGCCGGCGACTTGCGGGCAAAGGTCTTGAGAGGAGTGATGATGCGGCCCATCTGGTCGGCCAGGCGGGCGATGATGCCCAGGTTCTGCTCGACGGTGGCCAGGTTGCCGCGCTTCATGAACTCCACGGCATTGCCCGACAGGGTGCGCATGGCGCCGAGGGGCTGGGCCAGTTCGTGGGTGATGCCGGCGGCCAGCTGGCCGAGCACGGCGAGCTTGGCGGCCTGCACCAGTTCGTCCTGGGCGGCGCGCAGGGTCTGCTCCGCCTGCTGGCGTTCGGCAACCTCCTTGCGCAGGCGGGCGTTGGTGTCTGTGAGGGCCTTGGTGCGCCGTGCCACCTTGCTTTCGAGCTGGGCGTTGGCCTGCTCCAGCAGCTCCTTGGCTTCCAGCTTCTGGCGGATGATGCGCCGGCGCTGGGCCACCACCAGCAGCAGGAGCAGCACGAAGCCGGTGGCCACCGCCGCCAGGGCACCGTGCCCGAAGGCCTGGGCGCGCACCGGGCGCAGGTCCGAGAAGATCAGCAGGCGCCAGCCCACGTCCTGCAGGCCGCGGCCATGCACCAGGTAGCTGCCGGCCACATCGGCGTGGCTGCGCGTCCGGGCGCCGCCGGGGGGCGGGGTGCCCAGCTTCATGTGTACGATCTGTCCTTCCGGCCCCGGTGCCGGGTTGACGCCCACGGGAAAATTCCCGATGGGCCCGCCGTTGTAAAGGCGGCTCATGGAGATATCCACCCGGGTGTCGAGGGGGAGCGGCGTGAGGGCGGTGTAGCGCCACTCGGGCACCGAGGAGAGGATCACCACGCCGTTGCCGTCGGCGATCAGGGCCGGCGCGCCCAGGAGATCCCAGGCCTTGTCGAGCTGACCCAGGCTGATCTTGATGACCGCCACCCCCACCACCCGGTTGCCCTGGCGGATGGGGTGGGAGACGAAGTAGCCCGGCTCGCCCCGGGTGATGCCGATGGCGAAGTGGCGCCCGACCCGCCCCGAGAGCCCGTCCAGAAAATAGCTGCGGAAGGACAGGTCCTCGCCGACGAAGCTGTTGTCCGGGTCGTTCCAGTTGCTGGCAGCGATGACGATGCCGCGCTCGTTCACCACGAAGATGGCGATGCTGCCGATGTGCCCGTTGAGGCGCTGCAGGAAGCGGTTGGCGGCCAGCACGCTGGCCGTCCCCCGGGGCTGATGCATGACCCCCAGCACCTCTTCGCTGAGCTGGATGGTGGCAGGGATGTGGGCGTAGCGGTTGACGATGCCATCCACCGCCGCGGCAAACAGGTCGAGGCGGTGGCCGGCGTCGGTGCGCAGGGTCTGCATGCCCTGGTACTCGCTGGCCCGGTAGCCGCCAAAGCCGATCAGCCCGATCACCAGCAGGATGGCGGCAACGATGAAGGGGTTGGGCGACAGGGAGCGGGAGGGCGGCAGGGTGCCCGCTGCCGGGTGGGCGCTTTCGGTGGCGGGCGGATTGGCGGGTGTCGTCATGGGAGGGGCGTGTTGCGGGGCTCAGGCGCCCGCGATGAAACTGCGGATCCCCGAACCGATGAACTGGATGCCGATACAGATAAGCAGAAAACCCGTCAGGCGCGTGACGACGTTGATGCCTTCGTCGCCGAGCAGCCGTGACACCCAACGGGCGGAGTATAGAACCCAGCACAGGGCAAGGCACGTCAGGGCGATGCTGAGCACGCTGGCGGTGTAGCCCACCACCTGCTGGAGCGGGTCGCCCAGCTCGGCCAGTTCGGTGGAGACGCCGATCACCGTGGCCAGGGCGCCAGGCCCGGCGATGCCCGGCATGGCCAGGGGAAAGAAGGCAAAGGCGCTGCCCCGGCCGGCGGGCACCATGGGCTCGCCGCTGCCGAAGAGCATGCGATAGCCCAGGATCGCCACCGTGATGCCGCCGGCGATGCGCAGGGCGCCGTAGGAGATGCCGAAGAGCTGCAGGATGGCGACCCCGGCGAACAGGGCGGCGGACAGCATCACGAAGGCGTACACACAGGCCCGGCGCGCCTCGCGCAGGGCGTCACCTACCGGCTGGTTGGCCGACAGGCTCAGGAACAGGGGAATCTTGGAGAGGGGGTTGGTGATGGTGATGAGGCTCACCAGCCCGCCGAGCAAGAAGGTGGTGGCGATCTTGAGGAGCAGGGGCGTCATGGCCATTCACTCAAAAAAGAACGTGCCGGACGGGAGGAGTACCGGCCGGCACGCCACAAGGGCCGGATAGTCCGGCCAGGGATGGGGGCCGGACCCTGTACGGGCCCGACCCCGGGGAACGGCTGGCTCAATGCTGCAGGATCTTGGCCAGGAACTGGCGGGCGCGCTCGGAGCGGGGGGCGCCGAAGAAGGCATCCTTGCTGTCGTCCTCGACGATCTGCCCCTTGTCCATGAAGATCACCCGGTTGGCCACCTTGCGGGCGAAGCCCATCTCGTGGGTCACGCACATCATGGTCATGCCCTCCTGGGCCAGCTCCACCATCACGTCGAGCACTTCGTTGATCATCTCCGGGTCGAGGGCCGAGGTGGGTTCGTCGAAGAGCATGCAGATGGGGTCCATGGCCAGGGCGCGGGCGATGGCCACGCGCTGCTGCTGACCGCCGGAGAGCTGACCGGGGAACTTGGCGGCGTGGGCCTTGAGGCCGACCCGGTCGAGGAGCTTGAGGCCCTTGTCGCGGGCTTCGTCCTTGTTGCGGCCGAGCACCTTCTCCTGGGCGATGGTCAGGTTGTCGGTGATGCTCATGTGGGGGAACAGCTCGAAGTGCTGGAACACCATGCCCACATGGCTGCGCAGCTTGGACAGGTTGGTCTTCGGGTCGCCCACCGACACGCCATTGACGGTGATGGTGCCGGACTGGAAGGGCTCCAGGCCATTGACGCACTTGATGAGGGTGGACTTGCCGCTGCCCGAGGGGCCGCAGACGACGATCACTTCGCCCTTTTTCACCTGGGTGGTGCAGTCGGTGAGAACCTGGAAGCTGCCGTAGTGCTTGGAAACGTTGTCGATGGAGATCATGTCGGGCTCCTTGGATCAGTGCGCCACGTGGGCGTTGAGTTTCTTTTGGTAGCGGCGCACCAACTGGGAGGCCGCGAAGCAGATGAGGAAATACACTAGGCCGGCAAACAGCAGCAGCTCCACCAGGCGTCCGTCCCGGTCACCCACCTTGTAGGCGGCGCCGAAGAAGTCGGCGAGGGCCGAGACATAGACCAGGGAGGTGTCCTGGAAGAGCACGATGGCCTGGGTGAGGAGCAGCGGAACCATGTTGCGGAAGGCCTGGGGCAGCACCACCAGGCGCATGGCCTGGGCGTAGGTCATGCCCAGGGCGGACGCCGCGGAGACTTGCCCCTTGGGCACGGACTGGATGCCGGCGCGGATGATCTCGGAGTAGTAGGCCGACTCGAACAGGGCGAAGCCGATCATGGCCGAGGTGAGGCGCACGTCGGTGTTGGGATCGAGGTTGAAGGCGCCGCGCAGCACCTGGGGCACGATCAGGAAGAACCACAGCAGCACCATCACCAGCGGGATGGCCCGGAAGAGGTTCACATAGCCGGCGGCGAACATCGCCAGCGGCTTCACCGGCGACAGCCGCATCATGGCCAGGGCCGTACCCCAGACGATGCCGAAGATCACGGCGATGACGGTGATTTCCAGGGACACCATGAGGCCTTCCCACAGGAAGGGCAGGGCGCCGGGAATCGAAGACCAGTCGAATTCGTACATGTCACTTGCCTCCCAGGTAGCCCGGCACGCGGGTCTTGTTTTCCACGTGACGCATGAGGGTCATGACCACCACGTTGATGATCAGATAGAGGGCGGTCACGGCGATGAAGGACTCGTAGGGCTGGGCGGTGTAATCCACCAGCTGGCGGCCCTGGGCAGCGAGTTCGAGCAGGCCGATGGTCGAGCACACCGCGGAGTTCTTGAAGATATTGAGAAACTCGGAGGTCAGCGGCGGCACCACCAGGCGGAAGGCCATGGGCAGGAGCACATGGCGGTAGGTCTGGGGCAGGGTGAAGCCGAGGGCGAGGCCGGCGTTCTTCTGGCCGCGGGGCAAGGCATTGATACCCGAGCGGACCTGCTCGCAGACCCGGGCGGAGGTGAAAAAGCCCAGGCACACCATGGCCGACACGAACTGCTGGGTGACGGGGTCGAGGTCCTGCTTGAAGCGGTCGCCGAGGCCGAAGGGCAGCACCTCCGGCAGCACGAAGTACCAGATGAACAACTGCACCAGCAGCGGGATGTTGCGGAAGATCTCCACATAGGTAGCAGCCAGGCCCGACAGCCATTTGCCGGGCACGGTGCGCAGCACGCCCATCAGGCTGCCCAGGGCCAGGGCGATGACCCAGGCCGACAGGGACAGCAGGATGGTGGTCTGCAGGCCGGACAGCATCCAGCCCAGATAGGTGCTGTCACCGGATGCTGCGGGGCTCAGGAAGATGCCCCAGTTCCATTGGTAACTCATGGTTTTTCCCTTTGTTGTAGGGGCGACTTGTAGGGGCGACTTCAGTCGCCCATCCGCACGTAATACCAAGCGCCACTCGTTGATCGAAGTCTGCGGGCGACTGACGCCGCCCCTGCAGGCTCCTGCAGGGGCTCACCGGCCCGATCAGTACTCCATGAACATGCGCTGCAGTTCCTTGCTGTCCTGGGTCCGGGTCAGGGCCACGGCGGCGAGGATGCGGGCCTTCTGGGGGTTGAGGTCGTGGGCCACCACCCAGTCGTACTTGTCATCGGGCTGCTCGGCGTTGCGCAGCACGAAGCCGCCACCCACCACGCGGGACGAGCGGATGATCTGCACGCCCTTGCCACGCAGCTCCTGCAGGGACGGCACCACCGCGCCGCTGACAGAGCCGTTGCCGGTGCCGGCGTGGATCACCGCCCGGGCGCCACCTTCGGCGAAGGCCTTGTAGGCGGTGGGGGTGGCGTTGCCGTAGCCGTAGGCGATGTCCACCGGGGCCAGCTTGTCGAGGCTGTCGATGTCGAACTCGGTGCCGGTGGTGTGGCGCTTGGCGGGGGCGCGGAACCAGTAGGTCTTGCCCTCGACGATCATGCCCAGCGGCCCCCAGGGGCTCTTGAAGGCTTCGGTCTTGATGTTGACCGCCTTGCTCACGTCGCGGCCGGTGTGGATCTCGTCGTTCATGGTGACGAGCACACCCTTGCCGGCGGCGTCCTTGCTGCCGGCCACGGCCACGGCGTTGTAGAGGTTGAGCATGCCGTCGGCCGACATGGCGGTGCCCGGGCGCATGGAGCCCACCACCACCACCGGTTTGCTGGTCTTGAGCACCAGGTTCAGGAAGAAGGCGGTCTCTTCCAGGGTGTCGGTGCCGTGGGTGATGACGATGCCGTCCACGTCAGCCTGGCGGGCCAGGGCGGCGACGCGCTTGCCCAGGGTGATCAGGTGTTCGTTGGTGAAGCTCTCGGAGGCGATCTGGAAGACCTGGTCGCCGCGCACGTCGGCCAGGTTCTTGAGTTCGGGCACGCCGGCGATGAGCTTGTCCACCGGCACCTTGGCGGCCTGGTAGGAGGCGCTGTTGGCCACGCTGGCGCCCGCGCCGGCAATGGTGCCGCCGGTGGCCAGGATGACCACGCGGGGCTTGTCGGCAGCGTGGGCCGCCAGGCTGCCGGCGAAGCCCGCGGCGAGCAGACAGGAGAGGGCGATGGGGCGGAGGCTGAAGAGAGTCATGATCGGATTCCTTGCTGGGTTGGGGGTGGGGGCGATCAGAAGTTGTGGCGGATGCCGAGGGCGACGGAGCTGATGTCCAGCCCGGCCGGGGAGCCGAGGAAGCTGTAGGCGCCACCGCCGCCGGTGCTGCGGGCGCTGTCGTTGTCGATCTTGGTGTAGTAGGCGTACACCTTGCTGCGCTTGGACAGGTTGTAGTTGTAGGCGAGGGTGTATTGCTTGCCGGCGGTGTCGTCGGTGCCGCTGTAGTCGCCGGCCACGCCCACGTTGAGGTGGAACTCATGGGCACCCACCGGCGCCATCAGGGCGATGCGCCAGTAGTTGCGGGTCAGGTCTTCGGTGAGGGTGCTGCGCTTGGAGCGCTCGAACAGGGCGCCCACCACCAGCGGGCCGAAGTTGTAGGAGCCGCCGGCGGTCACGGCGCGGTCGTTGTTGAAGCGGATCGGCGCGGCGCTGTCCAGGTCGGTGGTGTTCTGGGTGGAGGCGTAGCTGACGGCGGCGTGCAGGGGGCCGCGGTCGTAGTTGGCCACCAGGCCCAGGTGGTGGGGGGTGCGCTTGGAACCGCTGGCCACCGGGGCCTCGTCGAGCAGGGCGTAGGCGGCCTCCAGGGTGAAGTCGGCGATCTTCGGGCTGGTGTACCAGATAGTGTTGTTCATGCGTCCGCCGGCGGCATTGGAGTTGCCGAGGATGGCCGACGACAGCAGCGCGTCCGACGAGTAGCCGGTGTCGTGGTTGTGCATGCTGATGTGGTCGTAGGTGGCGTAGTAGATCGGGCCCAGGGTACGGCCCAGGCGCAGGGTGCCCTGGGGGGTGCGCAGGCCGACCCAGCTGTCGCGGGTCGCCAGGGTGGTGCCGGAGTCGCTGCCGTCCACACGGACGCGGCTCTCGATCTGGAAGATCACCGCCATGCCGCCGCCCAGGTCTTCGGTGCCGCGGAAGCCGATGCGGGAGGCGTTGTCATTGACGACGTTGCGGGAGTGGCCGTTCTCGACGCGGACGTTCTCGAAGGTGGCGTTGAGGCGGCCATAGACCACCACGTCGGTGGCCTGGGCCGACAGGCTGGCCAGGGCGGAGAGGGTGGCTGCGGCAGCCAGGCTGAGGTGCTGAACGGTCTTCATGATTTTATTGGTCTCGTGCAAGTGATTGGGGGAGGGGGCGCGGGAGCGGGGCGGGGCGGGGCTTAATCGAAGGCCTTGTCGTTGGGGGCCTTGAACAGCTTGAGCATGGCGTCGGAGGGCGGGAAGTTGAGGTTCAGGCCCTTGGGGGGGATGGGCTGGGTGAACCACTTCTTGTAGATGGCCTCGGCCTCGCCGGAGGTCATGGCCTTGGCGAGGGCGGCATCGACGAGCTTTTTGAAGCCCGGGTCGTCCTTGCGCATCATGCAGCCGTAGGCCTCGAAGCTCTGGGGCGTGCCGGTGATGGTCCAGTCGGCGGGGCGCTTGGCCTTGGCCAGCTCGCCGTAGAGGAGGGCGTCATCCATCATGAAGGCGACGGCGCGGCCGGTTTCGAGGGTGAGGAAGGACTCGCCGTGGTCCTTGGCGGAGATGATGTTCATGCCGA
>NZ_JBIJDC010000045.1:0-32546 GCF_044344315.1 Zoogloea sp. | reverse complement strand
GGATCAGGTGATCCTCGGCATCGAACATGAACTCGGCCAGGGTCTTGCACAGCTCGGTCTTGCCCACGCCCGTGGGGCCGAGGAACAGGAAGGAGCCATAGGGCCGGTTCTCGTCCGACAGGCCAGCGCGGGAGCGGCGGATGGCGTCCGACACCAGGCGCACGGCCTCATCCTGGCCGATCACCCGGTTGTGCAGGTAGGCCTCCATCTTGAGCAGCTTGTCGCGCTCGCCCTGCATCATCTTCGACACGGGGATGCCGGTGGCGCGGGACACCACCTCGGCGATCTCCTCGGCACCCACTTCGGTACGCAGCAGCTTGTTGGCCGGCTTGGCCTCGCCGCTGGCTTCCGCCTTCTTGAGCTGGGCTTCGAGCTGGGGCAGCTGGCCGTACTGCAGCTCGGCCACCTTCTCGAGCTTGCCTTCCCGCTGGAGCTTGACGATCTCGGCCTTGAGGCGCTCGATCTCTTCCATGATGTGGGCGGAACCCTGCGCCGCTGACTTCTCGGCCTTCCAGACTTCCTCCAGGTCTGAGTACTCCTGCTTGATGCGGGCGATCTCCTCCTCAATCAGGCCAAGGCGCTTGCGGGAGGCTTCGTCCTTCTCCTTCTGCACCGCCAGCTGTTCGATCTCCAGCTGGATCTTGCGGCGTTCGAGTTTGTCCATCACCTCCGGTTTGGAGTCCATCTCCATCTTGATGCGCGCCGCTGCCTCGTCAATCAGGTCGATGGCCTTGTCGGGCAGGAAACGGTCAGTGACATAGCGGTTGGACAGCTCGGCCGCGGCAACGATGGCCGGGTCAGTGATGACCACACCATGGTGAACCTCGTACTTTTCCTTCAGGCCGCGCAGGATGGCGATGGTGGACTCCACCGTCGGCTCATCCACCAACACCTTCTGGAAGCGGCGCTCCAGGGCGGCGTCCTTCTCGATGTACTTGCGGTACTCGTCCAGGGTGGTGGCGCCGATGCAGTGCAGCTCGCCGCGGGCCAGGGCCGGCTTGAGCATGTTGCCGGCGTCGATGGCGCCCTCGGCCTTACCGGCGCCCACCATGGTGTGGATCTCGTCGATGAACAGGATGATGCGGCCTTCATCCTTGGCAATGTCGTTGAGCACCGCCTTCAGGCGCTCCTCGAACTCGCCCCGGTACTTGGCCCCGGCCAGCAGCCCGGCCATGTCGAGCACCAGCACTCGCTTGCCCTTCAGGGTCTCGGGCACTTCCTCATTGACGATGCGCTGGGCCAGGCCTTCGACGATGGCGGTCTTGCCCACACCGGGCTCACCGATCAGCACCGGGTTGTTCTTGGTACGGCGCTGCAGGATCTGGATGGCGCGGCGAATCTCGTCGTCGCGGCCGATCACCGGGTCGAGCTTGCCCTGGCGGGCCCGCTCGGTGAGATCCACGCAGAACTTCTTGAGGGCTTCACGCTGGCTCTCGGCGTCGGCGCTACCCACGTTCTGACCACCGCGCACGGCGTCGATGGCCTGTTCCAGCGCCTTCTTGGTCAGGCCGTTTTCCTTCAGCAGGCGGCCGGTCTCGCCCTTGTCATCGGCCAGGGCCAGCAGGAACATCTCGCTGGCAATGAACTCGTCGCCGCGCTGCTGGGCGGCCTTGTCGGTGAGGTTGAGCAGATTGCCCAGATCCCGCCCGACGGACACATCACCGCCATGGCCCTGCACTTTGGGCAGACGCTCAAGGGCCTTGAGCAGCGCAGCCTTGAGGCCGCCCACATTGGCCCCGGCCCGCTGCAGCAGGGACGCGGTGCTGCCGTCATCCTGAGCAAGCAAGGCCAGCAGCAGGTGCTGGGGTTCGATGAACTGTTGATCATTGCCCACCGCGAGGCTCTGGGCTTCGCTGAGGGCTTGCTGGAACTTGGTGGTGAACTTGTCGTAGCGCATAAGGCCTCCGGATTCTGGTCTAAGGCCTAGATGGGGGGTGAAACGGGGCTTTCAAGTCGAAGACCGTGAAAGCGGAAGGGGCAATTGCCAGCCCGGCAGGCGGAATACGCAAATGTCCTTAACGAAAGTATGATGCGGGGCTTTCCGACAACAACAGGGGCATCCGCCAGCCCCGCCGCCATCGCCCACCAGACCCGGGCACCCGGCCCCCCCCAAGGAGACAAAATAATGACAAGAGTCCGCAGCGCCCTGCTCCGTGCAGGCACGCTGGGCGCCAGCCTGGCCTTTGCCCAGGCCGCCCCAGCCGCCAGCGAGATCGCCCTCGCCCACGTCGCCCCCCTCAGCGGCCCCGTCACCCGGGAAGCCACCGAATACAACGCCGGCATCCGCCTGGCCCTGAAGGCCGCCAACGCCGCCGGCGGTATCCACGGCAAGCAGCTCGTGCTGCGCAACCTGGATGATGAATACAAGGCCGACACCGCCCTCACCCGCTTTCGCGAAGCCGCCGCCTCCGATGCGCTGGCCGCGCTGATGACCGTCGGCTCACCGGCCATGACGCGCCTGCTTGCCGAACAGTTTCCCGAAACCCAGAAATTTCCGGTCATCGGCGTGATCCCCGGCGCCGAACCCCTGCGCACCCCCATCAATCCCTACGTTTACCACGTGCGGGCCGGCGATGTGGAGCAGTACCGCAAGCTCGCCGAACACGCCGCCACCACCAGCCAGCAGCGCGTCGCCGTGGTCTATGCCGACATCCCCTTCGGCACCGCCGGCCTGGCCACCCTGGAATCCCTGTTTAGCGGCAAGTCCCAGCAGATCGTCGCCCGGGTCGCGCTGCCCATGGGCAGCAAGGCCGACCTCTCCGCTGCCGTCAAAACCGTGGCAGCGGCCAGGCCCGACATCATTTACATGGTGATCCCGGCCCAGCTGGCCGGCGAGTTCCTCAAGGCCTACCGGAGCGGCAGCGGCGGCCTGCCGGCCCAGCTAGCCACCGTGTCCTATGGCAACGCCGAAACCCTGTGCCAGGTGGCCGGCGAGGACGCCGCCCGCGGCGTCGTTGTCGCCCAGGTCATGCCCAACCTCGGCAACAGCGCCATTCCGGTGGTGCGGCGCTTCCATGAGGACATGGCCAAATTCGGCGAAGCCGGCACCCGGCCGAGCATCTTCCACCTGGAAGCCTACGTCACCACCCGCATCGTCCTCGAAGCTATCCGCCGCGCCGGCCCCGCCCCCACCCGCCCCAAACTCGTCCAGGCCCTCGACGGCCTCAAGCACTACGACGTGGGCGGCTACACGGTGGACTTCTCCCCCACCCGGCACACGGGATCGAGCTTTGTGGATATCAGCATTGTCGGGCGGGGGTGCAAGCTGCTGTTCTGAGCATCAAGGCTAGCGCAAGCGCCCGATGTCCCCTTTATCGTCATCGAGGGGGATGATCTGCTGATCGCGCAGTTGCGCTTCCAGTAACGAGGCGCTGATCTTGTCAGGCGGCGATGGAGTCTCGCAGGGCGTAGGGTTGAATCAGCACGTCAGCAGGCAGTCCCAGGCCGGCACACAGCCGACGAATCATCGCCACGGACAAAGGGCGGGTCCGGTTCATGATGTCGGCCACCCGGCCGCGGGGCCCGATGTAAGCCTCAACGTCTTTTCGCGTCAGCCCGCGTGCGTCCATGATGTACTCCAGGTAGGAGATCGGGTCGGGTGGCTCGACCGGGAAATGTGCCCTCTCGTAGGCCTCTACCAGCATGACCAGGACTTCGAGGTGATCGGCTTCCTGGCTGCCCTCAGGGGCGTCCCACAGGCGCTCAATGTCGGCCAACGCCTCCGCGTGCTCGGCCTCGGTTCGGATGGGCTTCAGATCCATGGCAGCTCCTATATGGTTTCGGCGTCTATCGGGTCGTAATCGGCATGCGTACCAACAAACCGGATAAACATCATGGTGGAGGTGTAACGCACAGCCACAACCAGCCAGTAATCGTTGCCCTTGATGTTGAACACCACGCGCTTGTTTGCCAGAAAGCTGGCGTTCCGATGCGCTGCCTTGATATCCGCAGGCGTTGTCCAGTGACCCGGCTTGCCTCGGCATACCATGCACGCAAGGGCGTTCCGCCTGTGGGTGATTTTCCCGAATTCGCGTAGGGCTCGCTGTGCGGTGATGTGCGTGCCTCAATCAAGCACGCTACTGTTTTGGTATCAAACTATCCGGTTCTACGGCTCGCAGCCTTGGCTGCCATCCGTGAGGGTAGATCATCGCATTCCGCCGAATCTGCGTACGACCGCGGTCTACCCTTTTTTCTTTCATGAGAAACCCAAAAAACGAGGAAACTACACAACTTGCGCCGCTGTGATCACGAGCTTCGTAAGTACATGACAGTTAAAGATATTATGGATTATATTATGTCATTTAGGTTCGACAGCCCTGTGCTCTCACACCGTTTTTCTCAGGATCAATAGTCCACATAAACAAGCGGTCGATCCGCTGTCTGCAATAGGTACTTTCCAGCAAAGTGCCCATAATCCCAAGTCTGGGCACCAACAGCAGGATTATTTATAGCAATCAAATCCTCTGAAATACCGGTAATTACCACCCAATGCCCAGACATTTGCCCAGGCCACTGACCAGCATAAATAACCGGCCCCTTTCTTAGCAAACCCCATAAGCCATCTGACGACATTGAAATATATCCAACTGAAAATCCAAGCCTTTTAGCTATTCGTTCACGTTCATCAGGCGTATTTCCTATACCTTGATTTGACTTGAAAATCTGAGAAGCCTCCGAATCCTCTGATGGATCAATTAAACGCGGGCCGTTCACATGAGGTCGTCGGAAGTAAGCCACGACCATCTGCATGGATGTATACCAGCAAGCCCATGTTTTCGGTTGAATCATGACAGGAACTTGATGAAGAATGCAGCTATTGGCTTTCACTCTAAGGCTCCTAAAAAATTTCAACGACATAAATCAAAAAGGATCGCACGATGCTGGTGGGCGATTGCAAACACACCAACCCAGACGCCATCACACCACTTGCTGTTTTATCTCACACATTCGCACATAGAGACGTCGCATAACATCGCGATAGAAAGTTAGCATGAAATATGAATTAACTGCACACCTCGACGAATCCCCTACCCCACCCGAATCCTTTTCCCGTACCCCGTCATCTCCAGATACCCGCGCCCCACCTCGCGGCCACCTTCCAGCGCCCGCACTGCCCCTTCCCAGTAGATCGCGCCAGTGGAGCGTCGGCTGTCCAGTTCCTGGTCATCGATCAGCGGTTGCAGTTCGAAGTGACGGCCGCCCACCTGCACCCGCCAGGCCACCGGCCAGTCGATGCCCGAACGGGGGGAGTGCCATTGGCGCAGGGGGGTGAAGTGCACCGCCTCGGGTGGCAGCACCTGCGCCGTCTGGCCGGCGGGGCGGATGGTGGCGGCTGACCACAGGGCCTTGCCGGCGGCGTCGCGCAGGCGGAAGGCCATCAACCCGCTGCCGTCGTCCAGATTGAGGCCGATCCAGTCCCAGCCCTGGGCACCCTCGGGCAGCAGTTCGCTCGACCATTCGTGGTCCAGCCAGGCCTGGCCGGTGACCGGCCGGGCGGTGCCGTCCAGGGTGAGCTGGCCGCTGACCCGTAGCTGCGGGCGGCTGTAGTAGTAGCTGGCGTGGCGGGGGTCGGCGGCCTTGCGACTGAAGCCGGCCTGCCCTTGCAGCAGCGGCGGGCCGTCGGGTTGCAGGTCGAGCTGGTAGGCAAAATCCGCGCCCTGGACGCGGGCGTGGTAGCCCTTGGGGCCAAGCTCGAAGCGCCAGTCGCCCAGCCACACGCGGGTGGTGCCGGTGTCGAAGCCGGCGTGGCCGGGGCCAACACGAGCTGAGCGTTCATCGTGGCGCAGCCGGCCGAGGCGCGGGTCGGCGATGGCCGCATGGGCGAGCACCAGCTGGCGCGGGGCGAAGGTACTCGGGTTGCCTTCGCCCAGGCCGGTGCGTACCCGGAAGAAGGTGACCTGGAAGCCCACTGGGCTGCCGTCGGGCAGCTTGAGCCAGCCGGTGGCGTACCACCATTCGGTGCGGAAATCCGGATGGGCGCCATGATCGGCCGGAAAGGCCAGGCGGCGCCCCGGCAGCACCGGGGCAAACTCCGTGGCACTGGCGGGTACGGCAGCCAGGCTGGCCAGGGCAGCCAGAAAGCGGCGACGCTGCATCACCAATCCTCCCGCACAGCCAGCACGGCGCTCTGCCCCATGGCCTGCCGCCCGGCCAGCACGGCGGCCACGGCGGCCAGGGCCACCAGCCCGGTTCCGAAGAGCAGCAGGGACAGCCAGGGCACGTGCAGGTCCATGCTCCAGTGGAAGCTCTGGCGATTGACCACCTCGATCAGCACCAGGCCGATGGCCCCACCAACCAGCATGCCGCCGAGCACGCCAACGCCCGCCGCGAGGGCCCCCTCCCGCGCCAGCATGGCGCCGATCTGGCGACGGGTCAGGCCCAGGTGGCGGAGCATGCCGAACTCCCGCCGTCGCGCCGCGGCCAGGGCGGCGAAGCTGGCCGCCACGCCGGCCAGGCCGATGACCACGGCCACCGCCTCAAGCAGATAGGTGACGGCGAAGGTGCGGTCGAAGATGCGCAGGCTGATGGCCCGGATCTCCCCGGGCCGGGCGATCTCCAGCGCACCGGGTCCGGCCAGGCCGGCCAGGGCATCGGCCACATCGTCCACCCGGGCGCCAGGGGCCAGATGCACCGCCCCATCGTTAGCCAGCCTGTCCCCGGTGAGTCGCCGGTAGTCGGCCAGGTCCATCATCACTGCACCGGTCTGGCGTGCGTAGTCACGCCACACGCCGGCCACCGCCACCGACACGCGGCGACCGGCCAGGGGCACGTCCACCTGCTGGCCCGGCTGCCAGCCCTGGAGGTCCTGCAGCGCCTCGGAGATCCAGATGCGCGGCAGCGTGCCCGCTGCACCCGCCCGCTCGACCAGAGGCAGATCGCTGCCGTCAGCCGCCACCGGGCGGGCGATCAGGGCCACGGGCGGCTGGCCTGCGATGAGGCGTAGCGTGTCGTGGCGGATGAAATCCACCTGGCCCACGCCGGGCAGCGCGGCGATGCGGGCCTGCAGGGTTTCATCCAGATGCCCGCTGCCGCTGGCCCGGCCGGCACGCACGTATAGGTCGGCGGGGAGGATCTGGCCCAGCCACTGGTCCACCGAATCCCGGAAGGAGGCCACCATGATGGCCATGGCTACCGCCAGGGCCACGCTGGTCAGCACACCGGCAGCCGCCACCACCGCATGCCCCGGCGCCGCCGACAGGCGGGCGGCGGCCAGGCGCGCCGAGACCGGCCCGCCCCTGGGCAGCAGACGTGCCAGACCGGCTGCCAGCGCCGGCAACAACAGCACGCCGCCCGCCAGCAGGCAGGCCACCGCCAGGTAGCCCCCGAGGGGCAGACCCTCCAGCGGCGGAATCAGGCAGGCGGGCAGGCTCGCCGCCAGCACCGCCAGCCCGAGGCGCGGATGGCCGCGCCCGCCGCCCACGCTGGCCTCGTCTCCGGCCTTCAAGGCCCGGGCCGGCGAGACGGTGGCGGCCTCCCGCGCCGGCAGCCAGGCGCCCGCCAGGCCGGCGAGCATGCCCAGCAGCACATACAGCGCGCTCACCCCGGGCTGAAATTGCAGCCGCGGGCTGAGGCCCGAAAAGTAGCCGGCCCCCAGATCACCGCCCAGCACGGCCAGCGCCCCCCAGGCTAAAGCGTGCCCCAACGCTACGCCGAGCACGCCCCCGGCCAGCCCCACCGCCGCCCCCTCAGCCAGCAGCCAGCCGAACAGGGTGCGCCGGGCCAGGCCCACGGCGCGCAGAAAGGCAAATTCAGTGCGCCGCCGCACCACCGACAAGGCCTGGGCCGAGAACACCAGAAAGCCCCCGGTGAGCAGGGCGATGGCCGCCAGCAGGGTCAGATTGACCCGATAGGCCCGGGACAGATTGGCGGACTCGTCCTCGGCTGCCTCGGGCAGCGTCACTACGACCCCGGCTGGTAGCCGGGCCTGAAGGGCGGCGCGTGCCGCCTCGGGCGCAATGCCATCGCGCAGGCGCAGGTCGATGCGGGTGAGTCGCCCCAGGCGCCCGAAGTGCCACTGGGCGCCGGCGATGTCCATCACCGCCAGGCGACGCCCGTCATCCAGCCCGGGCAGATCGCCGGCCACCCGCAGGGCCAGCCGACCCGAGCCGGCCTGGAAGTGCAACACGTCCCCCGCCTTGACGCCCAGGGCCTGACGCGCGCCCTCGGTGAGGAACAGGGCATCGTCGGCCAGGGCCCCAAAGCGCTCGCCCTCGCCCTCGTCAACCGCCCGGGGAAGCAGCCGGGGTGTCACCCGGGCCAGGGAGAACAGGTCCACACCCTGAATGCTCAGGCTGTCTTCCCGCCCGGCGAGGCGGGCGTCGATCTCCACCACCGGGCTGGCGTCGGCCACCTCCGGCGCTGCGGCGAGCAGGGGGTACAGCGCCTCGTCGAAGCCCCCGCGCGGGCCGAGCACCTGCAGGTCGGCCTGCCCGGCCAGGGTGCGCAGGCCACGGCCAAACTCGCTCAGGGCGGCCTCGTGCACCGCCTGCACGGCCATACCCAGGGCCACGCCCAGTACGATGGCAACAAGGGAAAACAGGGTGGCCATGCGGCGCCGGGCCAGCGAGCCGAGAAAGACCGGTGCCAGCCTCATCCGCACAGGCCTTCCGGCGTCAGGCGCAGCACCCGGTCGGCGGTGGCGGCCGCCTCAAGGGAATGGGTGACCAGGATGCCAATGGCGCCGGCCTCGCGGATGCGTGTGGCCAGCAGGTGCAGCACCTTGTTGCCGTTGGCTGGGTCCAGGTTGCCGGTGGGCTCGTCGGCCAGCACCAGGCGCGGGCGATGCACCAGGGCCCGGGCGATGGCGACGCGCTGCATCTCGCCGCCGGAGAGCTCCCGCGGCCAGGAATCGGCCCGCTCGGCCAGGCCTACCGCGTCCAGCAACTGCCGGGCCGGCGCCGCGGCGGCGGCGGCATCCAGGCCCTGCAGCCACAAGGGCAGGGCCACGTTCTGGGCGACAGTCAGGTGGGGTAGTACGTGAAAAGCCTGGAAGACGAAGCCCAGCTTGTCCCGGCGCAGGCGGGTCAGGGCGTCCTCGTCGAGGCGGCCGTAGTCCTCCCCGTCCAGGCTCAGGCGACCACCATCGGGCCGATCGAGGCCGGCGACGAGATTGAGCAGGGTGGACTTGCCCACCCCCGACTCCCCGACGATGGCCACGTATTCGCCGGGCTTAAGCTGCAGGGACACGTCCCGGAGCACGGTGCGGCCATTGAAATGGCGGGACAGCTTTTCGATTTCGAGCATGGCGTATCAGAGGGCGGCGGGAACGGTCGGTTCCGTTACCTGCGCAGGGTATACTCCGCGCGCCCATGCCCGTCGACCACTACGAGAACTTCCCGGTTGCCTCCTTTCTGCTGCCCGCGCCCCTGCGCGAGCCGGTGGAGGCCATCTATGCCTTTGCGCGCAGCGCCGACGACATTGCCGACGAGGGCGACGCCCTGCCGGTGATGCGCCTGGCCCGCCTCAATGACTACCGCCGGGCGCTGCTGGCCATCGAACAGGGCCGCCCCTTCGACGACCCCAGCCTGATCCCCATGTTTGAGCGCCTGGGCCGCAACATGCGGGCCTTCAAGCTGCCGGCCGGCCTGTTCCGCGACCTGCTCGACGCCTTCAGCCAGGACGTGGGCAAGACCCGCTACGCCGATTTTGCCGAGCTCAGCGACTACTGCCGCCGCTCCGCCAACCCGGTGGGCCGTCTGCTGCTATGCCTGTACAAGGCCGACACCCCCGACAACCTGGCCATGTCCGACCAGATCTGCACCAGCCTGCAGCTGATCAACTTCTGGCAGGACGTGGCCGTGGATTGGCAGAAGCAACGCATCTACCTGCCCCAGGCCGACATGGCCCGCTTTGGCGTGAGCGAGGCGTGCATTGCCGCCGGTGAGGTGACCCACGCCTTCTCCGCCCTGATGGATTTCGAGATCCAGCGGGCGCGCACCATGATGCTGCACGGCGCCCCCCTGGCCCACCGCCTGCCCGGCCGCATCGGTTGGGAGCTGCGCCTCATCGTGCAGGGCGGGCTGGCCGTGCTCGAAAAGATCGAGGCCAAGGGCTACGACATCTTCAAATGCCGACCGACGCTCGGCAAGACAGACTGGCTGCGCCTTGCCTGGCGCGCCGCCACCCGGTGATCCCCATGAGCGACCCCCACGCCTACTGCCAGGAGAAAGCCGCCAGCAGCGGCTCCAGCTTCTACTACAGCTTCATGTTCCTGCCCCCCGAGCGGCGCCAGGCCATCACCGCCCTGTACGCCTTCTGCCGCGAGGTGGATGACGTGGTGGACGAATGCCACGACATGCAGATCGCCCAGACCAAGCTCGACTGGTGGCGCCAGCAGGTGGCCCTGGTCTTCGACGGTGAGCCCCAGCACCCGGTGGGTCAGGCCCTGAAGGACGTCAGCAAGCGCTTCAACCTGCCCCGCGAGCAACTGCTGGAGATCATCGACGGCATGCAGATGGACCTGCTGCAGACCCGCTATCTGGACTGGAAGGCCCTGCACCTCTACTGCTACCGGGTGGCCAGCGTGGTGGGGCTGCTGTCGGCCGAGATCTTCGGCTACACCAACCGCCAGACCCTCAAGTACGCCCACGACCTGGGCCTGGCCTTCCAGCTCACCAACATCATCCGCGACGTGGGCGAGGACGCCCGCCGTGGCCGCATCTACCTGCCTATCGACGAACTGCAGCGCTTTAATGTGCCGGCGCGGCAGATCCTCGATGGCCAGCACTCGGAAGACTTCCGCAAGCTCATGAGCTTCCAGGCCGAGCGGGCCCGCCAGCTCTACGACCAAGCCTTCGCCCAGCTGCCTGCCGAAGACCGCAAGGCCCAGCGCCCGGGGCTGATCATGGCCGCCATCTACCGCAGCCTGCTCGACGAGATCGAGGCCGACGGCTTCCTCGTCCTTGACCGGCGCACCTCCCTCACACCCCTGCGCAAGATCTGGCTGGCGGGCATGACCTGGTTCAAGGGATGAGTTCGCCCCCGCAGGTGGCCGTGATCGGTGGCGGTTACGCCGGTTTTGCGGCGGCCGTCACCCTGGCCCGCGGCGGCGCGCGGGTCAGCCTCTTCGAATCCTCGCGCACCCTGGGCGGACGTGCCCGGGTGGTGGACACGCTCGACTACAGCCTCGACAACGGCCAGCACATCCTGCTTGGCGCCTACGCCGAGACCCTGCGCATGCTGCGCCTGGTGGGGGTCAAGCCCGGCGTTCTGGAAACCCGGCGCCTGGCCCTGGTCTATCCGGGCCTGTGCGAGCTGCGTGCCGCGCCCCTCCCCGCCCCCTTCCACCTGGCCCTCGGCCTGCTGCGGGCCAAGGGCCTGAGCTGGGCCGACAAGCGCGCCATGGCCCGCCTGATGGGGCAGCTCAAGCGCCAGGCCTATCGCGTCGAACCGGATCGCCCGGTGGCGGCGCTGCTGGCCGAATCCGGCCAGACCGACACCTTGAGCCGGCTGATCTGGGAGCCCCTATGCATCGCCGCCCTCAACACGCCGGTCAGCGAGGCCTCGGCCCAGGTGTTTGCCCGCGTACTGCAGGACAGCCTGGCCGCGTCAGCCTCGGCCTCGGATCTGCTGATCCCGAGGGTGGACCTGTCCGAACTTTTTCCGGTGCCGGCCTCGCGCTGGCTGGCCATGCGCGGCCATCAGGTGCGCACGGCCGAGCCCATCAAGGCCATCGAACGCCACGACGACGGCTACCGCCTGGACGGCGACCCGTGGCGCAGCCTCTACGATCACGTGGTGATCGCCACGGCGCCCTACCACGTGGCCGCGCTGGTGGAAGCCCTGCCGGCCATGGCGCCGGTGACCGCCTGCATTGGCACCCTCCGCCATGAACCCATCGTCACCAGCTGGCTGGCCTTTGACGGCCCCGTGCATTTCCCCGACCCCATGATCGGTCTCAGCGGTGGCTACGGCCAGTGGGCCTTCGACCGGGCAGCGCTGGGCGGCCCGGAAGGGCTTGTCGGGGTGGTCATCAGCGCCAGCGGCACCCATCAGGAAATCAGCAAGGAGGCGCTGGAGATCGCCCTGGTGTCCGAGCTCCAGGGGGCCCTTGGGCGCCTGCCTCCCCTCAAGTGGTCGAAGACCATCACCGAAAAGCGGGCCACCTTCGCCTGCACACCGGGTGTCGTCCGCCCCACCACGAGCACACCGGAAGCCGGCGTGTGGCTGGCCGGAGACTACGTGGCCTCGCCCTACCCCGCCACCCTGGAAGCCGCGGTGCGCAGCGGCATCAGTGCGGCGCGCGGCGTTCTCAAGCGCTGCGGCCTGAAGGAAAGTGCTTTTCTGCTGGGCTGAGACGGGCTCCGGGCAGGTGCTGAGCGGTTTCACGGCTTGATCGTCCGATGCAAGCCGTGGTCATGTTTGACCGTCCGCGGGCGACTGAAGTCGCCCCTACACGACGCCGGAGAAGGCCTTCCCTGCTGGGGCGACTTCCGTCGCCCACATTAGGTGTTTCCTCGGGATCACCCTTCTACAAGGCGCCCCGCGGCCAGACGCAGCGTCCGGCCACAACGGGCGGCGAGGGCGTTGTCGTGGGTGACCAGCACCAGGGTCGTGCCGGCTTCGGCATTGAGGGAGAACATCAGCTCGATCACGGCGTCGCCGGTGGCCACATCCAGGTTGCCGGTGGGTTCGTCGGCGAGCACCAGCGCCGGCTGGGGTGCGAAGGCCCTGGCAACGGCGACGCGCTGCTGCTCGCCCCCCGACAGCTGGCGCGGATAGTGCCCCAGGCGGGCGCCGAGCCCGACACGGCCCAGCCACAGCTCTGCTTCCTTGCGGGCATCGCCGCGACCGGCCAGCTCCAGGGGGAGCATCACGTTCTCAAGGGCGGTCAGGGCCGGCAGGAGCTGGAAGGACTGGAAAACGAAGCCCACGCAGGCGCCGCGCAGGGCGGCCCGTCCGTCCTCGTCGAGGGCAAACAGGTCCTGTCCACGGATATGCACGGCGCCACTGCTCGGTTCGTCCAGCCCGGCCAGCAGACCGAGCAGCGTGGACTTGCCGGAGCCGGAAGCACCGACAATGGCCACGGCCTCGCCCGCCACGATGCGAAAGGACACATCATCGAGAATGCGCAGGGCCTTGCCGTCGTCGGCAGTGACGGCGCGGCACAGGCCGCTTACCTCGACTACCGGCGCAAGAGCGGCCGCGGCAGAGGAGGAGTCTTGATAGGTTCGGGTCAGCATGGAGATGTGGAGTGCGCTCGGCGCGATAGGTTCAGCGGGATGACGCGGAGCCCTTGATGATACCCGTCAGCCATGACACACCCGAGGGAACGAAAAAGGGCAGCCCGAAGGCTGCCCTTTTTCGCAACACGGGATCGATCAATCCACGTGGTAGTTCGGCGCTTCCTTGGTGATCTGCACGTCGTGGACGTGGGACTCGCGGATGCCGGCCGACGTGATCTCGACGAACTCGGCGCGGGAGCGCATTTCGTCGATGGTGGCGCAACCCACATAGCCCATGGAGGCACGCAGGCCGCCCATCAGCTGGTGGATCACCGCCGTCACGGCGCCCTTGTAGGGCACACGGCCTTCGATGCCTTCAGGCACCAGCTTGTCCACGTTGCCGTCGTTCTCCTGGAAGTAACGGTCGGCGGCGCCCTGCTGCATCGCGCCCAGGGAGCCCATGCCACGATAGGACTTGTAGGAACGGCCCTGGAACAGCACGGTCTCGCCGGGAGCCTCTTCGGTACCGGCGAACAGGCCACCCAGCATGACCACGTTGGCGCCGGCCGCGATGGCCTTGGAGATATCGCCGGAGTAGCGGATGCCACCATCGGCAATCAGCGGCACGCCGGAACCGGCAAGCGCCGTGGCGACGTTGTCCACCGCCGTGATCTGGGGCACGCCCACACCAGCGACAATGCGCGTGGTGCAGATGGAGCCCGGGCCGATACCGACCTTGACGCCGTCGGCGCCGGCTTCCACCAGCGCCAGCGCGGCGGTTGCGGTTGCGATGTTGCCACCGATGACTTCGACCTGCGGAAAGTTCTTCTTGACCCAGGTGACCCGATCGAGCACGCCCTGGGAGTGACCGTGGGCGGTATCCACAACGATCACGTCCACACCCGCCTCGGCCAGCAGTTCGGCACGCTCTTCGGTGCCGGCACCGACGCCGATGGCCGCGCCGACACGCAGGCGGCCCAGGGTGTCCTTGGCGGCGAGCGGATGCTCGGTAGACTTCATCATGTCCTTGACGGTGATGAGGCCTGCCAGCTCGCCTGCATCATTGAGTACAAGCACGCGCTCGAGGCGGTGCTTGTGCATCAGGGCGCGGGCTTCATCCAGGCTACCCCCTTCCTTGACCGTGACCAGGCGGGCCTGGGGGGTCATGATGGCGGAGACGGGCTGATCGAGATTAGTCTCGAAGCGGGTATCGCGGTTGGTGACGATGCCGATGACCTTGCCGTTATCCACCACCGGCAGGCCGGAGAACTTGTGGGTGCGGGTCAGGGTGAGCACCTCGCGAACCGTCATGGTCGGCGGGATGGTGATCGGATCCTTGAGGATGCCCGATTCAAAGCGTTTTACCTTGGCCACTTCGGCCGCCTGCTGTCTCGGGGTCAGGTTCTTGTGAACGATCCCGATCCCGCCTTCCTGCGCGAGCGCAATGGCGAGGCGTGCTTCGGTGACGGTATCCATTGCAGCGGACACCAGGGGAATATTCAGGGTAATGTTGCGCGTGAGTTTCGTCTGGAGGCTGACGTCGCGCGGGAGAACGCTCGAATGGGCGGGGATGAGAAGGACGTCATCGAACGTCAGCGCCTTCTGAATCACTCGCATAGCTTTAATCCCTTGAATCAAATCCGTATTATACGTAGCTTGCCGCCTACCGGCAAAAGCTTTGTCCCTACGGAGTCCCCAATGTTCCACAAACTGCTTCCCATGCTGCTGCTCTGCACGGCCACCTCTGCTGCTGCACAGAGCATTTACAGCTGGAAGGATGCCAGCGGCCGGGTTCATTACTCCGACACCCCTCCTTCCGAGGGCAGCAAGGCGCGGACCCTACGTCAGGCGCCGCTGGCACCGACTGCGCCGGCTGCCCAGGGCACCCCACGGCCGGCCGTCGGCGAGACCTACGCGGAGAAGGAACAGGCCTTCCGCAAGCGCCGGGCCGAAGCCGCCGAAGCCGAAGAAAAGGCACGCAAGGACCAGATTGAGGACGAACGCAAGCAGAAGGAGTGCGCAGATCTGCGCCGATACCTGGCAGGCGTGAGCGGCGGACAGCGCATGGGCCGCTACAACGATGCCGGAGAGGTGATCATGATGAGTGACGACGAGCGCACCGCCGAAGCAGAGCACACCCGCGCCACCCTGGAAAAGAACTGCAAGTAAGGCCGCCCGGCGCGGCCTGCGGGTTTCAGGCGGCGGCGTCTTCCGCCGGCCCGCCACCCTTCTTCATGACCTTGCCCTCTTCGGCACGCTTGCGTCGCACCTCCTTCGGGTCGGCGATCAGCGGCCGATAGATCTCGACCCTGTCCTTGTCCCGCAGAACGGTATCTGCCTTGACCAGCTTGGCAAAGACCCCGAGCTTGTTGCCCTTCGCAAGGTCGATCTCGGGGTGCTTCTGGAGCAGGCCCGATGCCTCGACGGCGCGTTGCACGGTGCTGCCCTGGGGCAGGCGCAGCTGCACGATCTCCTGGCGATCCCGGAGGGCATAGCAGACAAGTACGTTGATGGAATCGCTCATATCAGTTCCCGGTGTAGATCTGCCCTGCACGCTTGACGAAGGAGTCGACGAAGGTATTGGCAATGTGACTGAACACCGGGCCGACCGCCTTCTCGATGAGACGGCTGGAGAACTCGTAGTGCAGGTTGAATTCGACCTTGCAGGCGGCATCCCCCAGGGGCGTGAAATCCCAGCTGCCATCGAGATGCGTGAAAGGGCCATCGGTCAGGCGGATGTGCATGTGCCTTGGATAGTCCTTGTCGTTCTCGGTGCTGAAATGGGATTTGATGCCGTGATAGTTGATGTGGAGCGTGGCCTTGGTGACTTTTTCGTCGCGGGCATGCACCTCACTCCCTCCACACCAGGGCAGAAATTTGGGGTAATCCTCGCAACGATCCACCAGATCGAACATCTGGGTCGGCGTGAACTCGATCAGGACAATTTTCTTGACGGTTGCCATCGGGACGCGGGCGGACTACCGAGCTGTTAAAATGCGCGATTTTACGCGTCCGTTCAAACCTACGCCAATGAGCATCATCGACAACCGCAAGGCCTTCCACGATTACTTCATCGAGGACAAGTACGAAGCCGGCCTCGTGCTGGAGGGATGGGAGGTGAAGGCCATTCGCGCCGGGCGCGCCAACATCAAGGAAAGCTACGTGGTGATCCGCGGTGCCGAAATCTTCATCGTCGGCATGCACATCACGCCGCTGGAGTCCGCCTCGACCCACATTCACCCGGATCCGACCCGCACCCGCAAGCTGCTGCTGCACGCCGAGGAGATCGCCAAGCTGATCGGCAAGGTGGAGCGTGCCGGCTACACGCTGGTCACCCTCGACCTGCACTACACCAAGGGCCGGGTGAAGGCCAGCATTGGCCTGGCCAAGGGCAAGAAGCAGTTCGACAAGCGTGAAACCGAGAAGGAACGCGACTGGGTTCGGGAGAAGGCGCGCCTCGTGCGCGCCAAGGTCTGATCAGCGGGGCCTATTCGGTTTCGCCGAGGGCCCACTCCACATCGAGGCGTTCCAGGGCGTCAGCAGGCTGACAGGCCGCCGCTTCACCAAAAATCTGATGGGCCCGCCCTTGGTCGAGCCCACCGAAGGCCAGCGCCGTTGAGCGCGCATATTCGGCCAGCACAACCGGCGACTGGGGATGAAGGGCGCGCGCGGCCTCGAAATGCTCGGTGACGGCTTCTCGGCGGGCGCCGTAACTGAAGGCAGCCATCATTGCCCCCACCTTGTCGATCACTTCAGCGTGATAGACACCGAGACCCACGTGTGCATCCGCATGCCCGGGCTCCAGATCGATGGCCTTCTGCAGGCTCTCACGGACCTTTCCCCCCAGGCCCTGGGCAAGCGCACGGACAACCGATATGTTTTGGCTGAATCGCCCCAGGGCCAGCCCATACACATACCAGGCGCTGGCCCAGTTGGGCGCCAGCTGCACGAGTGCGGAACAGGACTCCACCACGTCGCGCAAAATCGCCACCCGCCGGGCTTCGTTCTCTTCGAGATGCGAGGCATAAACCGCTGCAGCCCGTGCCGAAACCACCAGACCTACCGGGCCAGCCGCCAGCCCCCGGTCCACCGCATCGGCAAAGTCACCGGCGTGATAGGCGCGCCAGGCATCTTCGAGTACGGGAACGACAAGGTCCGGCGCCGGCACACTGGGCGCCAGGGCGGGATTGGCCTGCAGCAGCGCGTCCAGGCCTTCTGCAGAAGGATAGGGTTCCCGGTCGCCGCGGTGCAGGCGCGACCAGTTGCTCTGAAGTGCCGTGCCGCCATAGCGGTAAATCCGGTCACCATACGGGAAGCGCTTCCAGGTCCGCCGGCTTTCAGCCTGCTCCTCCCCGAACACGTCGGTACGCACGCGTGAACGACGAAGGGCTCCGCTCCAGTCAAACGTCAGATGCATCAGCTGTGTTCTCCCTCGGGTTGTCCGGATTATTCTTGTCGGCCCGGACTCCATGAACGCCGAAATCGCTGAAAACTACAGATCCGGTGGCCGAAGGTTAGCACCGTCGGCGCAGACAATCATGCCGCGCTGCCGCATAGCGCAGCAGCGGCATCCATGAATCGGGCGAGCTGAATGTCGAGGGCAGTCAGGCCGCCCGCATCATGGGTGCTCAGGGTCACCTCCACGCGAGCATAGACATTGAACCATTCCGGGTGGTGGTCGAGCTTCTCCGCCATCAGGGCGACGCGGCTCATCCAGCCGAAGGCCGTATTGAAGTCGGCAAAACGATAAACCTTGTGGATGGCATCCCGCTCGGGGAGCACTTGCCAGCCCGTCAAGCCGGCCAAGGCGGCCTGACGTTCAGCGGCTTCGAGTCTTTCCACTCTCATGAACTCCTCCTGTGGATCAGCGCAAGGAAAAATCGACCCGACTCACCCGGGCCTTGGGGTGCTTTCCGTCGTCACCGCTACGCGAGGCGAGGAGAAAGACACGCTCTGCCGGCACCTTGCCCTGCTCCAGCAGCCAAGTCTTGACGGCCTGGGCACGCTGCTGGGCGAGCAGGCGCAACTCGTCGTCCCCCACCTGGATACTGGCGAGGATCAACTTTTCCATCTCGGGCACGGGCAGATCCTTGGCCATGCCGATCATGTTGCGAGGTTTGGGGAATTTCTCGCCGGCATAGACCCGGCCCAGAAGCGCAGGGTATTCAGCCGGCGAGACGGACACGCGTCCCCCCTCCTCCACCGACTCGCCTTTCCTGGCCATGTCCTTCACCTTCAAGGCCTCGACCTTACCGAGCAGCAGGGCGCGCTTGAGCCCTTCGGGGTCATTCAGGGTGTCCACCCGCCCGGCGATGTCGAGCTTGAGGCCCGGCTTATCATTCATCGCGCGGGAGATGGCCTTCAGCTTGGCCTCCTCCGCCTCCGGCACCCGGGCAAAGCCGGGATCGAAGTCCAACCAGGCCAACTCTTCGCTGTCGCCGCCGAACATCGAACCAAGCAGGGCAAAGGGCGAGGTGATGGCCTTGCCGATGAGGTTGACGATGACCTTCACGACGAGACCCGCGACGCTGAACTCGGGATCGTCCAGGGAGCCACCCACCGGCAGCTTGAGGTCGATCTCGCCCCGGCTGTTCTTGAGCAGGGACACCGCAAGAAGCACCGGCAGCTTGAGGGCGCTCGGGCTGTCCACCTGCTCGCCGAAGGTCAGTTGATCCAGAAAGATCTCATTGGTGGCGGTGAGCTTGCGATCCTCGACCTTGTATTTGAGGTCGGCCGACAGCTTGCCCTTCTCGATGCCGTAGCCCACGTACTTGGCCGCGTAAGTGGAGACGCCCGAGAGTTCGAAGTCCTTCACCGACGCGTGGATGTCGAGGGCCTTGTCCTGACGGAAGGGGTTGAGCCTGCCGACCACCTCCACCGGCGCGGCGTTATCCACCCTGCCCCGCAGATCCAGCTCGGCAATGGTGCCAGGGTCGGACGACAGCCCCGTGAGCTGCCCGCCCATGCCTGTCAGGTTGGCGTCGTAGTTGGGGCGGATGAAGCGGTCGCTGTAGGCGATGTTGCCCCCCTGCAGGGTGATGCGCTTGATCAGGATGGGCGGCAGGGGCTGGGCAGGTGTGGCAGCCTCACGCGCTTCCTTGTTCTCGGTCGCCTGCTGGGCGGTGATCTCGCGGATGTTGAGCCCGCCCTGGGCGTCCAGGATCAGCCGGGTGTAGAAGTCACTCAACGCAATCTCGTCGATGCTCACGGCCAGCGGCGACAGGCGGATGTCCATGCCGCCGAAGTACAGTGACTTCCACTTGAGGAAGTCGGTGGCATTGAGCTTGTCCACCGAGGCGAAGTTGCCCACCGTGAGTGCGCCCTTGAAGCCGCCCTTCACCCCACCGCCGGCCGCCGGCAGTTCAAAGGCCAGCCGGCCACGGGAGGTGACATTGCCGCGGGTGATCGCAATCTTCACCTTCTCGGTGACGTAGGGCTGGAGCATGGCCAGATCCACGGTTTTCAGGTCCAGGTCCAGGCTGCCTGCCAGCGGCGCCAGACCCAGCGTACCCACAACACCGACGTGGCCGCGCTTGTTCACCGAGGTCTGGAGATTCAGTCTTGCCTTGCTGCCCTTAGCTGTGGACAGGCCCTCCACCTTCAAACTCAAGGGCTCGACCTTGAGCACCACGGCCGGGGCCAGGGTCTGATCCTCAAGCCTCACCCCCCAATCGTCGAGGGCGACACGCTTGACCTCCACCTGCCAGTCCTTTGCCGTAGCGCCCCCACCGGCGGGGACGGACGCGACAGTCTTTGCCGGCGCAGCCCGGCTCCCGACAGGTGTCTCGCCAGCAAGGCGCTGGGCATTGAACAGCCCATCCTTGCCCCGCACCAGGCCGATCCGCGTGGCATTGCCCACGACCTCACCAACCGTCACCTTGTGGCCGGCGGCATCCACCTCCGCATCCCGCAGCTCGAGCAGGCCCAGCCGGGCCAGCGGCTGCTTTTCGCCCTTGAGGCGGACACTCAGGTCGCTCAGCTTGAGGGACTCGGCCTTGAGCCCGATCCTGGGCTCTCCCCCGATCAGCGACACGTCGTAAGCCACACGTGCATCGACCTTGCCCGACAGCACCTCGGCCTGCTTGAGCGCGGCTTCAAGATAGGGCGTCAGGGCCGGCACATCGACACCGGCAGCCACCAGCGTGCCACTGGCCTTCAGCGGCTCGACCGCCAGGCTGCCCTTGTGCTCGAAGGTCTCACCCGATCCTGTACCGAAGCCGAAATCCAGCGCGGCCGGCTCGCTGCCCGGCAGGCGCAACTGACGCAGGGATACATGCAGATCCTGCAGGGTCTTCTGGTAAGGGCTGGCGGGCAGCTCGTCGATGATGTGGACCCGACCGCCCGTCAGCTTGAACTCGGCCAGGGACAGGGCAAAGGGCTTCGTATTGGAAGATGGCGCGGCGGGCGCAGCCTGCTTGTCCGAAGGCAAGGGGGGCCGCTTGGGAATCAGCGCCAGCAGGCTCAGCTGACCATCCCGGCCGCGGCTCACGCTGAGGTCGGGTTTGTCGATGGACACCGTGCCAAGGGCCAGCTCGCCGGCCAGGGGCGCGAGCTTGTCGATCCCTACGCGCACCGCAGCCAGCTTGATGGCCGGGCGGCCGTCCGCATGCTGGATCTCCACGTCATCGAGGCCCAGCGTGCCTTTCACGCTCAGATCGGGGGCCGCATTGGGCGGCTGGGCAAAGCGCAGTTCAAGGTCGCTGGAGAAGCGCGCGCCGGGCAGGCGGAAGGTCTTCTCCACGGGGATGTAATCCACGTAGCGGGTCAGATCAAAACGGTCGATGCGCAGATTGACCAGCGATTCGCGATTGGGAGAAAACGGCAGGGCCTTGCCGTGAACCTCAAAGGGAGCGTCATCCACCTTCATCGCCAGCAGGGGCTCGACAAAGGTGGATACATGGGATGGCATGTTGGAGACAAAGGGCAGGCCAAGCTCCAGCTCGGTCAAGGCATGCTTGCTGTCTTCGGGCTTGTCGTCGAAATCGATCCGCCCCTTTTCAACGCGGATGTTATGGACGGCAAAGTGGCTGGAAGACCCATCGTCCGGCTTGCTGAGGATCTCGTCGATCACGTCCGACCAGTTGAAGCGCCGGCCCTCGAGCCGAATCACGCTGACCACCGGCTCGACAAGCTTCAGCTCCTCGACAACCACCCCACCGCGAAACAGGGATTCCAGCTCAACGTTGACATACAGGGAGGTGAAGCTGGCCGCCGTCGCATCGCTGTCCCGCTCCTGCATGCGAAAGCCACGGACTTCCGCCGACAGGGCGTAGGGATTGATGGAAACCCCCTCAATGCTCACCGGCCGATGCAGCAGATCGGACAGGGTGCTTTGCGCCACCGACCTGACCAGTGGTGGGGCAACCAGGAAACCCACCACACCCACCAGCGCAAAAACACCTGCGCCCCACAGTGCCCACCTGGCCGGCCGACCGGCTACGCGCACTTTCTGTCCCATCTCGTCGTGTCCCTTTTTCTCCGCGCCAGTTGCGCGGGCGAGCATTCCTGCATCCCGGAAGCCTAGCAGGGGAAGACAATGCTGCAAATGACGTTCTGCGCGGTGTTTGCCGTAACGCAAGCCGCGGTCTATCCTCCGGGCCCGTCATCGCTCCGTTCGCCCTGTCGCCATGAACCACCCTGCCAGGATTTCCCGTTACGACGTGATCGTGATCGGCGCCGGCGCCGCCGGCATGATGTGTGCCGCCGAAGCCGGCAAGCGCGGACGTCGCGTGCTGATCCTCGACCATGCCCCCAAGCTGGGCGAGAAGATCCGTATTTCCGGCGGTGGACGGTGCAACTTCACCAATCTCGACGTGGGGATCGCGAACTATCTGTCGCGCAACCCCCAGTTCTGCCGCTCGGCCCTGGCCCGCTACACGCCGGCGCATTTCATCGGACTGGTGGATCGCCACGGCATTGCCTGGCACGAGCGCGAGCATGGGCAGCTCTTCTGCGACGACTCGGCCCAGGACATCATCGACATGCTGCGCGCGGAATGCGAAGACGGTGCCGTGAGCTGGGCCATGCCGTGCACGCTCCAGGCGCTGGCCGCCGGCGACACGCCGGAGACACGCTTCATCCTCGACACCAGTCAGGGGCAAATGGCCTGCGCCAGCCTGGTGGTGGCAACCGGCGGGCTGGCCATCCCGAAGATCGGCGCTACCCCCCTGGGCTACAAGATTGCGGAACAGTTCGGGCTCGCCATCATTCCCCCCAAGCCGGCCCTGGTGCCCCTGACCCTGCCACCCGAAGAGCTCGCCATCTACAAGGAGCTCTCCGGCATGGCCTTCGACGCGGTGGCCGAATGCGGCGCGGGACGCTTCCGGGAGAACCTGTTATTCACCCACCGCGGCCTGTCGGGGCCAGTGATCCTGCAGGCCTCGTCCTACTGGCAGGCGCGGGACTACGGCGAGGCGGACGGCGGCACCCAGGTCACGGTCAATCTCTTTCCGGCAGAGAACGTCCGCGACTGGCTGGGGGAACGCGCCCGCAGCAAGAGCCTGCTGGCCAACTTGCTCACCGAACGCCTGCCCAAGCGCTTCGCCCAGGCCTGGTGCGAACAACGGGGCTGGAACAAACCCACCCACCAGTTCAACGCCCGGGAGCTGGACGCCATCGCCGCTGCCTTGTCCGGCTGGGCGATCACGCCCAACGGCACCCTCGGCTACGCCAAGGCTGAAGTCACCCTGGGCGGGGTGGATACGCGTGCCCTGTCCTCCAAGACCATGGAGGCACGGGACGTGTCGGGTCTGTTTTTCGTAGGTGAAGTCGTGGACGTCACCGGCCATTTAGGGGGCTACAACTTCCAGTGGGCCTGGGCCTCGGGCCACGCTGCCGGCCAGGCCGTCTGAAAGGCATAAAAAAGGCCCGCATGCAGCGGGCCCTTTCAGCAGCAGAAGCGAACGCTTACTTGGCAGCAGCAGCCAGGCCGTTCACGATTTCCTGCTTGGCTTCCTCGACGGTGCCCCAGCCCAGGATCTTGACCCACTTGCCCGGCTCCAGATCCTTGTAGTGCTCGAAGAAGTGCACGGTCTGCTTCATCAGCAGCTCGGGCAGGTCGTCGGTGGTCTGGACCTTGTCGTACAGCGGGGTCAGCTTGGAGACGGGAACGGCCACAACCTTGGCGTCCACACCGCCGTCATCTTCCATCTTCAGCACGCCGACGGGGCGGCAGCGGATGACCACGCCCGGCGCCAGCGGGAAGGGGGTGACCACCAGCACGTCCACCGGGTCGCCATCGCCGGCGACGGTGTGGGGCACGTAGCCGTAGTTGATCGGGTAACGCATGGACGTACCCATGAAGCGGTCAACAAAAATCGCGCCGCTATCCTTGTCCACTTCGAACTTGATCGGATCGCCCTGAGCGGAGATCTCGATGATCACGTTGATGTCGTTCGGAACGTCCTTGCCGGCCTTGACCTGATCGAAACCCATATCACTACCTCCCGTTATTAGATGTAAGACAGCGCAGCATTATATGTGAGCAGTGCTCACATCGGATAAACCCTGATGGCGGAAATCCGCTCAGCTTGCGTCAAAACCGCAGTCTTCCACCACCGTGCGCAGGGCGTTGGCCGACACTTGGGCCGGATCATAGCCAACTCTCGCCTCGCCCTGCTCCAGCGAAACCGCCACGCTGGCCACGCCCGGCGTGGCCGACAGCGCGCCGGTCACGTTCTTCACGCAGCCCTGGCAGCTCATGCCGGCCACCTTGATGAGCACTTCTTCCATCATGTTTCCTTTCAGTCTGATTTTCCCGGGCGCCAGCGCTTGAGCAGCAGGGAGTTGCTCACCACCGACACCGAACTCATGGCCATCGCCGCGCCGGCAATCACCGGGTTGAGCAAGCCGAAGGCAGCCGCCGGAATGCCGAGGATGTTGTAGATAAAGGCAAAGAACAGATTCTGGCGGATCTTGCCGAGGGTCGCCCGGGAAAGGGAGATCGCATCGGCAACCCCGGCCAGATCATTGCGCACCAGGGTCAGGTCGGCGGCCTCGATGGCCACATCGGAGCCCGCCCCGATGGCGAAGGACACATCTGCAGCCGCCAGCGCCGGCGCATCGTTGATCCCGTCTCCGACCATCCCGACCAGCCCTTCGCCACGCAGCGCCGCGACCGCCTCGGCTTTGCCTTCCGGCATGACCTGGGCGCGGAATTCGGTGATGCCTGCTTCTGCGGCGATCCGCGCTGCCACCGCCGGGTGATCGCCGGTCAGCATCACCACCCTTACCCCCAGGCCCTGCAAACGCGCCACGGCCGCCTTCGAGGTGGCACGCAAGGGGTCGGCAAGCCCCAGCGCACCCAAGGCCCTGCCATCGGCAGCCACACCCACCGGCGTCAGCGCCGCGGCGAGCAGCGGATCGAGCAGGTCTGCCGGCAGGGGCGAACCCTGGGCGGCCAGAAAATCGGGCGACCCCACCACCACCATCCGGCCACCCACCCGTCCGGTGACACCCTTGCCGCTGACGGCCTGAACCGCCTCGGGCAGGCTCAGCGCCACGCCGGCCTCCTGCGCGGCAGCCACCACCGCGCGAGCCAGGGGATGGTGGCTGGTCTGCTCAAGCCCTGCTGCCAGGCCCAGCAAATCCTCGCGTACGACACCGGCGGCCATCCTTGCATCCAGGACGGCAGGCCGGCCTTCGGTGAGCGTGCCGGTCTTGTCCACCACCAGCACCTTGATCTTCTCGGCCAGTTCCAGCGCCTCGGCGTTCTTCACGAGAATGCCGGCGCGAGCCCCCTGTCCCGTGCCCACCATCACCGCTGTCGGCGTAGCCAGACCCAGCGCGCAGGGGCAGGCAATCACCAGCACGGCGACGGCATTGACCAGCGCCGGGGCCAGCTCGCCACCGAACCACCACCAGCCCAGAAACGTGATAAGGGCGATGACCACCACTGTCGGCACGAAGACCGCAGCAACCCGATCTGCCAGACGCTGCACCGCCGGCTTGCCGCCCTGGGCCTGCTCGACGAGACGCACGATACCCGCCAGCAAGGTCTCGGAACCGACGCCAGTGGCCCGGCAGCGCAACACGCCATCACCATTCACCGTGGCCGCAAAGACCTGATCGCCCGGCGCCTTGACCACCGGGATGCTCTCGCCGGTGAGCATGGCTTCATCGGCAGACGACTCCCCCTCCAGCACGTCTCCATCCACCGGCACCGCATCACCGGGGCGGAGCACAAAAACTGTCCCTACCACAACCTGCTCCACCGGCACCTCGACCAGCTGCCCGGCCTGCTCGACCCAGGCCGTCGGCGGCTGAAGGCGCAGCAGGGCTTCGATGGCCGCCGAGGTGCGGGCGCGGGCCCGGGCTTCCAGCAGCTTGCCCAGGAGCACCAGGGTGATGATGCTGGCCGAAGCCTCGAAATACACATGCAGGTCGTGGCGATCAAGAATGACCACCGCCAGACTGAAGAAGTAGGCCACGCTGGTGCCCAGGGCCACCAGCACATCCATGTTGGCCCCGCCGCCGCGCAGGGACGACCAGGCGCCGGTGTAGAAACGCCGCCCGATCCAGAATTGCACGGGTGTGGCCAGCAGGCACTGTAGCCAGCGCGGCAGCAGATCCGCGTGGTGGCCGCTCGCCATGTCGGCACCCAGCATGCCGACCATCTGGATCAGGAAGGGAAGACTGAGCCCGGCCGACAGCCAGAACAGGCGCAGCTCGGTAGCCGCCTCGACTGCCTTGCGGGCCTTGTCGGCCACCCGGTCGCGAACGGTCACGGGGGTGGCGGTGAAGCCAGCCTTCGCCACGGCAGCAACGATTGCCGCGGGCTCGATCACCCCGGAGGTGTCGCTCACCCGCGCGGTCTCTGCGGCAAAATTGACGCTCGCCTCGACGCCGGGGAGCCGGTTGAGCACCTTCTCGAGGCGCGCGGCACAGGCTGCACAGGTCATGCCGCTCACGGAAAAATCGTAATGCACGTCCTGGCTCACAGTACCGCTCCCTGTCCGGGTCAGAAGTGGCAGACGACCCCGTTCCACAGGTTGCTGCCAAGGGTTGGCGCCGTCACCAGGCCATACACGCCAAAAGCCAGCACCACCAGTCCAGACCCCGTACGCACCGCGCGGTTCCGCACGACGTCCTTCAGGCGCTTTAGCAGCAGGCCCGCCAGCAGGAGATTGGGCAAGGTGCCAAGGCCAAAGGCCAACATCAGCATGGCGCCACGCTCGGCCGCACCGGTAACCAGTGCCGTGGCCAGCACGCTGTACACCAGGCCACAGGGCAGAAATCCCCACAGCAGCCCGAGAGGCAGAGCCTGGGCCACGGTACGGGCAGGCAGGAAGCGCCGGGTCAGGGGCTGGATGCGCGACCACAGACGATGTCCAAGCTGCTCGACGCCGGACAGGGCCCGGGTGAAACCGGTGAGATAGAGGCCCAGGGCAATCAGCATCAGGTTGGCCGCCACGTACAGCCCAAGCTGGATGGGCAGGATGTCATTGAAGAGCATCCCCACCGTGCCGATGGCGCCCATGGCGGCCCCCGCCAGGGTGTAACTGGCGATCCGGCCGATGTTGTAGGCCAGGTGCAGCGGCCACTCGCGCCGGGACTCGCCGGGCATTCGGACGGTGTTCACCGTCAGGGCGCTGACGATGCCTCCGCACATGCCGACGCAGTGGGTGCCCCCCAGGAGGCCGATCAGAAAGACTGCGAGATAGCCGGTTTCGGGCATGTTCCAGACCTAGAAGCAAAGCGCCCCGCAAAAGCACGGGGCGCCGGAAATCGCATTTGCCTTGGCATTCTAGCCCGGTGCCGACCGGGCAGGTTTGCTCAGATCACCTTGGAGTAGCGGGTGCGCTCCCGATCCGAGCGCAGATAACGATCGAAGACCATGGCGATGGCACGCACCAGCATGCGACCGGCCGGCAGCACGGAGATCCACTGCTCATCGATCTTCAGCAGCCCGCCCTTCTCCATCTCCTGCAGATCGGCCAACTCCGCGGCGAAGTACCGTCTGAAGTCGATCAGGTGCGCGATCTCGATGGACTCGATGGACAGCTCAAAGTGGCACATCAAGGCCTGGATGATGGCTCGGCGGAGCAGGTCGTCCGGAGTCAGTTCGATACCGCGCAGCACCGGCAGGCGATCAGAATCGAGGATGTCGTAGTACTCGTCGAGCGTCTTTACGTTCTGGGCGTAGGTAGGGCCAACCTTGCCGATGGCGGACACACCGAAGGCCAGCAGATCACACTCCGCGTAAGTGGAGTAACCCTGGAAGTTGCGATGCAGCCGCCCCTGGCGCTGGGCCGTGGTGAGTTCGTCGGTCGGCTTGGCGAAGTGGTCCATACCGATATAGACGTAGCCCGCTTCGGTAAGCCGGCGAATGGCCAGCTGCAGGATCTGCAGCTTGGTCTCGCCCGACGGCAGCTGGGCATCCACGATGCGTCGCTGGGGTTTGAACAGGCTGGGTAGGTGGGCGTAGTTGTAGATGGACAGACGATCGGGCGACAGGGCCAGGATCTGCTCAAGCGTCCGGTTGAAGCTGATGACGTTCTGCTTGGGGAGGCCGTAGATCAGATCCACGCTGACCGACTTGAAACCATGGGCACGGGCAGCGTCGATGACCAGCTTGGTCTCCTCTTCGCTCTGCACCCGATTGACGGCCTTCTGCACATCCGGGTTGAAATCCTGGATACCGACGCTCATGCGATTGAAGCCCAGCTCGGCGAGCAAGGCGACGGTGGCTTCATCCACCTTGCGGGGGTCGACCTCAATGGAGTACTCGCCATCCGGCACCAGCGTAAAGTGCTTCTTCACGATCGCCATCAACTGGCGCAACTCGTCGTGGGACAGGAAGGTGGGCGTGCCCCCGCCCAGGTGAAGCTGCAGGACTTCCCGCGGCCCCTCCAGGCTGGCAACCTGGAGATCAACTTCCTTTTCCAGATAATTCAGGTACTTGGCCGAGCGACCGTGGTCCTTCGTGATGATCTTGTTGCAGGCGCAGTAGTAGCAGATCGTATTGCAGAAGGGGATGTGGAAGTATAATGAGAGCGGTTTGCCGATTCCGCCGATCGTGCGCTTCCCGAGCCAGTCCCCCAGCGCCTCGGAGTTGAATGCCTCGACGAAGCGGTCAGCCGTGGGATAGGACGTATAACGCGGCCCATTCACATCGAACTTGCGAATGAGGTCCGGGTCGAAAATCAGATCTTTTTGTGTAGTGTTCATGGAAGCACTTCTGTTGGTTGCACGAGACAATCGCAGAATCGTCAAAAAATCGTATTGACGTGGATCAAAGGGCTCCAAACCTTGGTTTAACCGCAAAGTTCAGGTGATTACGCGTGCAGATGAAATCGGTAGTGCCGGTGACGGTGGTGGAGATCAAGACGGCCTGTTCCCAGTGCAACCTGCGGGAACTGTGTCTTCCTTTCGGCCTCGATCCGGGTGAGGTCAACCAGCTCGATGAGCTCGTCGGTAGCCGCCGCAAAATCAAGCGGCAGCAGCATCTTTACCGTTCCGGCGACACCTTTGAGGCCATTTACGCGATTCGCGCGGGCTCCTTCAAGACCGACGTGATCCTCGAAGACGGGCGCGATCAGGTCACTGGCTTCCAGATGACCGGTGAAGTGCTGGGCCTCGACGGCATCAGCACCGAACAACACTCCTGCAATGCCATTGCCCTTGAGGACAGCGAAGTCTGCGTCATCCCTTTCAGTCGCCTGGAAGAGCTCTCCCGCCAGGTGGAGAGCCTGCAGCACCAGTTCCACAAGATCATGAGCCGGGAGATCGTCCGCGATCATGGCGTCATGATGCTGCTCGGCTCCATGCGGGCCGAAGAGCGCCTCGCCGCCTTCCTGCTCAACATGTCCCAGCGCTTCACGGCCCGGGGCTTCTCACCGTCGGAATTCCATCTGCGCATGACCCGGGACGAAATCGGCTCTTACCTCGGTCTCAAGCTTGAGACCGTCTCCCGCGCCTTTTCCCGCTTCCAGGACGAGGGCCTGGTGGCCGTCCAGCAAAAGCACATCCGCATCCTGGATACGCCGGGCCTCAAGCGCATCCTCAACCACCACACGGCCTGATTCCCGGCTTGGTCCTCAGCCTGACTCTCAGGTGAGGGCCAGCCAGCCGAGCGGGCTTTTGGTGACCGCCACCGAAACAATGTAGGAATACACCGCCAGCGCACCGGCAACGGCCAGCACACGCTGGGGGCGCGGCCGTGCCGGCCTGAGGGCGATGGCACCGAGACCGATGTAGACCAGCAGGCCGACAATCTTGGCCGTCAGCCAGCCATCCACAAACGGAACAAAGCCCGCCATCCAGGCCAGGGCGATGGCGCTGAGCAGCAGACAGGAATCGACGAGATGGGGCAGGATGCGGGTAAGCCGGGCCCGCAGCAGGGGCGAGCCGGTAATGGACCACCAGCCACGCAGGGTGAAGCCGGCAATGCTGAGAACCACACAGGTGATATGAAAGTGCTTGAGAGCCAGGTACATGTCGCCTCGAATCGAGTGTTCCGGCGACACGCCCATCGGGACGCCGGGCCCGCCAGCGCGGGCCCCCGACTTTATCCCCGCAGAACGCCGACTTCCAGCGCGGCAAACCAGTTGATGAAGCGCTGCACGTCAGCCCCCTGATAGATCGCCCCGTGCTGGGGCACCATCATGTCGATCTCGAGGCGCGAAACCCGTTCGCACCAGTCGCGCTTGGCCCGGTCTGAACCCATCCAGCGCTTGTGGAAGGCTTCGGCGTGACGGATGTGGCGGGAGAAATCCTCCACGAACAGCCCGTTATGGTCCGCCGGCAGCAGGGCTGCCCCCACATCCCCGGAAAACAGGATTTTCGCCTTCGGGTCATACAGATGGAAGTTGCCCGATGAATGCAGGTAATGGGCAGGGATGGCCTGCAGTTCCAGCCCACCGACGCGGATGGTCATGCCTGCATCAGGGATGGGTACGAAGGTGCTCTCGTGGCCACCGAAATGGGGCAGGAAGGACTGCCACAGCCAGCTGGTGTAGCACTTGAGATCGGGCTTGAACTCCAGCCACAGGGCCAGGGACGAGATGATGTCCGGGTCCTGGTGAGACGAGAAGATGCCAGCCAGACGGGTCGGATCGCACTCGGCCGACAGGGCCGAAAAGACCGCCGGAAAGATCTCGATGCCGCCGGGGTCGCACAACAGCGCTTCTTCCCCGCTGACCACCACGTACTCGTTGGTGTCGATGAGGTAACCCGGCTTGGTGGCATCGCGGGCAATGGCGAGCCAGCGGTGCTCATCCTGCTGATAGATACAGTGGGCCTGCTTCATGTGTCCTAGTCCTTTACAAGGCGTTCCTTGCCGAGTATCTCCAGCGACCGCTTGATCTGGGCGATGACCTCAGCGAAATCCGTTGAAACCTGCATCAGTGCCGGGCTGAAAGAGCCACCATAGGCAGCTTCGATCTTGGCCGACCGGGCCAGCACACCGCCCAGTTCGACCAGCTGTTGCGTCTCCTCCACCGCCGAACGCAGGCGCAGGTCGAGGGAGCGCAAACGGGCCTGCTGGTCAGTCAGACGTGCCGCGCCGCGGCGGCGGGCTTCCCGTACACCGGGCACACCGTCACCGCTCAAGCGGATCGCCTCGGCCAGGATGGCCGAGGTGCGTTGATGTTGCACCACCCCGGTCACGCTGCCGACCGAGCCGGAAGTCATGTCCCGGAGGGTAGCCATGTGGCGGGTGAGCTCCTGGGCAAAGCGACGCAATTCGTTGGACAGCACGCCAAAGCCAAGGGCTGCGTTGCCGGCGCGTTTGGCCAGGAAGATGGCATTGAGTGCCATCAGATTGATCCGGAAGGCCGTGGACACGATGGCCTTTATCTCTTCATTGACGCGGACGATGCGGGCGAGCTCACCCGACGCGGGCGCTTTCAGGTGCAGGTTTCGTTCTGGCGCGTTCATGCTGGACTCTCAGGCGGCAACAGCCGCAGCGGGACTCGTGGACGGCAAGGGCTGGAACAGGCACGCACGCCAGTGGCGGGGCGGGTGATGCCTGATGTTGTGCCGGATTAACGGCGGCCGGAACGCAAGCTTGAGGCGCCCCGGCCGGGATCGTTAAGCAGCGGAGACGGGTGCCGCCGGACGACGCGGCGGCATGATGAAATCCCGCGGTCGAGTGCGCAGGCGGTGCCACAGGCGACGCCCCAGATCACGCAGATCATCCCGGGACAGATCGTAGGCGCGCACGGCCGTCATCAGGGACAGGGCAAAACTGACCCCCAGGTTGAGCACGAACATCACCGCCACGCCGAGGATCGCCAGGGACAACAGCCCCGTACCCACCCACTCCACGTCGAGGGACGCGGTGGCGAGGCTCAGGATGCCGGAATTGAGGGTCACGTGACGCACATCCAGGGGCAGGCCGAAGAACTTGCCGAGTACCGGTGTCATGCCCAGCATCAGGCCCAGGGAGATGTTGGTGGCCCAGCCCGACATGTTGCGTGACACAAGCCCGGCCAGGCGGATCATGCGCAAGCGCCCGAAGCGCAAGCCGAGCCGGTGCTCCGCAATCGCCTGGGGCAAACGGTGATAGACGGCCCAGTTGTCCACCCAGCCGCCCACCAGGGCAGCCAGGTACAGGATGCAGCCGGTCAGGGCAGCATAGAAGACGGTGCCGCTGTCCACCGGGCTCAGAGCCTGAAAGACATAAGTCGCCTCGGAAGTGCTGAGGAAGGAATGCCCGGTGATCCACTGCCACATCTCATCAAAGGCGTAGGCGCCGGTCGCCACCACCACCACGTTGGCGATGGTGGCCGCCAGCTGGGAGTGACAGATACAGGTGGCGTAGTCGACGATCACCTCCAGGCGCTCGCCGCCCTTGCGGTCACGGATGATCGCGGCAAAGGCCGCGGCGGTCATGGCCGGCTGCTTGGTGGCGAGGATCAAGCCAAGGGCCTGGAGGATCAGGAAGCTCACGGCGTAGTTGAGGCCGGACGCGAACCCTTCCATGAAGAGGGCCAGTCCCGCGCCGGCAATGGCCATCTTCATGGCTGCAGTGCCCACCGTGAGCATGCCGCCACCAGCCGCCGCGATCCAGATGTGACGGTAGTCGGCAGGCGTCTCAGCGATGTAGTGCTCTCCGGTCTTGCCGGCCCGATCCACGATGCGCCGCTGCAGGCGCTGGAGGTTACTGCGCACCAGGTGACGCAGGCTGGTGCTATCGTGGGCGGCGTAGGCCAGTTGCTGCAGCAGCAGCAACACCGGCCCCGGCGCCTCCCGCCCGGTGCTCATGACCGCCACGATGGCCTCCATGCGGGCGATGCAGCGCTCCAGCACATCCAGGCCATAGACGATGTCCACGCTGATGCCCTCAGACTCGAGACGGGTCGAGATCAGCTGCATCTCGTCCCGGCAGGCCACCACATCTTCCTGCCAGACATCGAGCAGATCGCCAGTGAGGCGTGACTG